>JASHRF010000060.1 GCA_030037545.1 Acidobacteriaceae bacterium | reverse complement strand
CGTAGTCAAAAGGACCCGGACGTCGAAGTCTACCGGAAGAAGTGCGACAAGCTCGATCCGCTCGTGAATCGCCCGGACCCGGCCGATCAGGACGCCCTTACAGATTACGCCTCATGGACCAGGAGCTGAGAGCCTTAAACCGCACACCACATCTTTCCAAATGACTCTCCTGCATTTTTCAGCAGCCTGCTAGGGGAAGTGCATGACCGACGTTCCTCAGAATTCCGATACCATCGTGGCGATTTCCACTCCGCCCGGCCGCGGCGGCATCGGCATCGTGCGCTTGAGCGGACCTCAGGCCGCTTCGATCGCCGCGCAGCTCGTGAGTTTGCGCCAGCCGCTCGAAGCCGGCCGCGCACGGCTGGCCGATGTGCTGGAGAATGCCTCCGAACTAGCTGACACGGATGCACCATCGCGCATCGACGAGGCCATGGTCACCTTCTTTGCCGCGCCTCACTCCTACACCGCGGAAGACGTTGTGGAGATCGCCGCGCACGGCTCGCCCGTAGTTTTGGAATTGTTGCTGCGCCGCGCCATCGGCTTAGGTGCGCGCTTGGCCGCACCCGGTGAGTTCACGCAGCGCACGTTTCTATCCGGCCGGCTCGATCTTACTCAGGCCGAGGCGGTGCGCGATCTCATCGATGCGCAAACCCTCACCCAGGCGCGCCAGGCCGCCAGCCAGATGGGCGGCGCGCTCAGCCATCGCGTAGCGCCCGTCAAGCAACAGCTGGTGGAGCTGGTAGCACTGCTCGAAGCCGGCATCGATTTTGCCGAAGACGACGTGGACGTCACGCCGCAAGCCGAGATTGCGCGGCGTATTGAAACGCTCAAGCCGCCCCTCGCTGCGCTTGAAGCCTCATTCGCCCGCGGCCGCATTGTGCACGACGGGCTCACCCTGGCCATCGTCGGCCGGCCCAACGCCGGCAAGAGCTCGCTCTTCAACCGGCTCGTCGAACGCGAGCGCGCCATCGTGACCGCGGCCCCCGGCACCACGCGCGACCTGGTAACCGAACGCATAGCGCTCGACGGCATTCCCATCGAGCTGGTCGATACTGCCGGCCTGCGCGAAGGCCGCGAAGAAGTGGAACAGCTCGGCATTGCGCGCAGCCGCGAAGCGCTGGCCGATGCGGCTCTGGTCTTGGTTGTGCTCGATGCCACGCAGTCGCTGAACGAAGAAGAGCATCGGTTGCTTGCTGCCGTCGCCGGCAGGCCGGCGCTGGTGGCCGTCAATAAATGCGATCTGATACCGGATCCTCGAATGAAATTGGATCTTGGAACGAGTCGTGGAACGGGTTTCGAAGCCGGCGATGCACGTTCCAAACTCGCGCAAAACCCCGTCCTTCCTGGGCACAATCCCGCGCTGAAGGATTTGATAGTTCTGAGCACCTCCGCGCTCACCGGAGAAGGCATTGCCGCGCTGCGCGCGCGCATCGTGGAACTGGCCACCGGCGGAGCCGCCGCCGAACCCGGCCTGCTGACGAATCTGCGCCAGCACCAGGCCATCACTGCCGCGCTGGCAGCGCTGGCCGACGCCGCGCGCGCCACCGCAACTAAAATCCCTCATGAGATGATCCTGCTCGATCTCTATCGTGCGCTGTGGGCGCTCGACTCACTCACCGGTCAAACCACCGCCGACGACATCCTAAATTTGATATTCTCCACTTTCTGCATCGGAAAATAATTGGGCTTTCGGCGGGTTCCGGCCCGATTCGCAGATCACATATAAATCATTGAAAATAAAAAGTTAAATGTCCGAATGTGTTCGGAGCGCTCCGGAGATAGCCGACGAGTTTCGAGTCTCCAGCAAGTCTCCAGAGCTGTTATATAATGATTTTTTCATCTGGAGACTCAAAATGAGCTTAACAGACAGAGAAATAAATAAGTTACGTCCATCGCTTAAAAGATACTCCAAGCGCGTGGAGAGGGGTTTGTATATTGATGTAACCCCTGGCGGCGCAATGAGTTGGATATTCAAATACCGCTTCAACGGCAAGCAAGACAAGCTTGTAATTGGCCGCTACCCAGACCTCACGCTGAAGAAGGCACGGGAGGCAGGTAACAAGCTCGCAGCTCAAGTGGCGGAGGGAAAATCCCCTGCAGAAGAGAAGCGGAAACTTCGCGAAGAGAGCATCGCGGATGCGGAGGTTCTGACCGTCAAGGCATTCGGTCAGCGTTATTACGACGAGCAGGTTGCGAAGAACTGGAAGGATCCGAGCGGCGAACTCCGTTACCTGGAGAAGGATCTGTACCCAGCTTTGGGAGATCGACCACTGAAGGACATCACCGCGCTCGACGTCCAGTCGGTCGTATATCCAAAACGAGACGGTGGCCACCCATCGGCAGCAATCTGTCTCCGAAACACAATCAAGCGCATGTACGACTACGCGGAGGAGCTACAACTCGCAACGATAAACCCGGCCGCGATGGTTGCCACCCGATACATTGGCAAGGCGACGCGGCGTAGCCGGTATCTTCCTCCCAAGGAGATACGCGAGTATCTTCAGGTCATCTACCGCAGCAACATCCGCCGACAGTTCAAACTCGCCCTGCACATCCTCCTCCTCACGCTCGCCAGAAAGTCCATGATTCTTCTTGCGACTTGGGACGAAATCGATTTCACAACCGGAGAATGGACGATACCGAAGGAACACATGAAAGGCAAGAAAGGCGAGGAGCACGAGCACACCGTATACATGTCGAGGCAAGTAGCGGCTATGTTCCGCGAGTTGAAGGCGCTCGCCGGTGGATCGAGGTTTGTCCTGCCTGGGCGCGGCAAGCAGAACCAGCCATTCGCAAAGAACGCCCTAAACAAGGCGCTTGAAGGTTTGACGTTCGAAATGGAGCCTTTCACAATTCACGATCAGCGAAGAACGGCGTCGACCCTGCTCAACGAGCATGGATCGGAGAATGGCTGGTCCAAAGACGTGGTTGAGAAGGCCCTCAGCCATGAAACAGGGGGCATCGCAGGAATCTATAACCGCGCTGAGTACGCAATACAGCGTAAGAAAATGCTTCAGTGGTGGGCCGATTACGTGGATTCCATCGTCACCGAGTCCAAGGTGATCGTCGGCAACTTTGGCCGCAGGTAGAGAGCCGGGGAATACAGTCAATTAATCCTGTACCCAGCACACTCGAAATCTTGCCACCTGCGGGGGTGGAGCGCAGGGCGACATCTTACCCGTCGTGGGCTGGTCTGGATGGTGACTGCCTTCTAACGTCTGCGTTGCCAGTCAACCTGGACCTTGCCGGAATTCAGAATCTCGGCCCGCCTCCAGAGCCATTGATCGGCGACATCTCCGTTCCCCGTTACCAATAGGGAAAATCGAAGGCTTATGTATGAATACACCCGATACATCGATTCCCGTCTGCGCCCCCGCATCGCCTTCCCTGCCGTTCGACGAAAGCGCGGTAGAATCTAATCCGAGCGTAATACTATGCCACGACTAGCTTTCGATGATTGGACAGCCAATCAGCTGCGCTGCACGGCGTTCACTTTGAGGGGCACCTCATTACCAGCCGCCGACTGGTGGACCAGACTTGGAGGCGCCGATCCAGAGCAAATCACGTCAAATCCAAGACTCGGCTCATCCCAAGCGGTGGGCAGATTTGGACCAAGAACTCTTGTCGTCTCAACACAGCCCGACCGAGTCGATTGGTTCCTGGGGCCGATCCCAATAGAAGCTTCCTCCATCCAAGGGCCAGCCGCTACAGAACCCAAGCCTCCGTCCATCGGAAGTGCTGTCGAAGCATTCGACGTTTTCTCGGAGCTATCGAAACAGTGGCTGGGATTTGAGGACATTCCAGATGTGAATCGGCTAGCGCTAGGCGGTGTTCTATCGCATCAGGAGCGGGACAAGCGTGCAGCTTATTTGCGATTACCTGACTATGTCCCGGTCCAAGTTGACCCGGAATCATCAGATTTCCTATTTCAGATCAATCTGCCGACGCAAAGCCGATCGGACATCGAAGGACTTGTGATCAATCGGCTAAGCAAATGGGCAGTCACAATGTTCAAGCTCATTGCGCTGAATGCGCCTGGCGGTCCTTTCGCCCAAGGACTAAATACAACGATTGCACTTCAATCCGAAATTGATATCAACACAGCGCAGGAATATGAGGGTGAGCTGCCCAAAAGCCGACTTGCGCAAATAATGGACGAGCTAATTGAGCATGGTCGCGATCTCATCACGAATGGAGTTGTAAAACGGTGAAGCTGCACTCTGATTTGGACACGGCCGTACCGGCGGTCCAGAGATTCGAGCAAACGGTTTCGACCGCTCCTTCTCAACTGCCGGACGCTCTCGAACGGACCACTCTGAAAGCGGAAACAAACGCAACATCCTCACCGGCTGCACTGACTATTGCGCGGCACCTTGTATTTGCGGTAGCGCTTTCGGCATTATCCGTTAGTCCCGGACCTACCGCACTTCTATCCTGGAGGCGCAGTGAGATCGTGACCAGTGCTGAGAGTTTGCCAGCAAGTGTGGACCCAGCATTAGTGGAGCAGATGAGGCAGATGTTTGAGAGGGGCGCATCTGAGTTCTTCGAAGATGGCATGGATAGCAATTTTGCCCGAGAGTTGCTGCTTTTCGTGGCGCAATATGGAAACGCAGCGATCGATGCCACGGCAGAGTACCTATTTTCGTTGACCGCAAACTCCGACGTCGGGTCAGAAACGCTTAGGCGTCTCGCAGATGTTGAGGACCGGCGTATTCTCGCATCACGTTGGGCCCTATTGCAGCGTGGCTTAAGGCACAGATCATCGCGGGTCCGCGACGGCGCTATTCTTGGCTTTGCATCCCTTGACGACCGTCGTGCGCTTGAGTTCCTTGAAAGCGTGAAGACAGAAGAGCCCGTACCCGAACTACGGCGCCTGATTCAAAAGGTTATCGAACAGCTAGGTGCGACTCATGGCGAAGTTGCTGCGCAAGGTTAGACAGAACCGCTGGCTGAAGACCGACGCGCAGCCACTAATCGATGTCGGCGATGTTCCGGCAGACCCGCTTGGCGATTTGAGTACATCTCAAAACAGGTTGTCCGTTTTTCAGGTTGACAGAGACCTTGCCAACGTTGAGCGAATTGCGCGGGCACTTGCATTGGGCGGACAACGTCTCGACGATGTAGGCTTCGTACTCTTTGATGAATCTCTTCTGGAAAAGGCATCCATAGTACTCGATCCTATAGACGGTACCACGGTTGACTCGGTCGTAAATAAATGTCATGCAGATTTGGCCAATCTCACTGGCAACAAACTCGTGGCACTTACGCGCCTCATTCTGCTGGAAGGCGAATCGGACATAATCCTCAAGAAGCGGATCGTCGAACTTGTACGCGAGGGCCTCAGTTCAAACGAGCTTCCCGAACAGGTGCGTGAGAAGCTCCCTAAAACCTAGTATCTGATACGGAAAGTGGTCGCCCTGGCCTTCGCTCTTCCGGATCGGTAACGGGAAGTCGGCTCGTGTTGAGGAATCCTCATGCTCGGCATGGTCGGTGAAGCGGGTGGGGAATCCTCCTGATGGTTCCGAAGTTGCCCCCCCAATGACAACAGCGTAATGCAATCCAATGCCAGGAAATCAGGCAAAGAATTCCCCAAACCCTCCTCATTGCGCACCACGGCACTCCTTAATTCCGGTCTATCTTCTGTGCTATCGCAGCCATGCGCTCATACGAATCCAGCCGTGCCGCGTGATCCCAGGTGTCGGTTACTGCGATGATCTCATCCGCTCCGGTGGTCGCCAGCAGCCGGCGCAGACCGGCCTCGACGGTGGAATCCGATCCTACGATGGCGGCGCGGAGTTTGCTCTCGACTGCGGCACGCTCCCATTCGTCCCATATCTCATCCATTAAGTCCACCGGAGGCAGCAACTCCACCGACTGGCTGCGGATCAGACGCAGGAAACGCTGCTGCGGGGTGGTGAAAAGTCGTTGCGCTGCGGCGTCTGTTTCCGCCGCAATGACTGGCACACCCACCATAAGCCACGGGTGCTCAAGAACCTCCCTCGGCTGAAACTGAGCCCGATACAAGCGCGAAGCGGATTCCAGCAAATCGGGAGCAAAATGCGCAGCGAAGGCGAATGGTAAGCCCAGCATGGCGGCAAGGTGAGCGCTGAATTCGCTGGACCCCAACAAAGTAATTGGCACTCCGCTGCCTTGCCCGGGGAATGCCTTGACCACCTGACCGGGCAGCTCCGAACCGAGATAGGTCCTCAATTCCTGCAGCAGCTCAGGAAAATCGTCGCCGCTCTGGCGCAGGTCGCGCCGAAGCGCTCGCATGGTGTGAAAATCGCCACCAGGCGCCCGCCCCAGGCCTAGATCGATTCGTCCGGGGTAGAGTGCCTCGAGGGTCCCGAACTGTTCGGCCACTACCAGCGGCGCATGGTTCGGCAACATCACGCCGCCGCTGCCCACGCGGATACGGTTCGTTGCACCGGCCACATGTCCGACCAGCAGTGCTGTCGCCGAGCAGGCCAGGCCGGGGATCGAGTGATGCTCGGCCAGCCAGAACCGCCGATAGCCCCACTTCTCAGCGTGCTGCGCGAGATCCACAGAGCGCGCGATAGCGCTTCCGGCGGACTCGCCCGTACGCATTCCCACCAGATCCAGTATCGAAACCGGCAAGCTCATACTGCATTGGATGGGCCGAAAGCGGAAACGATCCGACATGCACTGCCGCGTGGATGGAACGACGGGCCGTTCCCGCTCGAACAGATCCGATGAGACAATCACCATAACCGGCAACAGATTCGATGTTGACGCCTCATTGAAAAAAGTCGAAAGCGCAAAGGAGAATGTCCGGGCCTCCGTAGGCCAGTAACGACTGATGACGTGCCGGCAGATTCTGCACTCTGCTTTTCGAGATCGCAGTTTGGCAAGCCGGACCGACGGTTTTTCGCCTTTTCCTGAGAAGACCAATTACTTTGGCGACTCGATGAAGCAGTGGATGATCAATTTCCGTGTAAGCGATCTGGATAAGATGGCCGGGCAGCTTGAGGCAGCAGGTATCGTGGTGAAGGTAGACCCCACAACATATCCGAACGGTCGCTTTGCGCGCATTCACGATCCGGAGGGGAACCCAATCGAGTTGTGGCAGCCGCTAAATGCGGTCACCGTAAACTAAGATTTGGGTCTCGCCAAGTCAAGGCTTCGGCTCGTAGCGTAAGGGCGCTGCGCGAGCGGGCCAGTCCAGCTAGCTATTCGGTAACAGAAAGTCGTAGTGCAAGTCGGCATAGTGGGAGCCATGAATCGGAACTCGTCATTCAAATAAGGAGCGCTGGAGGGTTTTGTCGGTGCCTATCGTTCGGTGCCCGTGATCGAATACGGTTCTGCCGTCAATCGATGCTGAGATGCGGCGTTCGTGCGCCAGGGCTGCATCGAAGTCAGCGAGCGGCTGGCGCTGATCCTCGACGGCTCGTGTCAGGTGATCGAGACGTTTAAAGCCCTGGAGCTTCTCTGTGTGCCCCAGGTGCGCGGCTTCGAGAGAGCGTCGCAGCACGGCCAACGATTCGTCATAGGTCTTGAACGGAACGGGGAACGGATGCCCGTCTTTGCCGCCATGCGCAAAGGAGAAGCGTGCTGGATCGGCAAATCGGCTTGGGGCGCCGTGGACGACCTCGGCAATGAGAGCAAGCGATTGCAAGGTTCGCGGCCCGAGACCTTCGACCAGCAAGAAGGAAGCGAAGTCACGAAGCTCCTGCTCATGTGCGACCGCCAGGACGGCACCAAGGCGCTTCAGATCGATGTCTTTCGCTCGAACGTCATGATGCGCAGGCATAGTCAAATTGCGCACTACATGTAAAGATACCTCGACCGGTTCCTTGGCAATCGTCAGCAGCGCATGTTGTGCCTTCGCCGCGCGCGCATCCACCAGATTCAGAATCTCTCCCTGTGGTATACCAAGGATCGCCGTGTGCGGGTCGGACACGAAATCTCTTACAGAGGACGAGTGCCAATGATAGCGCCGCGCAGACCGGTTCTCCTCATTCATGCCTTGCTGCACCACAGCCCATTCGCCCGATTTCGCGATGACGAAAGAGTGCAGGTAAAGCTGAAAGCCGTCGGCAATCGCATTGTTGTCTATGCGCGCAGTGAGCCGACTGGTTCGCGCCAGGGCATCTCCATCAAGGCCTGTGTTCATGCCAAAGTTACGAAGCTCATCCGGCGTGCGAAGGGAATGCTTGCCACGGCCGCCGCAGACCATCAGGCCGAGTTCGTCGAACCTGGGATTGAGCCCCCTTTTCAAAGCGCCCATTACGGAAGTCGTGATTCCGGACGAATGCCAGTCCATACCCATGACAGCGCCGAATGCCTGAAACCAGAATGGATCGCTTAGACGGGTGAGGAACTCACTCGCACCATATTCGAGGACGATGGATTCAGCCATGGCAGCACCGAGTTCAGTCATCCTGTTCGCAAGCCATGGCGGTACATGACCGCCGTGCAGCGGAAGATCGGCCGTTCCTGACCGTTTCATGGACATGCACCTCTCAAAACATCTACCATTTTCGCCCTATCTTCGCTTACAATCAACCCCATGACCGGCAGTTTGCTGGAGCCTCAACCCGCAGCACTTCGCAAAATCGTTCATGTAGATATGGACGCGTTTTATGCGTCGGTCGAGCAGAGGGATGATCCGGCGCTTCGAGGCAAGCCGGTGGTGGTGGCCTGGAAAGGAAAGCGATCCGTTGTCTGCGCTGCTTCTTACGAAGCGAGGCAGTTTGGTGTGCATTCCGCCATGCCGGCCGTCACGGCAGAGCGGCTTTGCCCGCAAGCCATTTTTGTTCCACCTGACTTCGCCCGCTACAAAGCCGTCTCCCGCGCAGTAAGGGAGATCTTCCAACGTCATACCGACCTGATCGAGCCGCTGTCACTCGACGAGGCGTATCTCGATGTGACAGAAAACAAGACAGGGCTGTCGACTGCGACGAAGGTGGCGATAGCCATCCGGCGCCAGATTCGCGAAGAGCTTTCTCTCACCGCATCGGCGGGTGTAGCACCGAATAAGTTTCTCGCGAAGATTGCCTCGGACTGGCATAAGCCCGATGGCCTTTTCGTGATTCAGCCGAAAGACATCGACAGCTTTCTCCCGCCGCTCCCGGTCGGACGTATACCTGGAGTAGGCAAGGTGACGGAGAGTCGGCTGAGGCAGATTGGAGTCCGAACGATCGGTGACCTGCGGGCGCTTGCGCTGCCGATCCTCGAGTTTCACTTTGGCCGTTACGGGTTGCACCTCTACGAACTTGCACGCGGCATCGACAACAATCCAGTTACACCTGACAAACCGACCAAGTCCATTTCAGCCGAAGACACTTTTGAGCAGGATATTCCGCTCTCCGAAACGGACGATCTGATCAAGCGTCTTGCGGAGAAGGTTTGGTCAACCTCAAGGCGCGAGTCGCGTATTGCCCGAACAGTGGTATTGAAGCTGAAGACAAGAGAATTCGATATCCTGACACGAAGCTACACGCCTTCAGTTCCTCCAGCCTCGTGCGAGGAATTGACTGCGATTGCTCTTTCGCTTCGTGAGCGTGTCGATCTTGGTCCGGACAAGCTGTTCCGTCTAGTCGGCGTGGGAGTGAGCAACTTCCGGGAAATGCAGCACACGCCATAAGTTTGCCAGACACAGGCACCACCACAGCTCTGCTCAATAAAGCTTCGTTTCCCAAGACGTATCGGTCAGGCTAAGATTCACTTCACTGGCGGGCTGAATTTTGTTATGCAGTTTGCTTTGGGCGATCCGGCCAAAGTCCCCTGGGGTTTGCAGAAACCATTGCTTTCGTGCTCCGACTAGTTCATCTGTTCCTCCGCTCACCCGGAAATAATTCACAGTCCATATCGACGGTCCGCAACTCGTTTGGTTTTCTTGACTTTCTCCAGTGCTTCGGTGAGATATTCCTCGGACTGCGTGTCGCCAATCCGATTCAGTTTCTTGATTTCCGCAGTCAACCGTTTCGCATCAAGGAGTTCCGGTTCTTCTGTTGCCACGCTTCTAATGTGGGATGCTGCGTGAGCACGCGCTTCAGGGATCCCGCTTCGGAGGCGGGAATAAAACACGTTCAGCACATCCGGAAATAACCGGACCATCTCTTTCAGCGCTGCATTGGCTGGAGCCTCAACGTACCAATCCTCGTCGTGTACGGACAACTTCAGCAGGATGTCAATGGGTACGAGGGCTGGAGCGGAATGAGCAAGGTCCATGCAAATCGACGCTGCCGATGACCGAATCGTGAAATTCTCGTGCTCTGCCATTTGGCTCAAGCGGGCGCGTGTGATCAACCAGGGAGCGATCTTCACGCAGCATTCGAGCGTATGCAAGGCTCCCCAGAACCTGTCGTTCTCCTCGGAGCACTCCTCGTATGCAAAGAGTGCCTCGAATATCTCATTTCGCCCTGTGGCGTGATCCGTTAACTCCACAATACGCAGTGCGGCTTCTGCCGCCTTTTCCCATTGAGCAAGCTTGATGCCTTTTATGAAGGGTTCCACCCGAGGGTCGGGCGTAAATTCTCGTGGAGAGGAATCGGCCTGACCGATTATCGTGGCCTTATCCGTACATGCTTCGCCGAGATGACTCAACAATTCGAAGACGAAGGCGCTCGCGGCGTCCGCCGCCCTTTCTTGCGAGCCACTGGCATCTGCTGTTGCTTTGGCGTCGATAAGGTCGGAAATACCCCGGACGACCAGTGCGCCGACACTCTGATTCATGTAGCTTCCGCGCAAAAACCCATAGCCTTCCATTTCCACGGCCAGGACATCCGAGTAGCGCTCTTTTAGAAAGCGATGCGTAGCGGAATCTGTCGAGGCGATTACTTTCTCCCCGGCTGCGATCGCTCCAAAACGTGCCTTGGGAACGCTCTCCGGACTGCGCTCCTGAATGCGAGCGGTCCATGCCTGATGACGGATCTCTGCCTTAACGCGTTGCTCCAGGGTATAGCCTGGCCTATAAAGTTCCGGCCGCGATTCAAATTGTTCCCGGTCCTTTCCTGATTCGTAGGAATACACCTTGCTGGCTATCACCACGTCCCCGAGTACAACATCCTTCACTCCGCCCGCCACGCCCACGAAGAACGCCAACTCTGGCTCAAAAAACGAAATCGCCCTTTCGACTTCCGCCGCTGCGCTTGTATTGCCAGCACCCGCTTCGACCACAAGAATGTCCCATTGACGCCCCGCTCCACCGTCGAAAACCCCAAGCTCGTAAATGGTACCGCGAGGATGCGCCTCTTCGCGGAGGTTCTTGAGATGTTTGCATACCGCTCGGCATTCAATCGGCAACGCGGTGATAACAACGGCCTTCCTGTGCGATTCCTTTTCGTTCATTGATTTCCGCAGCCTCCAAGCGCTGCCCGCTCATAGCCCATAACGAAACGGTCGCAGGCACGAGAAGCGGCCTGGCACCTCCCGCTGAAATAGCTCCGAATTGCGACCGGAATTTCCTTCGGAATGCTTGTCTAGAAAGGCGGCATAGGTTCCATTTCCAAACCCAGGACACGCTGCTCTGAAATCCTCTTTCGTGAACGGTTCTGTCAGCTTTTTAGCCTTTACCGCGTTGACAATCGCCGTATAGACCTTGTGAGCCATATTGATCTCCCTACACCGCAACTCTGCTCAATCCCCCCGTGTGTACCTCATCCGTGTTCTTTTGCATTACTCCGCTTCTTGCGGATCTTTTGCTTGTCCAGAGCCGCGAATGCGCTCCCGCTCCTTTTGCCACTCAAACGGCCCGGCCCCACTCAGAAATTCTCCCTTCAGAATTCTCCCCAGCATGGCTAACGATGCGTGATCGTCGATCGTCAATGAACCGTCATCCTCAGTTGATTCGTAAAGCCGCTTGAGGTCGGCGATCGGGATCTTGTACTCGATGAATGAGCGTGGATCGCCGTCATACTGCATCTCTGGGAAAAAGAAACTGCTCAATACTTCGGCCAAGCGTTTCCTGCTGGTCCTGATGTGTCCTAGCCAAAAACTTCGTTGAGCGGCTCTATTGCGGGCGACTTCTTTCTGGTCAAGCTGCAATCCCTCCTTGCTCAGATCGGAGAAGCCCCACAGGGTGAATGCATCACGGTCCGACGCCAAGAGATTGACGGTGTGCGGATCCTTGTTCGAGCCATATCTCTCGTTCATTCGCTCAATAAAATGCGGGTACAATTCCGCAAAGGAGATTTGGAGATCGAAATCCACACCAGGTTTTGAGCATGATCGCAGGATTCTGAGCGCCATGGTATCGTCGCCGGCTTCGCGAATGCATTCGCCGAGAAACCTGACCCGATTTTGATGGTTCTGTTCTTCCCGATCGGCCACCTTGATCACCATGCTTAAAACGGCTCCTGATTCGCCGACGCTGAAGAAGAAATCATATGTGAGGAGGTCCGCCGCGCACACGCAAGTGTGCGCAATTTCCATTGCCAGGCCCACTTTGACCTTCTTCGTTTGGTCGCCGAGCTTATCAAGAAATTCTCTCCTCTTCGGATTGCCCTTTTCCATGGACCTAATTGTTTGGAGAACACGTTGACGCACATCGGCTGGATCGTCGGTGCTTTCAAGTTCTCGTATGAATTTGCGCATCTCCCTTGAGCTGAACTCATCTTCACCGAGTTTTTGATGAAAATAGGTCCGCATAACACCAGGATCAGAAATCCTATTGGCGTTTTCGTCAGCTTTCTGTCTACGGAGCGGAAAGCGAAGTCTTAATTGCGCGATCGCCTCGAATTTAGGAAACAATCGGCCAAAAATTTCCTTCACGGCTTCCGCTCTTGGATTGTCTTTGAGCGCGAGGTCGACCTCATCTCCGAGCTTCTTTTTCAGCACTGCCTCCTGTTGATCGGAGCGAAATCGGTATCTTTCCAACGAGCGTTCACCCTGGGAGATGATTTCCCTGTATCGCCAGACAATCTCATGCACCGCCGGCTCGAATCGTCGCAACAACTCGATAAGGGTCAGATCAATCAGGTTGATTTCGCCCTTGAGCTGTGCGGGGGCCGATACATCGTTCGCCAAGAGGCCTATTTCCCTGATGGTTGCGCAGAAGGGACTCAGCAGGTCGGACCAAATTTGACCAATTTCCTTCTCATATCCTTCTCTGTCCGCTTCCCCCTCGAACCATCCCCTCCGGTCGAGCGCGGAACTGAGTCGACGAACCCCGATCGTTTTCAGCGAATCCTCGTCGATGGGCGGTATGCCAACAGAGATTGGAAAGAACTTCTCGAAATAAATATTGCTTGACGAGTTGAAGTTGCCCGTGACCGTCCTCTCGACCTTCTCGCGATCGAAAGCACACACGAAGCTCAGGTTCGATGAAAGTGAAAGCCCCCGAAGCACCTTAAGCAATGTGTCAAGTTGCGGCTTATCCATTCGATCAACTTCATCGAGGAGCACGACAACACGCCGCGGAAGCCTGGCGACTGCATCCGTGAGCCTCTGAATTTCGTCCCTCTGCGTCGATGCCGATAAGAAATCGGGGAATAAATTAAGCAGATGGACGCGCTCTGCAAGAGCAAGCGCCAGCTTGCGGGCGCTCCTTTGAATGCCCGGAACAACGTAGGACTTCCGGCACACTTTGGATATGTCTTCGAGAAGATAGGAAGAAAGCGTGTCCGCACTTCCCGGTAACCAGCTACTGAAATAAACAACAAGCGCCTTATCTGAAAGGTGTCGCGCCAAAAGGTTAAGTATCGAGGTTTTGCCCGAGCCAAATGGACCTTGGAGAGCCAGAACCGGCGTCCGGGAGATCAGGAGACTGAACGAAACGGAGTTGACAATAGGAGCACGGTCTAGGAGGTCCTCGGCCCAAGACGCTATCGGGTCATCAGTGGTTGGGATTGAGGTTCCCGCTTGACTAAGATCAGACTCACTTACCCTGATCATTTCCTCTGATATTTGATTGTGGCTCCGCCTCAGCGAAAGTGAATAGAACGCGAAGCTAATGCAGGATATGATTCCAATGGTCGCGACGCTCAATCGTGCGGCTCGTAAGAAATCCGAACTAAATATGAGGAAGGAAAAGAGGGTTGAGAGGAAGGACGCGAGGCAAAGGCCGCTGGTTATCCCAAGGACCCAAGATCTGATCCCCTTCCAAGACACTACGAAGGCCTTCGGAATCGCCGCCAATGCGAGAGCGATCGAAAGTCCCCAAAGGTAGGTGGAGTACGAATGCAGCCCACCAAAATCCGCCCGGAGGATGCCGTATTGCCTCAGGCAGTATTTCTGGAACAGCGAATCGGCCCACGCAAGGCGAATGATCGATGCACATAGCACTCCAGCGGCTGACGAGAGAAATACCGAAGCCCATTCCCTCCTGACGAACACACGAAGCCGACGAGCCAACTCTCGCGGGATTGCCCCGTAGGTCCATCTCATTGGAAAACCCAACCTTGCCACTCATTGGACACCACGGACCAGCTTGAGTACAAATGCGATTTCGAAGCTCTAGCGAGCCCCGCTCGGGTCGAGTTGCGTTATGCTGTGCCAATGACACGGGCTATTTGAAAGGTCAATAGCGGCCTGATGAAAGACATTCCCCTGCCAGTCGTCCAGAACGGCAACCTTAAACACTGCCTATCCTCCGTAACCATTTTGAAGTTTCTGGAGGAACAGCGATGCCGAGCCATTGCGAATCTGAGTAGTTGACCATCGATGTGGCCTTGATCGGTGCAGCCGCGCCTGCAACACTTGAATCGATGGGCCGCTTCGCCTCAACTGTCGAGTTCTACACGCGCTATCGAGAGCCTTACCCACAGGAATTCTTCCGCGCCGCCGCAGAACGGCTCGGCCTGGACGGTGACGAAGCCTTGCTTGACGTTGGCTGCGGTCCTGGTCCACTGGCGATCGGTTTTGCTCCGTTCGTGGCGACATGCACGGCTCTTGATCCCGAACCCGGCATGATCGACGTGGCCAAGGCGGCTGCGGAACGGGCGAGAGCCCATCTCAGCTTCCGCCTCGGGCGCATTGAGGATTTTCCTGGCGGCGAATCGTTTGACGTCGTGACCATTGGCCGCGCGCTTCACTGGCTGGACCGCCAATCCGCGCCGGAAGTGCTCGAACGCATCGTTTCCAGCGTAGGACGGATATTAGTCTGCCGGTCCGGCAGCGTTGAAGCGCCGGCGTCCCCGTGGCTGAAGTCTTATCAAGAGGTTTGCCGTTCTTGGTCTGACGACCCGGATAGAAAGCACTACCGGCTGGAGGCAGCGGAGTGGTTTGCAGGTTCACAATTTCACAAGATCGATAGCATTTCCGTCACCGAGACCCACCGTGTCAGCGTTCAAGACTTGGTCGGCAGAGCGCTTTCAAAATCCAATACATCCCCTGCCGTCGTGGGAGATCGGCAGGCGGAGTTCGCAGCGGAAATCAGAAAAACGCTCGAACCCTTCCTGCAAAACGGGGTATTACAGGAAAAGATTGAGGCAGCCGCAGTGATCTTCGGTCGCTGATTCGCGCTGTTCAGCAAGCGGCGCCAGGAGCACTATAATGCCGTCGGATTCACTTATCCATGATTTCTCCATCTACATCTCCGGCCGTTCGACCTGCGATTCGAGGTCCCATCACACCGGACACAGCGCCCGTACCGAAACAAAATCGTCAGGCGCCTGGCTTCTATCGAGGGACATTGGGCTCATTTGAGATGACCGTCCTGTCGGATGGCAATGCGCCGCGGCGTATGGACCAGATCCTCAGCAAGCCCGACATCGCCCTCGCTGAATACGAGGCGGACCACGAGGCGCTGCCAATCAATCTTTCGATCAATGCATATCTGGTCAACACCGGCTCGCATCTGGTTCTGATCGACACAGGCGCTGGAGAGTTGTTGGGCGCCAGAAGCGGCCTGCTTATCACCAATCTCAGAGCCAGCGGCTATCAGCCGGAACAGATCGACACCATTTTGCTTACGCACATCCACGCCGATCACTCGGGTGGCCTCTCTGTCGCGCGACTGAGGCAGTTCCCGAATGCCATGGTGCATGTCGATGTACGGGACCTCGAGTATTTTGTCACGGGAAAAGACAACCCTGCCCAATCTGAGTCTCTGCGAAAGACCATACAGCAATCCCGCGCGACGGTCGGTCCTTATCTGGAAGCAAAAAGAATTCTGCTCATCAAGCAGGACAGTGAAATTCTTCCTGGAATCACCGCACATAGTCAGCCCGGACACACTCCGGGGCATACGGCATACCTCGTCGAAGATCAAGGCCACCAGATATTCTTCTGGGGCGACATCATTCATTCAGCGGAGGTTCAGTTCGCGCATTTTGAGGTCACGGTGCAGTATGATGTCGACCCGCACCAGGCGGTCGAGACACGCCTACGGCAATTCGAGTTCGCTGCCCAATCAGGACTCTTGGTAGCTTCCGATCACATTTCATTTCCAGGCCTCGGGCACATTCGCAAAGCCGGCTCCGAATATCGATGGGCTCCTATTCCGTATAGCGCCACAGTGGCTGAGTTGTGTCCGAAATAGGCTCACTCGGTTTCAAGGCAGGATTGAACCTGCTCAGAAATGGTCCCACTTAACGATCTTTCTTTAAGCTTGATGGTCCTGGGATCGGCATCATCCTTCTGCACTAAACCGACCTGCCAAGGTATCGAAAGCTACCTTGACCCAGAAAAAAGATGGGTGCGTCGCAAAATTCTGTACTTTCTAGCCTACCCGGTTAAAGTTCATTCCCCCGACAATACTGTTGATGCTAGACCTCTACAGCATGTCGGCGGACCCTAATCCGAGAACCATTCTTCGGATTGAGAAGGTTTTGCGCCGATCAGGACTCAAACGGACCATGCTGTACGACCTGATCAAAAGTGGGGAATTCCCCAAGCAGGTTTCGCTCGGAGCCCGCGCGGTCGGCTGGTATGAAGATGAGGTGGATGAATGGGTCCGAAACCGCGATTTGGCGAAGCGCCAGCCGGAACGCTCAAGTCAAATCGCGGCCGATGGAACGGCGAAGCCGCCAGCGAACCGCCCGCCCCGCAGAAGCGCCCTGAGAGTGACGGCGCTCAACCCAGCTCAGCCGAAGCTGTCCGCGGACTTTGCTGCGCCCCCTTCTACAGTTCGCACTGCAGCTGCTGGACGCACACCAACACCCACTAATATTGATGGCGACAGAGCCGAGACAATGAGCGAGTCCGAAGAACTGAGGCTCCTGCGCAAAGAGAACGCCCAATTGAAGAAGCTGGTAGGAGAGCTGGTCCTGAAGAACAGTCTGCTGCAATCGTCAGCCGGGCTCAATGCCTCCAATTTATAGGCGCTTATCACGCGATTGGTTCTCGCTGTGTCATCCGGCAGTCGTGAATGGGGCCGGCGTTTCATGACATTACCTGTTCCAGCCGCCGCTTTCGGCTCTGCCAATCAGGAAGAACGCGGTCCAATAGTCGGAAGAATGCAGGCCTGTGACTGGGTTCGGCCACGTGGCACAGCTCGTGTGTGATCACATAGTCGATTGAGTAAATCGGCGCTTGGATGAGTCGTTGGTTCAAAACCATTCTGTGCCCGGGCGACATTGATCCCCAGCGCTGACGCAGATTGCGGACAATCAGCCCGATCGGACGAACCCGTTCGGGGTTTGGGAACCGGAGCAGATTCGCTTCCAGACGATCCACAAACCATTTGTGAGAGCGAGCACGATACCACGCATTCACTAGGTCTCGGGTTACATCGGACCGTTTGGGAGACGGGCTTTCCACCAACATGAATCCTCGTAAGAGCTTGACTCCCGGCCGGTCACCGGAAATTACCTTGAGCCGGTATTGCCGGCCAAGGTACAGATGAGTCTCGCCAGGAACGTAGCGCCGCGGAGGTGTCCTCGGGATAAATTGCAGAAAGAAATGCTGCTGCTGGCGCACCCATGAGGCGCGCTTACGGACCTTTTCCGCGATGGCCTCCATAGAGGCACCGAGCGGGGCTGCAATCGTCACCGTTGCATCAGGCTCGACGGCAATTTCGAGTGTCGTTCTCTTGCGCCGTAAGACGGCAAACTCGATCGCGAGCCCTGCGTATTCGATCCGTCCACGTTCCCGGCTCATCCAGGGAACCTCGCGCGAGCAAGGTCCATGATCCTGTGGTCGATTTCGTCCATCATCTCAATGGGCAACTGTATTCCTCGTTGATCGCGCAGAACATCGAAGAAGTAGTCATCTATGGCGTTTCTCATATTGTTCTGCGCTACCTCGTTCGTCCACACGTCGACAATGTGATGCGACTTGATGATGTCGATAATCGCGAGCGCGATCTGGGCAGTTTCCACCTCGCCTACCGGCTGTCCGTCTGATCCGACGAGCGCGCCCTGGAGAATTCCGTAAAACGCCTGCCCGTCGTCATTTCCCTTGATTGGATCCGGAATGTTGGCTCCCCGGTCCTTCCGGGCAACTTTGCCGGCGAGATCAATCACATTTTTGAGATAATCCCGCTCAGAGATTCTCTTTGCCCTGTAATTCCGAATCGTCTCCTCGAGCAAAAGTGAGAAACGCTTGTAGAAGGTCGGATCTTCTTCCATCTTTTCCGTAATGGTCCTGCGCGTTGCACTTGCGATTCGATCGGCCTTCGATGCGTCGGAGACTCCCGCCTCTTTCATTACAGCTTCGAGTGCATCGGGATCATTGATGTTCACCAGGGGGATGATGATCTCAGCGGGCATTGCGACAACATGGTCATCAAGCAGTTTCTGAATTTTCGGTTCGAATTCGTTCAGATCAACTACTTCCTGATACCGGAGCTGAACCGATCGCCTTAGTTCGGAGAATTGCTTCCAATCTCGCTTCATCCGCTCCACATCAGACTCGGCGAAGACGTCGAGGAGCTTTTCCGACGAAATTGAAATGTGCAGGCATCGTCCGAAGGCGCGCAACCGTTCATAAAAATCGTGGCGGATGGATTCATCGGCGAGGAATTGCTCGAACTGCTCCATGTCCTTTTTGTTTTTGACTGACTTGAAGAGATCCCACAGCTGGTCGTGCAACGGCCGCAACTTACGGATTTCCTCGCGCACGTCATGTACCGTCCCCGCCAGGTCCGAGAAATCATAGCCTTCGAATGCACTATATGTGGTCAATGCGTTGTCCAACTCGCCGAGGAGGCCTTCGTAATCGATGATGAAACCGAACTGTTTCTCTGCTCCATCTTCCTCATAGAGCCGATTCACGCGCGCGATCGCCTGCAGCAGATTGTGTTCGCGCAGCGATTTGCATACATAGAGCACCGTGTTGCGTGGAGCATCGAAGCCAGTCAACAGCTTTGAAACAACAATCAGAATCTCGGGATCACCGGAACCTTTGAAGGCGGCGGTAAGCTGGCGGTTGTAATCCTCCTCCGTCTTGAAGCGCTTCATCATCCCGTCCCAGAATTTCCGGACGAGATCCTTCGCTTCCTTGTCGACTTCCTCATTGCCTTCATTCTCATTGGGTGACGAGATGACGATCTCGCTGGTTACGTGACCGATCTCATCAAGCACTTCCTTGAATCGCACTGCCGCGGCCTTTGAGGGAGCAACGAGTTGGGCTTTGAACCCCGTACCCTGCCAGTTCTGACGGAAGTGCTCTGAAATATCGAAGGCTTTGGCGCGAATTGCCTGAGATGTCTTCGAGAGAGCATTCGACCTCGAGAATTTGCGCTTCAGATCGGCCTTCTGCTTGTCCGTCAGCCCCACGCTGATCTTGTCAAACCAGCGGTCGATCGCATCGGCAGTAATCCGCTGATCGACCAGGCGCCCCTCATAGAGAAGTGGCACGATGGCACCGTCCGCGACCGCCTCATCGATGGCATACCTGTGTATGAGGCCACCAAACGTCGCAAGAGTATTCTTTTCTTTCTTGAGCAGCGGCGTGCCCGTAAAGCCCAGGTAGCAAGCCTTGGGGAGCATGCGGCGCATTTTCACCGCGAACTGGCTGTAGCTTCCCTTGCGCCCGGTCTGGGTGCGATGGCTTTCGTCCACTAGAACAAAAATGTTGGCGTCCGCGTCGGCGGCTTTCGCGCTGCGCAGCGCGGAATCGAATTTATTGATGATGGTGGTGATGAGTGGACGCTTGTCCCGGATCAGGTCGACCAGATGGGCGCCGCTGGTGGCGCGCGCAGGTTGCATGTCACAGGACTTGAACGTGTCCCTGATTTGTACGTCGAGATCGTCGCGATCGGTGACGATGATGATGCGCGGATTGGAAATCTCCTTATCCAAGGCAAGCGCTCGACCCAGCATGACCATGGTCAGCGACTTCCCCGCCCCTTGCGTGTGCCAAATGACGCCGCCCTTGCGGCTGCCTTTCGGGTCGAACTGCTTTACGCGCTGAACGGCCTCGCGAATGCTGAAAAACTGCGGATGCCGGGCAATTTTTCGGCTGCCGCCTTCGAACACGGTGAAGCGCCGCACCAGATCGAGCAGGCGCTCGGGCCTGCAAAGCGCAAAGAGCGTTCGATCTTGCGCCGTTATTGCTCGTGGCCCCTCAGCTGCCATGGCCTCAAAGTAGGGTCTTGCCACTGCGAAATCACCCGAAAAGACGGTATCCGTCTCGGCAGCGGTCAGGTGGCGATTTACGAATGGTGTGATCGCCGTGTCGGTGTCCTCTTCATCGCGCCAGTTTTGCCAAAACTTCTGCGGGGTTCCCACGGTCGCGTAGCGGGCCTCCTGGCGGTTCATCGTCAGCAGCAACTGCGCGAAGTGGAACAGATGTGGGATGTAGTCTTCGCTCTGGTAGCCAATAAGCTGGCTCCCGGCCTTCTTCAGGCTTTCGGTGGGGCGCTTATTTTCGATGACGACGAATGGAATGCCGTTGACGTAGGCAACAATGTCGCATCGTTTCGTCTGAATGCTGCCGGTCCGTTCTACTGAAACCTCGGCAGTCACGTGGAAGGCATTGTTCTCTGGCTGCTCCCAATCGACGAAGCGAAACGAAAAACTCTTGCTGTCGCCGTCAATCGTTTTGGCAATCGTTGTGCCCAGAACGAGCGTGTCGTATATATTCTGATTTGTGCCTTTGAGGCCCTTCAGGCGGTCGGGCGTCGGCTTCAGTCGGCGGATGGCCTCGTGCGCATCTTCCAGGTCGAAGGCATATTCGCGCCCGCGAAAGGTAAAGCGGTTGATCTTGAGAAGTTGCTCCGCGAGGATGTCGTCCAGCACCACGTTGCGCAGCCGCCCGCCGCGCAGAGAGACAGCCTCTGCCTGACTCAGGGGCTGATAGCCCATCGCCACTAGCAACTGGATTGCTGGAACCTGCGACTGATGCTTTTCGGCGGCGTCGAAGCTCATACTCCCTCCACAACCGCTTTCACGAAGCGCTCGATTTGTTTAGCAGATTGTGGTGCGGTAAGTCCTGACGAGCAGTACTTTGCAAAGCGCGTCTCGCGCTGTGTAGCCTTGCTCTTCTTGAACGCAACAAAGTCAAATGTTCCGTTGGCTGATTTCTTGTTCTCGTAACGAAACTCGTGGTTCACGCTGTGGCCTATGAATGCGCCGGATGGCGCTACGGTTTAATAGCCCGGGTAGTTCAGCTTTTCCAGATCGCGGCGCATTTCGAGAGCCGACACATAACGCTCAGCAACATTCGGGTTCAGAGCCTTAACAACGATCCGCCTCAATCTATTCGGTACGTAGGGTGGGAAATCAGACGCAGTCACGAGTGTGGCACCGCAGATCGCCTGATAGTATTTGGCCTCACCCAGCTTATTGAACTTATCGCGCAGCGAACCTAGACCGACCAGCATCCGAAACAGCGTCATTCCGGCCTGAAAAACATCTGTTTGCGCATTGATCCCGACGCCGGACACGATCTCCGGAGCGCAATGAATTCTGTAGACGCTGGGCGGGGGAACGGATGACCCATCCGCAGAAATACCGACAATGCCATAGTCGCCAAGCATGCCCTGGCGACTTGAGCCGATAAGCACGTTTTCGGGCTTGATGTCATTGTGGAAGAAGTTTTCACCGTGCAGGTATTCGAGTCCGCGCAGGATGTCAATGCCGATGCGAATGACTTCCGGGAGGGGAATATAGCCTGAAGGGTTGGCAAGTTTCGTGATCGAACCCTCGGGCTGGTAGTCCATGGCAATAATGACGAATTCATTCCCGCCGATATTCACGACGTCGGCCTGATGTACGCGTACAAGATTGTTGTGCGCGAGGCGATGCCCAATATATGCCTCTCGAAGACGCTGGTTCACGGGGGTGCCAGGACGCAGAATCTTGATGGCATAGTCGTGACCAACGGCGTTATCCGTCGCCAGCCATACCTCACCAAAGTTTCCGGAGCCGATCCGGTGCTTGAGCACGTACTTATAGACCGGCGTGCCGGGCAGGAGAGCCGGTATGGGAATGGCTGTGCTCATAGCGTTCGGGCCCAGCTCCAGGCAGCAACGACGGCGTCGGCCATTTTTGCGTCCCAGTATTTTGGGGTGCGGCAGACGCGTGCTTCCGCATCCCCTTTCACCGACCCGCTATTTGTTCCCAGTGATGCGTAGATTTTCACGTCGACCGGAACTTGATGCTGCGAACAAAACAGCAACAGCATGGCTTCCGCGTAGGCGCTCTCGCGCTTTGCTTTGGAGTCGGACTGCGTGTATTCGTTGGTCTTTATTACGACTCGCGTGATTCCTGGATTGTCACGGAAGATGCGTTCGATCTCGCGGTACATCCAGCCCACTTTTTCCGCGGCCGAGGCGATGTTTGCGGGATACGGAAGACTAGTCTCAACCTGAGCGTTAACCAGGACCAACCCCGCACCGTCTTTTCGAACAAGAGCATAGCGTGGTTTGGAAGGATCTGTGCGGAAACCAAGGACCATCATGATTCACCTCCGTCAGTCTTGACGCGCCATTCACCCGTGAGGAGTTTCTGCATCAGGCCGCGCTTTTGCTTTTCGAAAGCCTGCTTACGCTTCCGATTGAGCTCAAGAAGCGAAGCCACTTGATTGAGCGCCGCTGCATCGGATTCCTGGACCTTAATGCTCGGATTCGGAATGCGCATATCGCCAAAGTCACGAAAGGCGATCTGCTTGCCATCGCGAATGCCGAAGATCAACTTATCGAGGCGACCGATGAAGCTGCGCGATTTGAAGAAGTGACGATAGTAGTCGCTATTGATTTCGCGAATTGGCCGGAGGACCGTGTACGCCGGACTTACGAGGCCGAGCACATTTGAATACTCCAGCCCGCCTTCGAAGGAGCGCAGGCTGATGACGAAGTCGCCTGGACGAACGACCTTGTAGCTGGAAATGTCACCGTCCGGCATGGCCACGCGGCGGTCCAGCTCGTCGCGGCGCACAACGCCCAAGTCCTGCATAACGGCCAGCAGCGGGAGATCCGGTCGTGCACGTTCCGAAACGGACTCGAAGATTCTCGATGCCTTGAGGAGGATCTTCTCGCACACGAATTGCTTCTCAAAGGACTTTTGGCGCAAAGCTCTGTTCAACCTTTCAAGCTTGCAGGAAAGCGAATCCAGCTTGTCGATGGCCTCATCCCAGCTTTGCAATGCCAATACAATCATTTTCTGCTCTTCCTTTTGAGGAAGAACAAAAGGAATTGATCTTACCAAGTCGGTATCCAGACGCCCAGTTCCGTGCCCGGCAGTATCAACGAGACGTAGAATTTCATCCTTCTTTGCCTTCAGGCTATATGCAAGGAACAAAGGATCGATAAGCTCTTTTGCAACAAGAGCTTTTATATCCTGATTGAATGTCGCGGGGCGATCGCAATAGAGAACGGGCAAATCCTTAAATAGCCCCATGCCTCGAACAAGCATATAAATCGTGTCGGCGGGCATGATGCGTAGCGTGTCAGCGCCAGCTTGAGTAAGAGAGAGATTCGTCGAAGAAAAGAACATCTCCTTCATGTCCTTAACCGTTATCCACGGAATGTCTCCTCCCCAGTATTCCTGATTTTGTTTGCTCGGCGTTCCTCCCGAATAAAATGTCGCAAGTTCGCCAAGCTCGATCTTTTTCCATTTACTTTTCATTCTTGCCTCGCTTGATCAACTTTTTGGTCTGCTCGGCAATTTGTTCGAGCTCGGCAATGTCACTCTGCTCGCCAGCGGCAAGCTGTTCTCGGCGCTTGGCATCGAAGTTTTCGTAACGTTCGAAGGCGATTCTTTCGGCCTGCGCAGCGGAGACGCTCCCGGCATTGGTCAGCAGCGGCAGTTCATTCGAGCGCAGGAAGCCATCGAGAACCACTTCCCAGTCCGTGAGCTTCATCGTTTGGCGGCGGCGCGCGCGTAGATCGGCGGTATCGAGGAACATGGTGACGATCAAGTTGAGGTCACTGATCTCTTTTTCGGCCAGATAATTCTTGGCCGTGGTGACGTCACTCTTGCGCACACGCGCGCCCTTCCACGCCGTCAGGCCCATATTGGGGAGACTGGCGTTGGCGCGGGCGGCGATCAGCTCGGCCGCCGTATGGCCGGTAACGGCGTGCAGCATCTTGTTCTGGATGGTGGCGTAGAAGACCTGCGCCGACTGCGAGCGGGAATCGTAGTCCTCGCTGAGCGCCAGAATCTCGCGCACCTTCTGGTAGAAGCGCGCCTCGGAGGCGCGAATCTCCCGTATGCGCTCCAGCAGCTCATCGAAGTAGTCCCAGGCCGGATCCTTGAGCCGCTTCTCGTCGAGAACGAAGCCCTTGACCAGATATTCCTTGAGTGTGGTGGAGGCCCAGCGGCGGAACTCGACGCCGCGCGGCGAACGGACGCGATAGCCGACAGCGAGAATCATCTCCAGGTTGTAGTAGTCCACCTGATAGGTCTTGCCATCGGCGGCAGTTGTTGCATAACGTGCAACAACTGAATCCGCGGCCAATTCGCCATCATCGAAAATGGCCTTTATGTGACGCGAAATCACAGACTTATCCCGTCCGAACAAGTCCGCAATCTGGTTCAGGGAGAGCCAGACGGTGCCACCTTCGGCGCGCAACTGGATACGGGCCGCGCCATCTTCGCTGGTGTAAAGAATCAGCTCACCGTTCGACATGGACGCCCAACTCCTTGAGGTAGCCGGCCATGCGGCCACGGACCTCGGCCAGCTCGCCCTCGATGCGGTCGATCTCTTTCTGCAACGCGGCCACATCGATCTCCTCTTCCGGCTCGAAGGTGTCCACGTAGCGGGGGATGTTGAGGTTGTACTCGTTCTCCTTGATCTCCTCCGGAGTGGCCAAGTGCGAGTATTTGTCGAGTTCGGCGCGGGTGCGGTACGTGTCGAGAACCTTCTGAATTTGCTCATCGGACATCAGGTTCTGTGTCTTGCTGGGAGTGAACTCCCGGCTCGCGTCAATGAACAGGATCTCTTTGCGGCTTTCGTTTGCGCCACCCTGCTCGCGAGAGCGATCAAAGACCAGGATGGCGACTGGAATGCCGGTGGTGGTAAATAGATTGGCCGGCAGGCCGACAACGGCATCGAGCAGGTTCTCTTCGATGAGCGCCTGGCGGATTTTGCCCTCGCTGCCACCGCGGAACAACACACCGTGGGGCACGATGACGGCGACGCGACCGCTTTGACGCCGCGCGATTTCGATCATGTGGGTGATGAATGCGTAGTCGCCCTTCGACTTGGGCGGAACGCCGCGCCAGAAGCGGTTGTACTGATCGGCGGCAGCATGTTCAGCTCCCCACTTGTCGAGCGAGAAGGGCGGATTGGCGACGACGATGTCGAACTTCATCAGATGGTCGCCTTCGATCAGTGCGGGGCTGTTAAGCGTGTCACACCACTCGATGCGCGCGGCGTCCTTGGCATGCAGGAACATGTTCATACGGGCGAGGGCCCAGGTTGCGCCGTTCACCTCTTGTCCATAGAGTGCGAAATTGTCGGAACCGACCTCCTCGGCAGCGCGGATTAGCAGCGAGCCCGATCCACAGGCTGGATCGCAGATCGTGTCTCCCGGCACCGGCGCAACCAGCTTTGCCAGCAAGCGAGAGACGGCAGCCGGCGTGTAGAACTCACCAGCCTTTTTGCCGGCATCCGACGCAAACCGCGAGATCAAATAGATGTAGCACTCGCCGATGATGTCCTCGGTTACGCGCGAGGGGCGCAGGTCGAGCGCCGGCTTGGCGAAATCCTCTAGCAGGTTCTTGAGGCGCCGGTTACGGTCCTTGACGCGGCCAAGATTGGCTTCGGAGTTGAAGTCGATGTTCCGAAACACGCCTTCAAGCTTGGCGCGGTTCGTATCCTCGATCTTCTCGAGGGCGATGTTGATTAGCTCGCCGATGTTGGCTTCGTTCCGCTGTTCATACAGGTCATAGAAGCTTGACCCTTTGGGGAGAATGAAACGTTCGCGCTCCAACCTGCGTCGAATGCGCGCATCATCACCACCGTATTGCTTGCGGTAGTTCTCGACGTGGTCATTCCAGAGGTCAGAGATGTACTTGAGGAACAACATCACCAGGATGTAGTCCTTGTACTGGCCGGCATCGACGACGCCGCGGAAGGTGTCGCAAGCCGCCCAGGCAGTTTGGTTCACCTGGTTTTGCGTGAGTTGGTCGGTCACTTCGTAATCCTTTCCGTTGCGGTGGCACGCCGGGGCCGTTTCGCGCGCTCGCCGAGAATTCTGCTGGTCAGTTCTTTCCGCAGGCCGGCAGCCTGAACAGAGAGCGCCTTTTCCCGTTCAGCCAGAGCGTCTATGGCCACGATCTTTCGCTGCGTTTCGACGTCGGGGATGTCCAGTTCAAGATGTTCCAGGCTCGCGCGCGACACCATTCGTAATTTTGTGCCACGAGCAACACTGTCGAAAAAGCGCTGTGTGTGCGGATGATTGATTGCCCACGCCAGATACTCGCCCGAGATGACGTGCGGCTTGGGTCGCAGGATCATCAGCGGGAGCAGCGCCAGAGCCGCTTCTGCGAGATCCGAGCCCACAACGGCCGCGGTGTTCCGGTCACCACGCGAGCGAAAGAGTACATCGCCTGAATGGACAAGGTGGCGATCTTGAATGTCATCTAGCTGGACACGCGCCAACCTCGACACGTCCAGCGTTCCACTCGGGGAAAGGTCTCGGAGCTGAATCGCCAGAACGCCACCTTGCGCAACCGGGACAAGCCGGGTGCGCGCGGTGTATCCGGAAAAAATAGAACAAGCTCGGGCTAATAGCATTACTGTGTCTGTAGAACTATCTACAGCATCCCACTGATCCAGGATTAAGTCAAGGAAAAAATCTTGCTGTAGGATTGTCTACTGCATAGTGCTTTTTTGAGAGAATATGCGTCGTGCCGCCAACCTGCTGCCGAGCCTAGTGACGCCACAAGGTCGCGTGAATTGGTAAGGCAACTCACAATGAAGCATGGGAAATCTTCTTAAAATAAAAGAGTTATAGCTAACCAGCATGAATACAAATGGTCTCTGTGGGGTTCGCTTGGCTTGCAATATGTTCCAAGCGACGCAGCTTTCAGCCCAAGCGCGCAATGGCTGCAAACCCTATAAGTTCAAGGCGATCGGCGAAGTGGTCGCCAAAGCCGCCCAGGAGGAGAACGATGCCTGAAAATACGACCATCACCTCGCCGGCAGAGCGTACGTGCAGCCCTGCGAATTGGAGTTGCAGCCCGCAGATTGTAAGCAGGTTGAGTGGCGGGGGGAAGGTCTTCGTCCATCGGCAAAATGGATGATGTTCTACCCTCCGCGGCATTCGCGGATGCGTCCTTGGGCATCTTGGCGCGATACTCTAGGGCGGACTTGGTGAGAATTATGTCGTGAGTGAAATATCTTCCCCGTCGGCACCCGTCTTGTCCGGCACATTCGGAACTTTCGGCAGAACGCCTCCGATCGCCTGGAACTGCTCGTCGGTCAGCCGGAGCATGATGCCGCCTCTGCCCACATCGATCAACAGTTTCAACCTATCCCGGGCGGCATCGTCGATCAGGCCGTTACCTCGTTTAGCGGTTTCCCAAACATTTGCCGCTTGGCAGAACACGACGCGCTTCGGAAGCCGTTGCCAGCGCTCGGTGTAGAAACTGCAATGCCATCCGTGGAAGCGGAAGAATGTCATGCGAACATGATGTTTCCCGGCACAGCTTGCGCAGCACTTTGGGCCGGATGTGCGCGGTTCCGGCAGTGGGCCTCTGCAGGAAGTGCAAATTTCTCCCGCGCGCATTTTCTGGCGCGTTTTCTTCGCGTCATTTCCATAAGTGCGCGCAGAGAGAATCTCGCGGTAGCACAAAATCCGCAAGGTTTTTTCATCCATAACTTCCTCCTGTGTTCGGTGAATTGATCAATCAAAGGAATGGAGCGCCCACTGCTGGCGAGCGGGCACAGCAGAGCCTGACCATTACAGGGAATCCGCAACGGTCCGGCCCTCCTCGGAGTTAGCGGTGTTGCTCAACACGCATCCGATTCGGATAGCCGGCAGGCAGGTAGCAGGCGAGGTCCTGCTTGAAGTAGTGAGCCACACTGAGGCGCGCGCACAGTTCGGCCATGCGCAGGGTGTAGCTCTTCCAGTCGGTCTTCGCCGTCACGCCGATGTAATTGGCGCGTCCGATCTTGAAAAGGTCCACAAACGAGTGCGTGGCCTCGACAATTGCGAGGCTGCTTTCGGCGTCCAGGGTGGGCTCGAGCGAAACCCACGTGTAGATGCCGCGTTCGGAAAACGTGCGGAGTGCCGCTAGACGATCGCCCGGGAGCGCCGCCCGCGGCTCCCATTTATGCGAAAACCCGTCGTCGAGACTGGTAAGGGTGGATGCGAAACAGTCATGCCGGGGCCGGTACAGATCGATATCCCTCAAGGCGCGCGTGCCGCCCTTGGTCAGAACGCAGAAATCGAATTTGTACTCGACCAGAACCTCGAGGGTCTGCCGCGTGAGCGATGTGTCGCCCGGATGGTAGGGGTCAGTCGAAAAGCTCAACATGACCTGACCACCGACGCCGACTGCCTGTAAATTGGCGGCGTCCCTCCGCAACCGGGCTAGAAAGTTCTCCCGCGGGATGGCGCTGGCGTCGAACTCTGCCCGGGGCATATGCTTGACCGCCGGCACGTAGCAGTATCTGCAACCGTGCCCGCAGCCTCGATAAGGGTTGACAGCGAGCGGGGCGTATTCTCCTGCACCGCCGGCGGGAGCATAGATGATGCCGCGATTTGCCGCAGTGGCGATGATAAGCGTTTGTGGCGATTTCATTTTTTGTCTCCGGAAAAGGATTGGTCGCGGTGCGCCCTGCGATTAGGGCGCACCGCAGCCGATCGATGGTTGAGTGGAAGTGAGGATCGGTTAGAGGTGGAAAGCCGTTTATCGGCGGCGGGAGATCCGATAGCCTTCGCGGCAGCCTGCCTGGCCGTGGATCGGATAGCTCTTGCGCGTACCCCGATGCGGTTTCTCAAAATGTGCAACCGACCGGCAAGGGAGTAGGCGGGGCGATGGCGTTGGGGACGGCGCCAAGCACCCCGGAGGGGTGTCCATGGTTTCAAACGCGAGCTCCCGCAATGAGTGCGGAAGAGCTTCAATCTCCGCGCAGAGGTTTTCCCAAACAGCGCCTCCGGATGGAGGAACGATGCAACTGTCGCTCTCGCCGATAATGCTGACGCCTGAAGCCAGCTTCCGCGCCGAAGTGCGCAGCACCAATCCTTTTGGCCAACGATAGAAAGCCCATGCCGAGTCTCCGCGGCGCACCTGTAAGGTAAAGCATTCGTCAAGGTCGGGAACGAGAGATGCAAACGATGCCCTGCCCACAGGACCACCCACATGCCAAACGCACAGTCCAGATGGACCGACGGCTACGCGGTATCCCCACAATGGCTGTGCGGTGACTGATAACTCTTCCAATCGTGAGAGGTCACAGGTAGCTTCACAGATCAAAAGGTTGGGACACCCGGTTAGCTTTGCCGGTAAGCTGACCGGGAATAGCTTTAGGCCCCGAGCTGCGGCTTGGCGGATTTCTTCAGGGAGAGCAGAAGGGCGCGTATATTGGCGCGACCTGAATGCCGCAGAGGGTGAATTTGAGAGTTGCGAGAAAAATTTTTCAAGGTCCATGAATACGTCTCCAAAAGCAACAGCCGCGGAATTCCCGAACATGGGATCTCCACGGCTGCTGAACCGGTTGTGAGTTATTT
This sequence comes from Acidobacteriaceae bacterium, assembly GCA_030037545.1. GTDB lineage: Bacteria > Acidobacteriota > Terriglobia > Terriglobales > Acidobacteriaceae > Telmatobacter. Next base: position 157,740 of record JASHRF010000060.1, on the reverse strand, counting down.
GGAGGCTGGAACAGATTGGTTCCGGCCGAGGGCAGTTGCGATCCGCAGGCATTAAGGAAAACTCTTGAACGCTAGCGGAGTTATATGGTTAAGTGGTTGATCGCCGAACAGAGTCTGGCCTTCCGATCGGCGACGAGCACAACGGATCAAACAGCGGAGGACCCCGGCTGTGGATGCTGGTCATAGTATTTTTTCTTTCCTGAGATAAAGGCCGTTTGGGGACAAGTGGCCATGGACGGGATCCACGAGCAGAATGCCTGGATTAAAAAGTGACTTGATCTAGCTGAGAGGGGGTGTGAAAAGCATATTCATCATTATTCTTTGCGCAGATCGAGCCTGACGTCTCTGGGTACAGGTTGGGTATAGGGAAAAACGGCCTACGCCTAAGCAAAAACAGAAGCAAGTCAAATAGAATCAGTTACTTATAACTCTAACGATGTCTACGAGGGCACTAAGCATTCAAGGGGCGGTAGTCCCTTGAATGCTCCAGTCAAGTTATTCATTTTGTTGTGGTTGAGAGCAGGTTGAGGCGCTTTGGTTCTGGTCGGAATTGGGTACAGTGGGTACAAGAGAGGGCAATTCGAACCCGAATCCACACTCCTCGGCCATCTGGAGGCGAAACGGCAGGTTGTCCTCGATCATGTCGTAGCGATCATCCATGTCCTCCGATCCTCCACCACGTTCGTCTTTGTCCTCGCCTCTAGCCCATGCAAGCCAATATTTACGTAGGCCTTCCGGGCAACGCGTAAAGTTCTTCAGAAACGTGTTGCGGAAGCGGCGCAGTGCGTGGAAGCCAGCCTTGTGGCTGTGGTCAAATTTATTTTGGTAGCCAAGAGCTTTCAACGCGGGATGCAGATGGCGCGAATATATAGTGGCAGCCGAAATCGGCTTGCCTGCGTCACCGCAGAAAACCAGGCCGGACTGGCGCTCTCCGACAAACCCTCTGAGAACTGCCGATATGGCCGGGTGCAGATCGATGTCACGGTAGCTTGCGTCTGTTTTGAGGTAACATTCGATTTTGCCTTTCCGCACCTTCTGGCGGATGAAGATCGTCCGGAAATCCGGAGAAATATGCTTGCCGATCTCAATTCCCAACATCTCTCCAATCCTGGCGCCCGTCGCTGCCAAAAGGATGAAGAGGACGCGATAGAGCGTGACACCGTAGTTCGCCAGCCCTGTCATGATCTTCGAAGAGATGCTCGGCCTCTTCTGCTTTTTCTTGTTGATCTTGGGCACCCCCATGAACTTGTTGTCCCAGTCGGGATGGTAGAGCCGCTTTCCGGTTTCCTCATCGACTGCTGAGGCAACTACGTGCTTCGCCACATCCACATAAGCATTGATAGTAGCGGCAGACAATGGCTTCTTCGGCCTTACCTTACTCATGATTAACCTTCTTCTCTTTTTCGGCTGATGGCATCGGGCCACCCGTTTTCATCCAGGCCACCACGCGCTTCAGAGACCCGTTGTTGACTTTCGAGAGGGGTAAATCCCCCAGCATCGGGATCAGCCAATTTCTGATGATTCCCTCCCAGTTCTCCAAGGTCCCAGCTGACCCGGATGCGGTTGAATCCACTCCAGCTTTTTCGCGGGCCTCTGCCCGGATCCGTAAGTTTTGCAGGAAGATTTCGCTCTGCTCACGGAATGTCCTCTCACCAAGGTGAGTTTGCAGAACGACTTCGTTAAAGCGTTCCGGGCTGTTCGCCCTGATCTTTTCGATGATCTCCTTCGCTTTGTTTTGGCGCTCTGAAGTATTGAGCCAGCCCGGGCTTCCCCTCTTGATAGGGCAAATCTTGATGCGCACGTGTGCACGCTCTTCTTGACCCTCAACGTCCATCCACACCCGGAGGGTGTAATAATTCCCGTGCTTTTCAACCGTTCCGTTTTGCCCCTTGCGCCGTGACATGCTCTTGCCTCTTCGATTGCTGATTGGTTTCGTCGCTCGCACATTGGCTAGCGGTGGATGTGAGCAGGCCTCTTCCAGCGTGGAAATGAGTTCCGCACTCGGGCGTGATTGATCCCAATCTCTGATCAACTCGCGGAGTGCATCAGTAGACAGCACGGGGCAGCCCTGTGAGGCAGGGGTTGTGGTTTGGATGTTTATCATTGGTCTTTTTCTTTCGTGCCACAGGAAGTTGGCTGAGGATTTCTTTCGATGCCAACGCGCGGCGGGTTTGAATAGGTGTTGTATTGGTAGAAGATTGCCCGAGCCGCAGAGACGCCATATCGACGCTTGTCTGACAAGGGAAGTGCATCTGTCCCCTGCTCGCCCAGCCGTGGAGTGGATGCGAATTGGTCACGCCGCTGTGTTTTGGCCTTTTGAACATGGTTGCAATCTCGGCTTCAACACTTATTCGAAATGAGAGTCTCTTGCGGCAGCTAGGTTTCGAGTGTATCTTTGTAAATGAATTAATTTCCAATAAGCCGTCGGCTACAAATTAAGGAAGAGTGAGATGAAAGGAAAGCGTCTGACACAAACGGTAGAAGAGTGGTCGTTAGATCCTATTGTCCAGTTCAAGCTGCCCAAACTCCGACTAGCTTCTTTTCTGCTCGAACATCTCAATACGTTGGATACCGACCATCCAATCGTTAAGTGGTTAAGCGTCTTTCAGCGAAAAGGAGATAGAGCAATCAAACCTACCGAAGATCGGCAAGCGAGAGCTTTCGAGGCGTGTTTTGCAAACTTTGGCGTGCGCCCATATTTTCCGCTGAACAGCCGCAGGCGGCCGACGGAACTTAGACTCGGTTGCATTGACGCCAAACAGCTTCAGGATTATCGACTGCTTACTGCTCTTGTTGCCTTACAGTGCGCGGGCCGGATTTGGTCGATACGGAAATGCCCCATTTGTGATCAATGGATGCAGGCGCGACAAGAAGACCAGCGTTTCTGCGCGACCAAATGCAGGCAAAAGGCATTTCAGTTGCTTCCTGAAGTCCGTGCAAAAAGAAATGCGGATAGAATGAAGCGCTATTATGCCGAGAAAGCACGTGAGGATCGGGAACTTTTTGGTGATTACTACTGAGCTGGCACGCTAAACCGGAGCGCGATGAAAAGGTTCGGGAGGATTGAGACCAGATCCTAGAGATCGATGATTCGAATGATGCCTGCGGGCTCCACCGGCCGGTACCGCTCGTTGAGATATGCAGCATTGATAAACCGGGTATCGCCGTTCTCGAAGGTGCCAGCGCCTCCGTGAATATGGCCGAAAATGTGGATCTTCGGTTTCTTTGCCTGAACAGCTTTGAGCAGTTCCACGCATCCGAGATGTTCTCCCCCAGGTGCAGTTTGGTCCAGAATGCCGTAGGGAGGACCATGCGTGATAAGGACGTCGAGGTCAGCGGGAATCTGGTCCCAATACTGATTGGCCGCAGGCCCGCGAGGGTACATGAACGCCCAATTCAGGAAGATGGGCGTATAGGGCGATGCCCAGAAGGAAACCCCGTCAATACTGACTCCTGAATTCTCGAGATAGAGCGCGTTCGTCAGCAAAGCTCGTGCTTGTTGCGGAGCGTGTTGAAAGAGCCGATCGTGATTTCCGCCGCAGACCACGCGTTGCGTGATTGGCTGTTCCCCCAGCCAGCGATTGAACGATATGATTTCCTCCGCATACAACCCGGAGTTCATGAAGTCGCCAGCGTGAACAAGGACGTCCCCGTCGGGAAGGTTTCCGATCAGGTCATGCCTGCCGTGAGTATCGGAGATAATTACCAAGCGCATTGATCTTTCCTTGTCGTATCGTTGCCTGTGGGTGTCTATATTCGTGCTCGTTAGTAAATCACTCCTTGTGGAACCACCGTAGCTGCAAAGCACAGACAGCTCCGGACAATGACGTTTAATCGCATCATCGCGAAGTCGCTTACGTGCCATCTCGCAGCCGTGTCGCGAGGATCTCGGGAAGCTCAGCCCGCAGGATTCTTCTTTGTGCTGTCAGTACTTTGTACGGGACGCGATGCCAGGTGAACATCGCCTCATTGTCGTCATAAACTGCGAATGCCGCGCGCCAGTCGTGGTCGCGAGGTTGGCCGACTGATCCCGGATTCAGAAGATAGCGATTCCCAGTGCGCAAAGGCAGTTCAAACCGTACCGCGCCGGTGCGGGAGTCAAAATCTGGTTTGAGAAGATCCAGTCGACGCCTATTTGAGGACCAGCCATACTGCCCGTGCGTATGGCCACAGAGGATGATCCGAGCACAGCTCGCTCGAAAAGCCTCCCGAGCGACCTCTCCACCAAGGATGTATTCGTCCTCGTCCTGCGGCGAGCCGTGAACACATGCCACCTTGCGTCCGAGCGGTCTTACGGGGCCGCGAGCCAACCGGGACAACCACTTGGTGTTTTCTTCGCGTAAGGCCTTCCGTGTCCAACTGATTGAATAGCGCGCATGTTGGCTAAAGTCGAAGAACTCGCCATACCTCAGGTTTCCGCTGCACGCCCTGTCGTGATTACCGCGCACCACAATTCCGCCAAGGCTCCTCGCCAGCTCAACCACTTCATTCGGGTTTGCGCCGTAGCCAACAATATCGCCGAGATTCCACACAGCATCATACTGGGGCGCAGCGGCAAGCACCGCTTCGAGAGCCGGTAAATTGGCATGGATGTCGGAGATCACAAGCGCTCGCATGTGAGTTCACTTTTGCGTTCTGGTTTTACTTCCATCCCGGGATGCCGGCAGCGATGCGATTGCCCTGCGCAATTTAGCGTTCGGTGATGGAGCCGGACCGGCGAGGGAACTCGACAACGCCAACTCATCACCTCGCGTATGATCGGCCTTCCCGCTCCTACGCGCCGGATGGCGCTCTGGTTTGGGCTCACGGCTCTCTTTGCTCATCACCGCTTCCACCATCTTGCTCACCTTTACTCGGTGCCTGAGCCAATCCGGTCTGCATGTATAGACCATCGTGATCCGCCACAGCATATCGAGCAGCCGCTCGCCTTCTTCCCCGGGCGGAACCACGATCACGAACCCATGCATGTCGTCCGCCAGTTTGGCGTTGGGAACGATCTCGTTCGCGTTGCCCTCGATCAGGATTACTCTTTCGCTATGGATACCTGGCATGCTCCCCCTTCCGGACCGATTCACGATGGATGGTAGATGGTCCTCACGTTTTACAATTGCGGCCTCGACCTCACCACGATTTGCGCTGCAAGCTGGATTCCAGCCGTGCTGATCTGCTCCAGGCCTTCTACTCCGATCAAATCGGGAGGCACGTGATGCTCGAACACTTGATGTGTCCAGAACTGTTCGAGAACATATCGGGATCCCTTATCGTCAGTGATGAAATGCTTACACTCCAGGCAGACGGCCTCCACCTTCCGCCCATTGACTCTCAACGTTCCGAGAGCTTCGCCCTGCATGTAGATGGGTGCCTCCAGATTGGGCGACGGTACAGGAGGAGTGCCAGTCCTTTCCTGCATTGGCGCCGGGTTGCTTTGGTCTGAATCAGCCTCAAACGCAGCCATGGTTCCATTGGTAAACTTGGCCCGGCCAAATCCTGGGAACTCTACCCAACCATGCCAGTCCATGTCGTGGCGTTGTCCAGTGAAGACCGGTGTCATTATTCCTACGAGTTGCTCCCAGCCCTGGACATTCGGATCGCTAAGATCTTCGTAGGTGCATTCCAATAGCTCCAGGCGTCCTGAAGGAGTGATCTCGTACGTGGATCCAGGGAAGACCGGATTGAGACTTTGCGTGTAATGCGTCTCGCCTTTGTGTTTCCCAAAAAGATCGTTGTTGCAAATTACATCATCAAGTACTCCCATGGCGCTCTCCTTTCGTTCGGGAAGGGCGCGCAGGACTGCAATTGGGCGGGCCGCAGAAAGATTCGAACTTTCATCCCCGCTATCTTGCCGGGATGCTTCCCGTGCGCGACCCCTACGTCGCGTTGCAACATGCGGCCCCAAACTTTACTGTCCTGCTCTTCCTCTTGCGTCAATCTTTTTCAGTTTTGGCAACCTGATAGGCAGATCCGCGGTAAAGGAGTAGATGATCCGGGCGTAAAGCATTTGCTCTTTGCGCTCCTGACGTTGCAGAATTCCTGGCAATAAATCGATGATCCGCCGATACACGGGCGCGTAGGTGTAATACGACTCGGCATTCGGGAACGCGACAACTATGAAACGATAGGCGGCTTGGTTATTCTTCAATCGTTCCAGGAACTCCTCTGTTGTGCCCTCGTAAGCTGCAACGCTGGTTTCAGGTGGCTCATCCTTAAATTTCGGGTCGGCGAACCGAGTATGCTTACGCAAGTGGCTCACGTATTGCTCGACTTGGCTGAGCTTCCCCGCCTTTACCAGATTCGCGGGAGACTTCTCACCAAGCGATGGATTAGCAGTGCTCCAGAAATGTTCCATGGCCGCGGCACTGCCGAGAAAGTACCCAGTCAGCGCGCGACGCACGGCCGCAATGCGGGCGATTCGTGCTGATTTGGCCGATGCACTTTTGGTTGTAACTGTCTTCTTACTTGCCATAACCAGATCCTGTCTCAAAAGCTGTGGACAACTTCTCTAACGTGGAAAATATCCGTGCCTTACCCACACCTGTAGATGCCATAAACAGATCCTCCTGAGCACCATCGACCTAAACGATTCCGCGCTCTGAGCGCGAGCCCTCGAATCAACGCGGTGAAGAATGATTTTGCCGCCTTCAGCCAGAACGCCGATGCCGTAATATTCAAGGCGCTCATCCTTTGTATGGGAGGAGCTCAGCTCAGCACTGGCGTACAAGGAGACACCCGCTAAATCGTTTGGGGCGATTGCTTCTTGATGAAGATCTTGAGTCAATCATCCCACGGAGTAGGCGAGCGCAGCGGTTTGCGGTCGTTCGCAATGTGCCGGAATCGGCACATTGCTGCAAATCCATTACGACATCTGGTCGAAAAGGTCATGTGCTCCGGCATTAGCTGGACGAACTGCGCACACGCAGCAGCATCTTATCAACACCCAGCGCGCGGGCGATTCGCATCAGAGCGACGACGGAAGGCATGACTTGGCCCCGCTCTGTGCGCGACAAGTAGGTACGGTGAATTCCGGTGAGAGCGGCCAGCGCGGCCTGGGTCATTCCGCGCCGGGATCGCAGTCTTCGAACGAGTCCACCGACTTCTATCTTCGGCCATTGAGAATCGAAGCGATCAAGTTGGTTTGGGAGAAAGAACTCGATGTAGGTAATGAATGAATGATGACAGCGGCGGCATTTCCCATTTTCGTGTTCAAATTGGCTCAATTGACAAACAGGACAGATGACGACATCGCGAGACATTGAAACGTGCATAAGATTCTCCTGAGCAAGCCACGCCGGAGGCCCATCACAGATCGTGAATCTGGAAAGCCTGGGAGGGATTGGGAATGAGTGAGGATTAGAGGCCGGATGGAAGCGGCGGTATTAGGTTTTTAGAAATAGCGACCGCAACGTCCGGCCGACTAGAGACTCAAAACATGCGAATCGGTATCGAAAGAAAGATTCCGACAGCCCTGGATGTGCAAGGGCTCCTTCTGGAGCAAGAAGGATTGCCGATGGGGAAAGCTCGGAGGTGACACCGACGCGCTATTGCGGATGAGCGCAATACACCGATCCACGTGAATTCCGTCCCAGAGCTTCTCGAATTCCTGAGAACAGCCGTGCGGCTAGACTCAGCTCAGAAGATTTCGAGAAGCTAACCGCGCAGGTTCGAAGGAAGATTGGAAGAACTGGACGTTAGGTTGCGTTCCGGCGCGGCAGCGGAGTTGTATGGTGTCGCCGTCAACCGCCGCATTAATCCGGATTCCAGATTTCAGGTTCAGCTTTCAATGCGGTAACTGGTTCGGCCATGCTGACGCGGGAAAGGCCGCCGGCAAAAACCCCCGCAGGCGCGACTTCGGCTTCCGGACCGGAAAGATCGCGAGACCGATGGCCCCGGCTGACTCAGCTTCGCTGTACCCAGCTGACGGCGGAGAGGCTATGCTCCACCGGCGATCGCCGGGGAATTGCACAGGCAACACAGCTACCGAGTCAGATTTCAATGCCAATCCCCGACATACGCGGATTGAAGAGCTGACCGGCGAGACGCCTGTATGAACAGTCACAGAGCGGTGACGCGCTCACCTGCACAGATTTCTGGTCCTTGGCATGAGTAATTTCAGTGCGACCTATGAGATTGATTTTCGACATATATTCTAAATAATTCGATAATTTCGACCAGAGGGATTGATTTTCGACCCAAAGGTCTGATATATTGCTTTCGACCTTCCACTTGAAAAGTGATTATTTTTCGACTACTGGAAAGGATCTTCGACCATGGCGGCCCAAAACCAGCTTCCCGATAATGGTTGTGTCGGCGTCTTTCAGCAGAAGGCAGTGCCGCCCGGAGCACGGCTGGCGGGCTGGGCCTGGTTGGTTCAGAGCCTCGGCGCGCGCGCGCCGGTGCGCCGTCCCAGCGCTGTCTCAGATCAGCACGTCAAGGCGAGCCGACGCGAGGTCGGTGCGTGGACGATTTACGACAAGCGGTACTGGCCAGGCGACGGCTTCGGTGATCACCTCAGTTTCGCGCTGCGCCATGAAAACCTTGACCTACTCGTTTTAAAACGGGTATTTGACGCCGTTCCCCAGGACACCGTCGCTGCCTTCGTCCGCAGCGCCCCGACCGGAACCCCAAATCGCCGCGCCTGGTTCCTCTACGAATTCCTGACTGGCCGCACGCTCGATATCGACGACACCCCCGCAGTTGGTTTCACCGACCTGCTCGACAGCCGCATCTATTTCACGACGGCGCCGATCCCGTCGCGCCGCCACAAGGTGCGTGACAATCTGCTCGGCAACCGCGACTTCTGCCCCATCATCCGCAAGACAGAAATGCTGACGGATTTCGGCGCGCGCGCGCTCGGGGCAAAGGCGAATGAAATCATCGGTCGCACCGGTGCGAATGTTGTTGCGCGCGCGGCGAGCTTCCTCCTGCTGGCAGACAGCCGCGCAAGTTTTGAGATCGAAGGAGAGAAGCCTCCGCGCAATCGTATTGAACGGTGGGGTAGGGCGGTGCTGCAGGCGGGGAAGAACAGGCTGACGCTGAATGAAATCGTGCGACTTCATACCGTCCTGATCGAGGATACGCGCTTCACAAGGGCAGGCCTGCGGCCGGACGGCGTCTTCCTCGGAGAACGAGATTACGACGGCGACCCGCTGCCGGAATTCATCGGCGCGCGCCCCGACGATCTACAAACCCTCGTGCAAGGTATGATCGCGGCGAACGAGCGCATGCGTGACGGAGGAATCGACACCGTGCTGCAGGCCGCAGCGACCGCGTTTGGGTTCGTGTACATCCATCCCTTCCAGGACGGTAACGGCCGGCTTCATCGCTGCCTGATCCATCACGTCCTGGCGGAGCGGAAATTCACGCCACCGGGAATGGTATTCCCCGTCTCCCCGGTTATGCTCGACCGCATCGACACATATCGCGATACGCTGCGCGCGCATTCAGGCCCACTAATGGACTATATCGAGTGGCGGCCGACACCGGCGCGGAACGTCGAGGTGATTAACGACACGGCCGACCTTTATCGCTATTTCGATTGCACCGAGGCGGCGGAGTTTCTCTATGGTTGCGTGGAGCGCGCGATCGACAAGGACCTGCCCCGGGAAATCGACTTCCTGCGCCGCAACGACGAGGCGATGCGCCGCGTCATGAACACGGTCGAGATGCCGGACAGGATCGCCGAGAACCTCATCCGGTACATCCGGCTGAACGAGAACAGACTCGGCCGCAAACGGCGCGAGGGCGAGTTTGCCCAGTTGACTGACGCTGAAGTAGCCTCAATCGAGGCCATCGTGCAGGAAGCGTTCGATGATTTCACCGAAGGCTGAACTGCGCGTCGGCGCAGTATGCAAAGCCGATCCGATCGACGGGCAAAGATCAATGAGCGATTTGACTGTTGGCGCCACTTAAGCTTAATCTGACCCAGATCGTCGAAAGGCTGGCCTCGGCAACGTTTCATCTGACCGAGGGTTTCGCTTTCTCACATGTAGTACCCATAGCGAATCTGCGGATGGTCATGTTCCTCCAAGTACTTCATGATTTCGCCAACCTTTCGGGCGCAACTCAGAGTGATGGGGTATTTGCCGTCAACTTGCGTGTTGTTCCAATTCATCTTGGTTAACCCAAGAATCTCGCGGGCAAGGAAGTCAGCGCTCTGTTCCGAACGAAGGACTCGGAGTTCAAGCGGTTGTGGAATGTACATTCCTGGGTAGGTTCCGTAGTACCAGTTTGAGCCCCGCGTGTAGAGCAATTGATGGTTTTGACCGATTTCCACTGAAGTGCCACGGTATGCCGGGTAGCCCCCATTCCTAAAGAGTCGAAGCTTCGAATCCATGACAGTAACAAAATCAACCGTGTCAATGCGCAACTCGTCCGCCGCAGACAGGAAGCCATCTGCTTCAGCGTCGGAGAAGTTGGAAGTTTTGTGAACAACTACCCGCTTTGGATTCGTCCGCAACGCATTCCAGTATTCTTGCAACGCGGATTTGAATAACAGATATGCCTGGTCTGCCGTCAGTTTTGGCACACGGTCATCCTTATCCAGTTGGACTGGAGTGCCGCGCATAATCAAGCCGTTGCCCAATTCATCGAACACCTGGGCCAAACTGGTATTGATACTCTTCTTATCACGGCTTCGGTAAAAGGCCACGCCAAGCGCGCACGACAGGGGGTGATCGCCCTCTCTGTCCAAGCGCCACGGATTGGTGGCTCCAGCCTTGTAATAAAGCGCAGTGGAGAGGTTCCAGGCTTTTGTTGCGTCATCCTGCTGCTTCTTTGCGTCTGATTTGAAGGTTTCTGCCCGAAGCAATTGGAGAGGCTTTCCAAAATGCATTGTTCGCGCCTTGAGTGCGCGACGAAAGTTCAGCTCCGAATCAACCTCGACACTTGTTTCGAGTTGCTCCTCTTCTTCGACAACAGCCTCTTTGCTGACAGCATCGTAAATTGGTTTGGACAAAACGCACACTATAACGTCGATGGGGCGGTTTTGTGCTAAGAACTTGATCTCGCTGTAGTAGAGATCAAGCGCAGCTTCGATTCTCTCAGCTCTGTTTTTTATCTTTGTTATCTTGCTCAGGTCCGTGTTCTTGATTGGACGTCCGAGATCTTGGTTAAACACAAGCTCCGCATAAAAACCGGTACCCGAATTGAATCCGCAGAAATCAGGGAAGAGGTTGCGTTTGCGCTCATCCGAGACACCGCGAATCGGAGACTTCATTCTTTCAAGCAGGTTCGCCATGGCTTCAAGATCGGCGCTGATGCCAACGACCCCGAGATGTATTGGAGTGCGCCGGGTCTGTGAGTGGCGATCGTAGACTCCATATGTAGCAATACCCCGCCTCGGACAGACGTGAGTTCCTTCAGCAAAGGCCAGGCGAGGTTCTTTGATATGAAATAGCTTCATCAGTCAAACAGCCTCCTCGGAATATCGTCCTCACCATCCAAAGAATTAGATAGAGGGAGCCACTTGGACTCATCGAGCGAAGGTGCGCCGTCCAAAGTCAACATGTTGCCGAAGGAAAGCAGTACCGCATGGCTGTCGGAGCTGAATAGGGTCTCTTCATCTATCGATTTGAGCCATGTAGCAATGAATCTGAAGTGATTCATTACAGATTGATTGGTCTCCTGCCGTTTTATCCAGCTGAGATTTTGAAAAGCGTAGTTCGATTTGTTGAAATTGGGCCCAAAGCTGAAGAACCAGCTCGGCGTGATGGACATAAACCAGTCGCCGTCGAAGCGAAGGAATTGGACTGCAAACGAGAGATGCTTTTGCTGGAGGACCTTTGATGGATCCTTCTTGTTGTACTTGCGATCAAAAACTGCACGAGTCGCTGTTTTCTCACCGCGCCACTCAATATAACGCTGGTTCTGATCGTCCTCGCGAGGCAGGAAGATAAATTGACGGTCTTCATGTTCCCAACGCACGTGTTCCGCGTAGAGACGTTGCTGCAGTGTGGATCGGAGAAGGGATTTAAACACCCTTTCACGATCAGGATCAATGTTAAGGAAGTCTTCGGATCTGTGCTCCTCAGAGGTTCCAGGCTCTATCAGATGACGGAATGGCGAACCTGAATCCGTCAGATCCAAGAACGAGATGATTAGTCTGCCGTGAGTGACATATCCGGACGGAACTGGCTTCTTTAAGTCTTTGTTGAATTCGCTAATCGTTTTGCGCATCTGCCCTGGCCGTCTCTTCCCATGCCGCTCAATTAGGTCTGCAGACATTTGAGCGATGTATAGAGTATTCGGGAAGTACAGCTCTATCAGATTGGCCAATAGCGACTCTGGAGGCTCGGTAGGCGGATCAATGTCTTCATCGGCAAGACCGACCGGGGTGCCCCTCATATAGCCTTTGAGGTGGTTGACGACGGCCTGCAACTGCTGGGGCGTTGCGCCGGCCGCCGTTGCGCAGATGTCCTGGTAGTCCCAAATGTCTTTACTGGCCGAAAACGTAAGGCGTCCATTCGTGCTGGCGTCAATCGATGCCTGCGAATAGCTGCTTTGCTTCTTCGATAAGATGAAGACGATCAATCGGTCGTATTTCTGATTGAGCCCGTGATCGATAAAGACCTCTATCGTGTGCTTGATTTTGGCGAGATCAGCAGTTGCCGTCACTTGGATTGCGACCCGTGCCAAGTCGTCAGCAAGATCGATTCCAGGAGAGTTCGCCTCTTCAGAATTGAGGTTGCGAAGGGCTGTCCATCCGTACAATTCGCGAAGAGGAACGCATAAAGCGAACTCCGCAACCTTGTGTGTGTCATAGCTTCCCATGGCACTCGCGGACTCAACCTGGAACCTCAGTTGCGCGATCAACTCTCTGAATTCGTTCTGCAGATCGAGATGTTTCACGTGTGTCCACCCCGATTTAGCGAGATTCGCCGGGAAATCGGGAGATGATACATATTTACAACAATTCTAGTTGCTGGGAACCTGCCGACGGACGGAAAACTGGGGATGGAAACTGGAAACCTTGGAACCCCGGGGAAAGAAAGAGAACCTGGGGACAGTAACCTGGGAACAGATTGGACGTCCCCTCTAGCTGGTCTGGGTGGTAGCTTCAACTAATCACAATGGTTGAAGTTGGTGCTCTGAAACAGGCATGTAGGCAGGAGATGAGTGCCGACTGTCGCCAAATCGCCAAACCACTCAACGACCCCAATCGGGACCAAAAAATCGACTCTGCTTCATAAGTCATGATTGCCTAGGAAGGTTCGAAAATGACGATGGACGACACGGCTGAGCGGTGCATTCGGGTGGACTCTGCGGGCGCGAGCATAAGGTTACCACCGAAATTTAAGTCTCCGGCAAGTCTCCAGGAAAACGCCAAATCGCTGGAACCAGCATAAACACTGGGGCCCGGACATATTTTAATCTTCTGCATCGGAAAATAATTCAAAATCCGGTTATAACGGCGGCGCGCTGCACCTGGACAAAAATCCACGCTCCGGCGGTAACAGTTACTTTGATACTGCTGATTTCAGCATGAATGCTCTGGGCACGCCGGGTACCTCGAAGCGGCGCTTCTTCTACGGTCCGGGCCAGGACGACTACGATATGGTCCTCGCCAAGAACCTGCCGTTTCGAGAGGCGAAGAGCCTGCTGCTTCGCGTCGAGACGTTCAACATATTCAATCGTGCTCAGCTTTTCGGTCCGCAGGCCGTCGATGGCAACATCGGCAGCTCGACGTTTGGCAGTGTAATCAGCTCTGCGCCGCCGCGCATTCTGCAGGGCGCGCTCAAGTTTTCGTTTTACGAAGAAGGAGCAACCGAGCCAAATTCAAAAGCGAATTCTGCTCTGGTCTTCACCGGGGTGATAGCCTATGAGACAACCGATTCAGTGAAAATAGACGATCATCTCAGAGGAGGGGCCCATGAAGGGAAATCCAAAAGTTCTCGATCAACTGAACCATGCTCTCAAGGACGAATTGACAGCCATCAATCAGTACTTCCTGCACGCGGAAATGTCCGAAAACTGGGGCTACAAGAAGTACTCCAAATACATTAAGAGGCAATCGATCGACGAGATGAAGCACGCCGAATTGCTGATGGAGCGCATTCTGTTCCTGGACGGCATACCGAAGATGGAGCCGATGTCGCTGACCGTAGGCAAGTCGGTAAAAGAGATGATCGAATCTGATCTCGAACTCGAACATGGAGCTGTGGCTTCCTATAACGAGTCGATCAAGGTATGCGTGGAGAATCGAGACAACGGTTCCCGCGACCTTTTCGTTAAGCTGCTGAAGGACGAAGAGGGGCATGTCGACTGGCTTGAGGCTCAGGTGCACCAGATCAACGAGATCGGGTACGAGCGTTATCTGATCACACAGACCGAAGAAGACTGATCAGCGCCACTCCGCCCGGCGTCACCTCGCCGGATCAGAACCTGTGGTGACTTGCACGGCTGGCCAACGCATAACCGACTCGAAAAATGTGACCCGGCCGGGAAGCCCACGCCAGAGGGGTAAATGAGCGCATTGGCTGGTATCGACAGTTAACACTTGATCTGCCGGATGCTTCCCTTCTTCAATAGACGCTGCCTAATGCGTCCACAGCCGGTTCTGCTTGTCCCGGTCTGCAAAAGTCGTCCAGTGCTCCGAAATGATTCCGGAAATTTCTGCCAATTCAATTGAAGTGAATACGCCCAGCCCCCGTGGCCGGTGAGCTCAGGCACCTTTTTTGGGCTGGGATTGTGCCCAGTTTACGCCGACGCCTTTCCCCAATAGCGACAAAAACGGCGCCAAACCGATATTCAGCTACCGGGTACAGGTTTCACCTGTCCCTTCTGGGCCCTACCTCTGCCCCTCCGTCCCCTTCGGACATGTACAGCTTTTCGCCTACTGGACAGTTGCGCATTATCCTGACAGGGAGGAGTATGGATTCAAACAGCCCTGATCTCTGCCGCTCCGAATTCTCGATGGAAGACTGTCGGGTCGGAGCCTCCCCCGGCCAGCGGCGCTCGATGCGGTCGAGGCTAAATCCACCTGCAGGAGCACCAGCCGCATGAGGCGAATCACTTTTTCCACCCACGTCGTGGCTCTGGCCGCGGCTTGTGCGCTCACCATGAGCGCGTGCCAGCACGCCAGCATGATGAACGCCAGCGAGGAGACGTCCACCAGCGTTGCCAGTTCCTCCAATTATTACGTTTCAACCACGGGCAGCGATTCCACCGGTAACGGCTCCATCAGCAAACCCTGGGCCACCATCGCCCACGCATCCACGCAAGTTGGCGCAGGCGCTACCGTGTACGTGGCGGCGGGCGTATACTCCGGATCCTTCACCACCAACTCCTCGGGAACTTCCTCGGCCTACATCACTTACGTGGCCAGCACCGCCAATTTCAGCGGCGCCGTCAACTGCGCACAAGTCGCCGCTGATCACGGCGATCTGGGCACCTGCGCTCAATTGGTGGGAACCACCACCGATACCTGGATCAATGACGGCAACTACGTCGCCATCAAGGGCTTCGACGTCAGTGGACCGGGCATCAACGGCATCTATACCCAGGGTGCCGGTACGCTGATCTCTGGCAACCACGTGCACGACGTGCTCACGAGCACATGCAACAGCACCGGCGGATCGGGTATCAACCTGAACGGCACCAACGCGGAGGTGGTGGGCAACTACGTCCACAACATCGGCCCCTATCCCGCCGCGTGCGGTTATGTCCAAGGCATTTATTTTCTGCAGGCCGGCGGTTACGCCTATAACAACATCAGCTTTAACAACTCAGGCTTCGGCATCCAGCTCTGGCATTATCCGTCCAACATTGACATCTTCAACAACACCATCTTCGCCAACGCCAGCGGCGGCATCGTGCTGGGCACGGATACCAGCGGCGTGACCGTCAACTACATTACGGTCGCCAACAATATTCTGGTGGACAATGGCGGAATGGGAGTATCGGAGCAGGGCGCCAGCAACAGCAGCACCGGAACCAACAATGTTTATGAGAACAATCTCGTGGAAGGGAATTCCGGGGGCTCGTTTTCGCTTCAGAATGGACTGACCGCGACCCTGACCGTGACCGCTGCGCCGCAGTTCGTCGACTACACCGGGACCTCGAGCGGCAATTACCACCTGCTCTCGACAAGCCCCGCCATCGGCAAGGGCGTAGCCAGCGGCGCGCCTTCTACCGATTTCGATGGCAATTCGCGCCCGGCAGGCGGTCCCATCGACATCGGCGCCTATCAGTACGTAGCCTCCGCCGCTACCGCATCGACGGAGCCGGCGATCAATCTTTCCCCCAGCTCGCTCACATTCGATTCCACTGCGCCGGGGGCGACCAGTGCCATCCAGTATGTGACCTTGACCAATTCGGGAAATGCAACTCTCAATTTCTCACAGGATTTCGCTATCAGCGGGCCGTTTGCCTTTGGAGGCACGGGTACCTGTGGCCTCAGCGTGGCAGCGGGATCCAACTGCACCATCAGCGTGGTTTTCAAACCGGCTAAGGCCGGGGAAGTCACCGGCGCAGTCACCCTGACCGACAACGCCGGGACCGGCTCGCAGCAGATTCAGCTTTCGGGCACGGGCAGCTAACCGGCTAGCCCACACCAAAGCGTTGGGCATGTAATCGCCGCGACTCATTCGCGAGTCGCGGCATCTTTATTGCGTAATCCACGCAACCTAGATTTGCTGCCGTCCGGCGATGCTCAATCCGGCGCGCAGCCAGCCCGGCATTTTCACAATACGGTGATATCCCACCCGCGTGGCGCCGAAAGACCGGAACGAGGCTTCGATGGGCTTGCGCATCGATCCCTCGAAATCGAAGACCGCCGTGCGCGTGGCGGCAAACTCGATCAGCGTCCACACCAGCAGCACCGCGCCGCCGCTGGAGCCCAGCGCCGGGTCGTGACCGCCGGCAAGCCGGTAGCCTCGCTTCTCATCCCACGCGAAGAATTCGGCGGCGTGGACCTTCCCGCATCCGTCCTGCGCGGCCATGCACACGCCCGCATTCCGCGCCCGCGCCGCTTCATAAAGCCGGCTGAGATACTCCAATGAGTATGGACATTTCAACCCTTGCCGTTCGAAACTGGCTTGCGCCGCATGGTAAACGGCTTCTGGCCCGCACTCCTTCACCGTCAATCCCAGCCGCCGCGCCTTGCGGATGTTCCCGCGCCGGTCCTTGTCCACGCCGTCCCAGATCGCCGGCAACGAGCTCAGATCGTCGAGCACATAGGTGTAATGAGTGGTTTGGGTAAACCCCCGCCAATAAAAGGACAGCCAATTCTGGATGGAAGGATGAAACGCCTGGATAAAAATCGGCTCCTGGGCTAGGCGCTCTGCGATTGCCTCCAGGATGTTGGTTTCGCGCGCCTCGCGCGCCACCTTCTTGCCAGGCAGCGGCCTGATGGCCACGCCCAGGGTCTGGGTAAGCATGGGCATGCGGCACATTCGGATTCCGAATCGGCGCTCGTAATAAAGTGGAAGTCCGGCAATGAGCCGGCCCGGCTCAAAATATCCCAGCACCCGCGCCTCGCCGCAGGCGGCTCTCAGCCACCAGGATTTGGCAAACACGGAACACTGCGGTGAATCCTCAACCAGCGCATCCCACAAGGGAAGCTCTTCCTGGCTGAGCATGGCCAATCCCGATTTTCGCTCAGATGTTGCCGGACGCGCAGGCGCAGGTGACGCCAGCACCGGCCCGGGCCGCATGCAAGGAGCTTCCCGGCCCTCTGCCGGCTCGCGAGGTTCCATGCCTTGCGGCATTCCGGCTCGCGACAATTGCTGTCCGGTCAGCGGCATGAAATCGTGACCTCCCAAATTTGCACCGCGCATGACCGGTGCGCCGATAGGTACGCCGGGCCCGCACCCTGCGAAGACGCTTACGAGGCGTAAGCGATCCGGTCGAGCGGGGTCGCGGACGGCGCGGTTGCCGTCAATGGCTGGTAGCCCAGACCCATGGCCATCAGCGTCTCGAGCAGCTTTGGTTGCTCGCCCGCCCGTGCCGCGGCGATGAGCGTTTCCAGGCTGCGACGGAATGAGACCTCTTCGACGCTGGTATTGGGAATCTGAAAGATCTTTTCGAAGCTTGTCTGCTGGAGCGACTCGCTCGCATAGGCCAGCTCTTCTTCCATTTTTTCGCCCGGACGAAGTCCGGTAATCTCGATGGCAATATCGCGGTCAGGCTGCAACCCGGCCAGCTCGATCATCTCCCTGGCCAGATTGAGCACGCGTCGCGGATTGCCCATGTCGAGCACAAATGTCTCCGAGCGCGCGGCCAGGCTGCCGGCGCACAGCACCAGTTGCACCGCCTCGGGAATGGTCATGAAAAAGCGCACGATATCGGGATGGGTGACGGTCACCGGACCGCCTCGCTCGATCTGCCGCCGGAAGAGCGGGATCACGCTGCCGCGGCTGCCCATCACGTTTCCGAAGCGCACCGAAGCCGATTTCATTCCTCCGCCGGCAAGCGCTGCGAGCAGCTTTTCGCCCACGCGCTTGGTCGCGCCCATCACGTTGGTAGGGTTGACCGCCTTGTCGCTGGAGATGAACACAAAGCGCTCCACGCCCGCGGCCCGGCATGTCTCGAGCACGTTGCGCATGCCCAGCACGTTGTTGAGCACCGCTTCGCAGGGATGCCTCTCCATGAGCGGCACGTGCTTGTGCGCGGCCGCATGCAGCACCACCTGGGGACGAAATTCCTTGAACAAGTGCTCCATCCGCTCGCGGATTTTGACATCGGCGATCAGCGGCTCAATTGCGGCTCGTGGCTCGCGAAAGCGCAGCTCCTGATCCAGCTCGTAGATTGAGTTTTCATCCTTGTCGAGCAAGGCAAGCTGGGACGGTTTCAGAAGCAGCAATTGGCGGCACAGCTCGCTGCCGATGGAGCCGCCCGCGCCGGTCACCAAAATGCGCTTGCCGTGATACGCCGCGCGCACGTGAGGCGCGCATTCGCCCGTGGCGGCGCTGCTGCGCCCCAGCAGATCCTCGATGCGCACTTCGCGCACGCGGCTGATCTTCACCCGCCCGGCAATGATCTCCTGCGCCGCGGGCACGATGGTGGTCTTCACGGGGATGGCCTTGCACGCAGTCAGAATGCGCGAAAGGGCGCCCGCCGGCAGCACGGCGATGCTGATCATCACCTCGTCTACCTGGCTGTGGCGCACCAGACGCGCGATCGCGTCGCCGCCGCCCAGCACGCGAACGCCGGCAATCACGCTGTTGCGCTTATGCGCATCGTCGTCGATGAACCCCACGATCTCAAGCCCGCCGTGATTGGCCAGCTCGTGTGCCAGCATCACGCCTGCGCGCCCCGCGCCATAAAGCAGCACCCGCTTTCGGCGCCGGCCCCGGCTGCGCGCGACGCGGTCGCTGCGCTCCTGGGCAATCTTGCACACGCTGCGCACGGTGAGAACGCCGCATAAGCTGAGCAGAAATTCCGGAACGATGATGCCCAGCGGCAGACGCAGCCAATAGGCGAAGCGCGCATCGGGCGGATACAGCCAGCGCAGCAGCAGCAGCGCAGCCGTAACCCATACCAAAGCACGCACAATGGCAATGGCGTCGGACAGGCAGACGAACCTCCACAAGAACCGGTGCACACCCTGGACGTGAATGAGAAGCAGCCTGCTGGTAAGGAGAACGGGAGCCCAGAAGAGAAACTGCACCGCGTGCGCGTGCGAAAGACTTCCATCATAACGAATAATGATGGCAAACAAAAATGAGAGAACGATGATGAGTCCGTCAATCGCCGGCTGTGCACTGCCAATATGGCCATCGCCGCACAACTGCAACCACGCGACGATGCGTGCGCCCAAAGATCGGGATGACGAGCGAACCGGGCAGTCCGGCAGCGCGGCCGCCGTCTCTTGAGGGCTCGGTGTATCTAT
Source organism: Acidobacteriaceae bacterium (assembly GCA_030037545.1). Taxonomy (GTDB): domain Bacteria; phylum Acidobacteriota; class Terriglobia; order Terriglobales; family Acidobacteriaceae; genus Telmatobacter. Next base: position 137,915 of record JASHRF010000060.1, on the reverse strand, counting down.
GGATGGTATTGGCACATCTCCTCCTTGGCTCTTGGCCGGGCACGCGCCAGTCCGGCCTCTTGTTTCTTTAGGTATTCAGGTGAAACCATGAGAATACGCAGAATCCCAACTACGCGGCCTCGGAACCCGGTTCTCTCTCCGTTTCGCAGCGCGCGCCTGATCCCCGCGCGCCACTTCTGTCGCACGCGCCTTTTCCGGGCAGCAGGCTCCGAACGGTGGCCGCTATGATTCTCAAATCGGCGCCCAGGCCCGCATTTCTGCAATAGGCCAGATCGATTTCCAGCTTGCGTGGCAAAAGCACACGTCTGTAATAACCCTCGCGATCGGTTTGCGCAGCCAGCAGCCGTTCCTCGTCGATGAAGGTGAGCGAAGCCGGGCTGGTGATGCCGGGTTTGCGCTCCAGCACGCGCTTCTGCTCTTCCCTATATCCGGCCACGTACTCCGGCACTTCCGGCCGCGGCCCTACAAGGCTCATCTCGCCTTTGAGCACGTTGATCAATTGCGGCAATTCGTCGAGCTTGGTGCGCCGTAGCCAGCGGCCGATCGCCGTGATGCGCGTGTCGCCGGAGGCTGTAATCTGCGCTCCAGTGCTTCCGTCTAACATGGTGCGGAACTTCAGCAGCTCAAAGGCGCGTCCGCCGCGGCCAACCCGCCGCTGCCGGAAAAGGATTGGCCCCCGCGAGCTCAATCGCACGGCCAGCGCGCAGATGACAATTAGGGGAGAAGCCAGAGCCAAGGCAATCACTGCGCCAGCCGTGTCAAGCAGCCGTTTGCCGGTGCCCAGATACCAGGTTTCGCCGCCCTCCGCACTCTGCGCGGCCTTTGCCCCCGGAGCTGGCCCGGCAGGATATGTGGAATTCATCCCGCTGAAAATCCCATTCTCCGATCCCGCGAGCACACTTATCGCCGGCCTGCGGAACCGATGCGCAATGTCAGTGAGCGCTTCAATCACTCGCGCCTGGTCCTCGTCGCTCATGGCCGGATACAGCGGCAGCGAGATGCAGCGATCGAAGTAATCCTCAGCTACCGGAAAATCGCCGGGCCGGTAACCCCACCGGTCGCGGTAATACGGGTGCAGATGGAGCGGAATGAAATGGACCGAGGTTCCGATGCCGCGCTCCTTCAGCTCCTCAATCACGCGGTCGCGATGCACGCTCAGCTCGCCGGGGCAGATGCGAATCGCATAAAGATGCCAGGCGTGCCCCACGTCGGAGCGGGTTGCGGGAAGCTCAAATGCATCGAGCCTGCTCAGCGCTTGGGAATAACGCTCGGCCAGCAGCCTGCGCCGCGCCCACATGGAATGACACTTGGCAAGCTGGGAGAGTCCCAGCGCCGCCTGCATATCGGTGAGGTTGTACTTGAACCCCGGCGCCAGGATCTCGTAGCGCCACGAGCCTTCCGCGGTGTAGCGCTTCCACGCATCCTTGCTGATGCCGTGCAGCCGCATCACGCGCATGCGGTCGGCCCATGTCTGGTCGTCGGTGGTCACCATGCCGCCTTCGCCGGTGGTAATGCTCTTAGTGGCGTAAAACGAGAAGCAAGTGATATCGCCAAGGGTACCGATCATCCTGCCGCGATAGCGCGCCGGCAACGCATGCGCCGCGTCTTCAATTACTTTGAGCCCCCGCGCGCGCGCGGTGCGCAGCAACGGATCCATATCGCAGGGATGGCCGCCAAAGTGAACCGGAACCATGGCGCGAGTGCGCGCGGTAATGGCCCGCTCCGCCTGCACCGGGTCGATATTGAAGATTTCCGGCTCGCAATCCACCAGCACCGGGCGCGCCTTGCAGTAGACCACGGCTTCGGCAGTGGCGGCAAAGGTGAGCGTAGGAACAATCACTTCGTCGCCTTCGCCAACGCCAATGGCCTCGAGAGCCACGTGCAGCGCGGCCGTGCCGGAGTTGACGGCGACCGCCTGGCGGGCGCCGGTATAGCGCGCAAACTCCTGCTCGAATTGCGCCGCCTTGGGCCCGGTGGTGATCCAGCCGCTCTCCATCACCTCGCGCACTGCGCGCATATCGTCCTCTTCGATCAGAGGCACGTGAAAGGGAAGAAACGGTGACGATACTGTTTGCATAATTCTCCTCAAACCAATGCGGAATCGGCGGACGCAATCCCGCTCCAAAACTTTGCAGATCTAGCCAATGCTTCAAATCCTCTTTAGCGGCCCAGCGGCACCGAACCGCGCCGGGAGCGCGCGCTGTTCAGCCATGCCGTCCAGGGCATGCTCAGAAAACCGCGCAGCGTGCCGAACCCGTATGCGATGTGAAATCCCAGAAACACCCACGGCAACAGCAACGCCCCCGGCGAGCGCTCGCGCACCGCAACCTGGATCGCCGCCCCAGTGCCCAGGGCCAAGTGCATTCCGGCAATCAACGCCAGGGGTGCGAGCGCCATCCACATTGACGTTCCAGGCGCCAGCGCTCCGGCTGCTCCAAGCAGCGTACTGAGCGCGAGCGCCACCACAAACAGGAACGGCACAAAATGCCGCGCGCCCATGGAAGATGGATTTTTGGCCAGCGAAAGCGCATTCCAGAATCCGTTTCCGTACCCGTAACGCATCAGTCCTTTTACGGTGGATTTTGGAAAATAAAGACATTCCGTCTTCCATGTGCACCAGAGCACGTATCCCATGGCGCGCAGCTTTTGGTTCAAATCGTTGTCCTGGTTGCGCAGTAGATCTTCGTCGTAGCCGCCCGCCTTGAGCGCCAGGTCGCGCCGGAACACCGCGTAGTTGACCGTATCGACAGCCCCCTCGCTCTGGGTGCGAAACGACTTGCGCGACGAGCCAAACGGATGGCCCATGGCCCGTGCAGCCAGCCGCGCATTCAAACTGCCAGTCGCGGCCATCGTCTTTACACGCCCGCCGCACGCCGCTGCATTGTGCTCTAGCAACTCGCCCAGGCACACCGCGATATAGTCGTCGCGGTACACAGTGTGCGCGCCAAAAATGCATACATATTCGCCCCGTGCATTGTGCAGGCCAATGTTGAACGCGAAGGGCGCACGCCGGCGCGGATTATTCACCACCCGCACTCGCGGATCGCCGGCCGCATAACCCTCCAGAAGTGCGCAGGTGCCGTCCGTCGACATGCCATCCACGGCCAGCACTTCAATGTCGAACTCGCTCGTAGACGGGCTGCACGTCCGTTGCCGCAGAATGGAATTCAGGCAACTGGCGATGGATTTCTCCTCGTTGTACGTAGCTAGAACCACCGAGACCATCGGCTTTTGCTGGGCCTTCGCCGGGATGTCCGCTTCTGTCTCCATCGTTCCTCCTTACGCAGCCGCGCGCGACTGCTCGCCGGATTCATCCGCTTCTATATTGGCCTGGCGGGCGATGAATTCCTGAATAGCGAGGACAACCTCCGCAATCTGCGCATCGCTCAGTTCCGCAAACATGGGCAATGAAAGCATCTGGCGCGCCATCCGTTCCGCGACCGGCAAACTGCCCGCTCCCGGATGTCCCAATGCCTGGTAGGCCGGGGTGAGATGCAGCGGGGTCGGATAGTGAATGCCGCTTTCGATGCCGCGCTGGGCAAGAAATTGGCGCAGCCCATCGCGCATGGGCGTGGCCACGACGAAGAGATGATAGTTATGCGCGCTTTCCGGAGCAGGCGCGGGCAACTGCATCCCCGAGCCGTCGAGTAAGCGAAGATAAGTTCCCGCGTGGCGCTCGCGGCTGCGGTTCCACTCATCCAGCCGCCGCAGTTTCACTGAGAGCACCGCGGCCTGCATGGAATCCAGCCGCGAGTTGGTTCCGATCGCCATGTGCTCATACTTCACTGGGCTGCCGTGATCGCGCAACAGACGCAATTTTTGCACGATGGAGCCGTCGTCGCAGGTCACCGCGCCCGCATCGCCGTATGCGCCCAGGTTTTTTCCGGGATAGAAGCTGAAGCAGGCTGCGCGCCCTGATCCGCCCACGCGCACCCCGTCAAGCTGCGCGCCGTGCGCCTGGCACGCATCTTCAATCACCGTGAGGCGCCTGGCCTCGGCCAATTGTGCCAACTCCGCCATCTCCATGGCGCGGCCATGCAGGTGCACCGGGATGATGGCCCGCGTGCTCGTGGTAATGCGCTGCTCCGCGGAAGCCGGATCCAGATGCAAAGTATGCGGATTCACGTCCGCGAACACCGGCGTGGCGCCCACGTTGCTCACCGCTTCGGCAGTCGCAAAAAAGGTGTTGGCGGGCACGATCACTTCATCGCCGGGCCCGATGCCATAGGCGCGCAGCATCAGCTCCAGCGCGGCCGTGCCGGAGCCAAGCGCCACCGCGTAGCGCGCGCCCACATAGGCGGCAAACTCCTCTTCGAAACGCTCCACGTACTCGCCGCCCACGTAATGCGCGGACTCGAGCACGCGGTTGAGCGCATCGTCAATCTCATCGCGGATCGAATGGTACTGCGCCTTCAAGTCAAGGAACGGCACGCGGGTTTGCGGGCGCCGCATGGGAATCGATGCGTTGCTCTTGATGGAGCCTGGTATCATTGGCCCTCCATTGAAATTGGAATCGGGCCGGCGGCCTCCGCCAACCCTCCTTCGCTGACGCTGAACGTGCGTCCGCAGATTTTGCACCCTGTCGATTCGCTCTTCGCTGCGCGAACGGGCAGGCCCAGCCGCGTGCCGCAGGCGCACATCCAGCCGGTTTGGCGCGCGGGATTGCCGACCATGAGCGCGAAATCGGGAACATCGCGGATTACCACTGTGCCCGCCCCGATGAAAGCGCCCCGTCCGATGGTCACGCCGCACACAAGGGTGGCGTTGGCCCCAATGGTTGCGCCGCGCCCAATGCGCGTGGGCAAAAGCTCGGCGTGCGATTTGCGCACCGCCGCGCGGGGATTGAAATCGTTGGTGAGCACGCAGTTCGGACCCAGAAACACATGGTCCTCGATCGTCACTCGGTCCCAGATGGCCACGCCGTTCTTCACAGTGACGCCATTGCCCACCACTGCGCCGCTCTCGATAAAAGCGTGATCGCAAATGTTGCAGCCTGCGCCGATGCGCGCGCCGCTCATCACGTGCGCGAACGCCCACACGCGGGTTCCCGCCCCGATCTCGCCGCTCTCAACCAGCGCCTGGGGATGGATGAAGACCTCTTCTCCAACCAGGACTGATGTACTTGTTTCTTCTCTCATTTCTGCGCTTCTCCTCAGGCCGCCTTCTCGGCCAATTCGCGGCCCATTCTATTGAGCAGCAGCTCTTCCTGCGCGCATCCCGCCTTCCACCCGATATCGCTGGCCATCTCGATGGCGCGCACCACGTCCTGGCCGAATTTGCCGTCGGTGCGCGGAGCCGCACCCGATTCAATGCAATCCAGAAAATGATCAATCTCGATCAGCAGAGGCTCCGCGTTGGAAAGATGCGGCGCCACCATATCGCCAAGCCGGTAGGAAAGCTGGAACTCGCCGAAGTTCTCCGGACGCCGAAGATTCACGCCGCGGTCGTAAATGCGCACTTTCTCGCTGGGCTCGGTGTCGTCGTAGACCACCATGCGTTCGGAGCCGACAATGCAGGTGCGGCGCATTTTTTGCGGCGACAGCCAGCTCACCTCGCACCACGCCACGCGCCCGCTGGGAAACTGAAACCAGAGATTGGCCACATCGCGCTTGGCGCGCTGCACGCAGCAGCGCCCGAAGGAACAGGCGCGCTCCGGCATCTCGCCCAGCCAATAAAGAAGAATGGAGACGTCGTGGACGGCGAGATCCCACACCACGTCCACGTCCTTGTTGTAGAGGCCGAGGTTCACGCGCGAGAAGCTGAGATAGCGCACATCGCCCAGTGTGCCGGAGTCGATGAGCTCCTTGATCTTGACCACCGGCGGGCTGTAAACGAAGGTATGTCCCGCCATCAGCCTGCGGTCGAGCCTGGCCGCCATTTCCATCAGTTCCGCAGCCCGCGCGCTGGTATCGGCCAGCGGTTTCTCCACAAAGACGTGTTTGCCGGTCAGCAGCGCGCGCCGCGCCAGTTCATAATGCGTGCCGATGGGCGTAGCGATCAGCACTGCTTCCACATCCGAATTCAGAAACTGATTCACATCGGTAAATGTGCGTGTCCCGGGATACTGGCGCGCCATGCGGTTGAGCCGCGCAGGGTCCAGGTCGCAGACGGCGGTGAATTCACTCTTCTGCGCCTGGGCCAGCACGCGCGCCAGGTTCGGGCCCCAGTAGCCGAGACCAATCAAGCCGGTTCTGATCATTTTGGTCATTGATTTGCTCCCGCACCCACGGGCGAGCCGTGCGCCTTCAGCGAATTCGATTCCACCACCAGGTCGAGAAACGGCGACTCCACGCGCGAGCGCAGCAGCTCGATGTTGGGCAGCACGCAATGGCCACCGATCACGCCCGGAAAGACGTGCGCAGGCAAAAAGTCGACTTCCGTCACGAAGCGGTTCACATCGTCAAAGCTGCCGTTATATTGCGCAGCCAGCCGCTCCATCTCCTGCGCCCACGCAATCAGCACGCCCAGATAGGTGGTCTCCAGCAGCTTGGCGAGCTCGGCGATCTCAGGTGAAGGGAAGGTCCCGGTCTCAAATCCGGCGCCGTGCAGGTGATCGAGCGCCGCCGCTTCAGCCTGCGGCGTGGGCGCGGCTACGAATTTCTTGTAGCGCATCATGTCCTGCTCCATGCGCACGTGCTTGCCCCGCACCGGGCTGAAGGCCAGCAGCGCATCGGGAATCTCATCCTGCACCTGGCGGGTCGTACCCGGGGAAACGGTGGTGTGGATGACTGTGAGCCCCGGACGCAGACGGCGCATGTAATCCGCCGTGGTTTGCACGTAGCTGGGAATCTGAAAAGGATAACAGATGTGAAGCACCGATACCGGGCCGTCGATACTTACCGGATCGATGTCGATTCCGGCGCATGCATAGGTGCGCGCCAGAATATTCATGAGCGGCCGGCCAACTTCGCCCAGCCCCGCCACCACCACCAATTGCTCCTCTGCCACAGTTGATCTCCTTTGCTGCTCCGGTTCTTTGCCTTTTAGGCGCTCCAGGCGTTGTCCGCGAGGGCAACGGGTTGCGGCGATGCGCTGCTGCGCGGTCCGGCAAACGTGGGCAACGAATATTGCTGCGCCATCGGCGCCGGCGCCCCGGCCGGAAGCAGTCCGGCCTCAACATAGCGCTCGCCCGCCATCTCCAGAAATCGCGAACCCTTAAGCCAGGCGTCGTTCCAGCGCAGCCGGTCTTCCGCCAGACGCCAATAAGTCTCACCCACTTCTGCCGGTAACCACCCGGTGCCGAATGCAGCCGGATGCCACAGCAGCGAAATGCCGCCCCATCCCAGGCGCCGGCTTTGAGCGATCATCTTCGCTGCTTCGTGGAAAAGCTGGCCCTCGTGCCCGCGCGGCGCATGCAGCGCCTGGTCCATCACCACCAGTGGGAACTCCAGGAATCGCGCTGGAGCTTCCTCGGCGAAGTCATAAGGCGGATAAGCAAAACACGCGCCGGCGCGATACCCGATCCGCGTTGACCAGCCGATCGAGGTGTCATATTGCAGGCCAGCATTCTCCACTTCCGCGATCAGGCGATCCAGTGTAAAGCGCAGCCAGTGCTGGCGCCCGCCCAGCGGTTGCACGCCGCTCTCCTCCAGAATGGTGCGCTCCTGCTCCAGCTCACCTGGCTTCTCCAGGCTGGTGAACGATCCATGCAGTCCAATCTCCATACCGCGAGCTTGAAGCCAGCGCATGGTTTCGATCACGCCCTCATCGCACAACGCATATCCGGCATCCAGTCGATGCGCGCTGCGGGCTAGGAAATAGAAGCTCGAGGTGATTCCCTGCTGCAGTTCCTGTTCCACCACGTTCACAATCTGGTCCAGCGGATCTCTGGCTGCTCCGAACGCTACCTGAATCGCGTGGCCGACTTGGCGCAGTCCCAGAGCGGGCCGTTTCTGGAGCAGGCACGAAACCACGGCATTCCGGGTCAGCCGGCGAACGGCGTGCATGCGGCCGGCCGGAAAATAATCCGCGTCGTGGGTCGGAATCACGGCGTGACCCTCCAGCCCCTCGGGTGCGCGCGGACCCTCGGGAGCGCGCGGCACCACGCGGCAGATCTCCCGTTGTAGCGCGCGCATTGCCAGGGCGGCATAGGGAATCCGCATGTCGACGCCGTGGCGGCCCGCGTAGGCGGCTTCAAACGGCGGCCTGCCGACGCTGTCTCGCTGCGTCACGCTGTATTCGTCGGCGCACGAAACCCATTCGAAGATCTCGCCGATCCAATCGGGAGCATGGCTCCGTTCCGGGGCATAGTGCAGCAAGGTGACCACTCCCTCGCGCATGTATTTCAGCGGCGGCGGCGCGGGTTCGCGCGGATCGCGTTCGCGCAACCCACGGCACAGCCAAACCGTGCGCGCATCCGCAATCGATGCGCCGGCCATGGCATCGCGATAGCGAATCGTCACATCCCATGGCGCTGCATCCCGGGCATCGAGAATCGGACGGTGACCATAGATCGCGCAAAACAATCGGAACGCATAGCCGAGCCGGGCGCGAAGCGCTTCGCTTGCGAATTCCGGCATCTGCAGATATACGTTCATTTCTGAACCTCCAAAGTCCCGCACATTTTTCGTCAATCAGCCGAGGCAACCGAATCCGCCACCGATTCCGCCAAAGCAGGAGAATCGGAAGGCGCAGAGCAAGCTTGCGCAAGCAGGCGCGATGACAGCCAGCAACCGGCCAGCACCGTGCCGCACCAGAACCAGATGAAGCGATCGTCATCCAGATCGCCGCTGAACATGGCGATGGAGACCAGGTAGACCAAGCCCGGAAGCAGGCAGGGGAATCTCTTCTGTACTGCGGGCCAATGCAGACGCAGATGACGGAATACCGACCTGAGAAAAAACAGCAGGGCCAACAGCCCGATCAGTCCCTCCTCCACCAGCACCTCGAGGAAAAGATTGTGCGGATACTCGCGGGTGTCGTTCTGCCAGTACGCCATGCTCCAGCCGCCCACCCCCCAGCCCAGCGCGGGCCGTTGGGTCCATAGCTGCACAGCAGCTTTATAAAAAACCAGCCGCTCCACGGCCGTGCCTTTGGCTTCGTTGTCGCCTTCCAGCAGGTTCACAATCTCTGTAGCCTTGTATTGAAACTTGAACTCCTCGGCGCCGTAAAACCAGAAGGCCGAAAGCAGCATGACCGCGCCCACCAGGGCTACGCCCACAAACGCCATTTGCCTGCGCGACAACACCGGAGAGCGGAAAGAGTCGAGAAAGAAACTCAGGAGCAGAACGAACAGCAGCGAGAACAGCGGTCCGCGTGTTTCCGCGGACACCAACCCGATGGCCAGCGCCGGAATGCAAACCAACAGCACAAAGAGGCGCCGCCAGCGGTTTTTGATGGGCGCGTACACCAGAAGCAGGATGGCCAGTCCGATCACCTGGCCTTTGCCGATGTGAGCGGGATTATCCTCGGCGCCCATGGCTCCGGTGGCGCTGAAACTCAGGCTGCTGGCAGCCACCATCATGGCAAACAGCGTGGCGCCCACCGTGATATCCCAAAAGTCCCGTTCGCTCTTGAAGAGCAGGAAAGGCGCGAAGAACATCCCGCAACCCAGCGTGGCAAACGCCGCCAGCTTCTGGGTGCCGTAGTGCGGCGCGGCTGTGTAAAGGTAGCTCAACGCCACCACCGCCGCAAAGACGAGAAACGCGGTGATGGGCCGGCTCGGCGGAAGACCTGTTTCCGTCGCCGGCGCGGACAATTCGCGATGGGGAGGGAACAGGAATGCGCCCTGGCGCCGCGCACTCCCCAGCCAGCGCGCGAAGATGCCCACACCCAACAGACTGCAGGCCACCTGCAAGGCTGTCCAGCCGCTGGCCGGTCCAAATCTGTCCAGGACGCCAACCTCCTTGAGCCGCGGTAAAAAAAGAACCGGGATAATGAACGCGGCCGGATGTCTGACCACTACGATGAGCGTGAGGATGGCAGCAAAAAAGGCTGCAATCACCAGCATCGGCCCCGCTGAAATACCCAGCGCCTGGCGCAACGTGAGCACCAGCAGAAGCGCTGCCAGCGGCAGTACGAGCATCCGGCCCGGAGTTGCCCATCGCATCGTTGTGCTGCTCATCTTGCGCCTCCCTGGCCTTCCACCGGCACTGGCCAAGTTGAACGGCGCAGCACTCCGACGTTCCAGGTGTAGCAAATCCATCCCGAGCCGAGCCGAGCCAGCACCAGGAAGTAAACTGCAGCCAGAGCGGCTTCCACGGCCACGGCCTCAACCACCGGCACGGTGCCGCTCTGCCATGCGCGAAAGCCCAAAGCTACGCCGCCCAGCGCCAGCGCGGCGGCAAAGGATGGGACCAGCCTCCGCCAGGGAATTCCAAACCCGTAGAAGCGCCGGAAGGTCCGCGCCGTAAGCACGGCGAGCAGCACTTGCGACACCAGCAACGAACCGGCAATCCCCGCCAGCAGCGATGGCGTCGAGAAGAGCTTGATCCACGCCACGATCAGCCCCACATACACCGCCACGCTGATCATCACGTTGGCGGTATTGAGTGGTTTCACAGTGGCGGCGTCGATGGTGCTGCGCAGGGTCATGAAGAAAAGGTAAGGAGGAATGGCGAGCAGCACCAGGCGAATCACGCCCATCTGGTTTTCGAATCCCGGCCCCACCCAGGCGCGCACCACCACGTCCGCGAAGATGGCAAGCTGGATGCACGCAAATACTGAGAGTTCCATGACGCCCGCCACCAGCATGCGCAACCTCGACTGCACTGCTTCATGCTGGTTGCGGCCCAGCATCATGCTCACCTTGGAGAGCAGCACCACGCCCAGCGGTCCCGCTGCATACCCAACCACGAGCAGCATGTTCAGCCCTAGCAGCAAGGGAGAGAGTTTGGCCATCTTGACATAATGAACGGCCAGCATGGGTCCCAGCGCGGTAATGGCCGCCGCGCCAAACTCCCCCGGCACGCGCGGAACGCCATATTGCAGCAGCTCGCGGCAGCGCGCGCGCAACTGCAGCTCAGCGCTGCGCAGCCGGCGTAACACCGGGACCGCAAACAGAGCCGCCGAAACCACCATGAGCGCGCCCGTCACGCACATCATCGCGGCCACCGTTTGGCGATGGACCAGGGCTACTACCACCACCAACGGCAGGACCGCGGCGTTCGTCACTTCCAGCAGATTGGCGCGAGTCATCTCCAGCAGGCCGCGATAGTAGCCGTAGACCGCGCGGTGCAGCGAGAAACCGAAAATCAGCAGCGCCAGCGCGATCACCAGGCCGGCCTCATTGGCATTGCCAAAGAGCCAGCGCGCGAACATGGCGCGATTCAACGCCATGATGCCGCCGGCAATGGCTGCAGCCGGCGCCATGCACACCAGAGCGGCCACAAAGTATGCGGACTCGCCACGCCGTGCGTTGCCCGCGCAATGCGCCACATAGCGGGGCAGTCCGGTGGCCAGGCCGAGCAGCGTGGCTGCTACCGTCCAACTGAGAACCCGGCGCAACAGCAGATATTCCGACAACGGCCGCGCGCCCATCCAGCGGCTGAGCATCGCGGTCAGCAGAAGGCTCGATCCCATCGTCGCTGCTTCAGCGCCCATGGTCAGCGCCACGTCGTGAACGAACAGACGCCCGCCTGCCGGCATGCCTTCACGGCCAGTAGGCGCATGGGCGGCAGAGCCCGCCGATGACTCGCGGTCGGAGATTGCGTCCTGTTGCACGTATTGCCCCTTGTTGCTTCTCCTGCGCGAAGCGAGAGCCTGCAATCAGGCAATAGCTTCGCCCTCTGAGTCACACCACGCAACCCATGTTAAGACCAGACGCCGCACCCGGCAGCGTGCATCAAGAGCTAAACCCGACTCTTCAGGTTCGCTTCGATCTGCCGAATCTTGCCGCTTTACGCGGGCGCTCGCTCAGCACTGCGCCCAGTACGCGCACGTTGTACAGTTCCAGGTTGCGGCGCACCTTCAGCGCAATCGCCCTCTGGGTGGAGTGAGCCATCACCGTCAGCACCACACCGTCGACCATCTGGCCCAGGAGGAAACCTTCCGCCGCCGTGCTCAAAGGCGGCGCGATCATTAACAGAAATCCAAAGTTTTCGCGCAACACGGCCAGGCGGGCGCGCACCAGCTCCGGCGAGAAGCCCGGCCGCGCATCCTTTAGCGCGCCTGACGGTAAAACCCACAGGCTCGGCCCGCGCATGGGGCCGACAGGGTCGCCTTCGCACCCTTTCGCCGTGTTCCGGAACCGGAATGCCTCGTCGATTCCGTAACGAAGGTGCAGTGTCGGAGCCCGCAGATTGGCATCCATCAGGCACACGGTCTCGCTGACCAGCGACGAAAGTATTTCCGCCGTTCGCGCGCACACCGCATCTGCCCCATCGCCCTCTTCCACTCCGCAAAACACCACCGCGCGCGGAATCGCATCTCCGGCTAGAAAGAAAACCCTCTGCACAATCTGCAGCTCTTCGAGCGTTGGCGGCTCAGGAGTGAAACCGCTCAACGGAACCGGCATCCCCACACGCGGCGTTGCCGGCTCAGAATGCAGGCGCTCTCTCCCGCCAGCCTCGGCTATCGATTGATCGAGAACCCTGCGTAATGTCGAGCGGGTGGGCATATATTTGCTTTCTCCTTCAGACAAATGCTGGCATGCGCAGATAAACCTCAGCTCCATTGTTGCCGGTTCGCTCGCGGCACAATGCTGAGTCCGTCTTCAATCAGCTTGGGCACAGCCGGCGCCAAAGGCAGCACCACCAGCACCGGCGTCAGCAGCGCCCCCTCCACTTCGTCCGTGGTGCGCAGCGTCGGATCCAGCCGGTCCGCTCCAGCCGCGGCCGCAAACGCAATCAGAATGCTAAGCAGTCCACCATACAGCACGTACCACCAACCTGGATGGATGGGCAGTGCCGGAATTGAGGCCGTTTGAACGATGCTTACGTTGAAAATGCGCCGCTTGTCGAGAGCGTCCGAAATTTGCGCTTCCTGCTGCTTGTGCAACAGCAGAAGATAGTTGTCTTCGGCGGCCTTTTGCTGGCGGAGCAGGTCCTGCTGCTGCATTCCCTGTTGCTCCAGCCAGCGCACCTGCTGTTCGTCCGCCGCGTATTCGCTGGCCAGCGAAGTGGCGCGCGCCTCCAGCCCAACAAGGTCCACCCGCGCCTGGGTCAGGCTCTCGCGCACCTGCTCGTATGCGGGATCGCGGTCCGTGGTCTTTTCCTCCAACTGGGACTTCTCCGCGTCCGCCAGTGCGGCTTCGGCTTCTGCGATCTGCTGGTTCACTTCCGTCACCAGGGGATAGGTGGGTTGATACTGCGTCAGCAGCTGGGTGCGCTTCATCTCCAGGTTGAGCAATGACGACTTCAACTGCTGCACCAGCACCGCGCTATCGGAACTCTTCAGCACCGTGGTTTCGCGCGGTGGAATGCTGTTCTCCTGCCTTTCCAGCGCGCTGATGCTGTGGATGGTTCCCGCAATCTGAGCCTGCGCCTGATCCTGCGCCGCCTTGCCGTCGCTGAGCCGCCTCAAAGCATCCTGCAGCTGTGTTGCCCCATCGGCAACTCCGCCGGCCTGGGTAAAGCTCACCAGCTTCTGCTCGGCTTGGGCCAGTGCTGTATGCGCCTGCGCAGTTTGCTTTTCGAAAAACTGCACCTCGCCGGCCGGCCGGTGCGCCAGCGCGTGCTCGTTCAAATAGACATCGCCCAGAACATGCAGCACGTTGGCCGCTTGTCGCGGGTCGCGGGAGCGGTATGCGATCGAAATCACGTCGCTCAGCTTGACCACCTCGATCTGCAGTTTTCCGGCCAGCCTCCGCACCGCTTTCTGGGTCAGTTCCTCCTGGGTCGGTTGGCGCAGCATGGGCAGCACGATTGCGATTCTGCTCAGCATGCCCGTCATGTGCAGTGGTTGCGCAACCCTCCACATGGCGCTAACGGTTCCGAACCACAGGCCCGGGCTGCGGTCCAGGCCGGCCCTCCGGACCACCTGGAGCAGTACATCCTGGCTCCGCAGCAGTGCGATCTCCGAGTTGAGAATCTCGTCGCTGGTGGTGCTCTGCTGATTCACGATGGGCTGCGCATCGGCCTGCCCGGTAAGCACCGGATCGGCACGGCGCAACTGTGCCTGCTCCACCAGAATTTCCATGCGCGCCTCGTAGCGATCGGAAAGCAGCAGCCCGAACACGATGGCCAACACAAAGATGCTCGCAAACACAACCAGCGCCAGTCTTCTCTGCCGTGCCACCATGCACACAAGTTCATGCACTGCGGGAACGGTTGGTTCCGGCCGGCTCAGCGCCCGGGCAGGGCTCCATGACATTTGAATTTCCTCCTGGTCTTCCCGAATCGCGGGAATCTTAAGGTATCCCCGGGGCGCCGTATACGCCCATTTCAGACGTGGGCAGAAAGCGCTCGATCTTCGAAAGCGCATTCTGGGGCACGAACACCAAGTCGCCCGGTTGAAGAACTACGTCTTCCGTAAGATTCCCTTTTTTCAGCATCCTCTTCAGATCCAGCTTCCGAGCTTCAACCATCGTTCCGCCGGGCAAGCGCCGGAATAGCAGTACCTGCGAGGATTTCGCGCTATGCGTTTCCCCGCCGGCAATGGCCAGCGCCTCGGTGACGGTGATGTTCTCGCGCAGGTCGAACTTGCCGGGATGCGCCACCTCTCCATTGACGATAAAGAACGGTTTCTGGAAATCCTTGAGATCGACGTTGACGATGGGATCGTGAAGGATGCCTGAGTAGGCGCTGGCCAAAGCCTTGCGCAATTCCGGCAGCGTCTTGTCCGCGGCATAGAAATCACCCACCCCGCGCAACGCCACGTAGCCATCGGGCGCCACAGTCAGCGTCTGGTTGAAGTCCGCGGACAGCGGAAAATTGAGCTGCAACACATCGCCCGGCTCGATGCGGTAGCGTGGCCGCGTGAGCAACTCCGGCGGGGCTTTGCCCGCAGGCACATTTACTGGCACCGGATGAACGGTGGCCCCCTGGGCATGGCACATGCTCGCCACCAAACCCAAAAGCAACCCCCAAGACGCAACCACTGAGAAAATAGGTTTCAACGTAGACCCATGTGCCAGGACCATGCCGCAATCCTTGAGCCGGCCACTTTCCGTTGGATGCGTCATCGCACAAAAAGCTTGTATTCGCGCGCTTAATTCTGGTAAGGCACGGCTTGTGCCAATGGGCTGGATCTTTTCGTCAACTGCAAATTTTTCTCCACGTAGCTAAGTTATCTTGACGGCATTTAACTGGAGCCCAGCAGCAAGACTGCGACTAATCCCCTCACATATGATTCATCACGTATCGGCTCATTCGGTGCAATGCAGTGCAGATACACGAATCGCCCGGACAATAAAAGAAATCGACGCGCTTATATATCTTCTCCTAAGTGTCGGCAGCGCCCGGCCACGCCAAGTTCCACGTCGAGATACAGAGTTACCCTGATAGGTTCCCCCAAGTCTCTCACCTACGGTATTTTCGGGGAGTCTGTAAGGCTCGATTGCAGGATATCCGATCATTGCCGGGGCAGGCGCTCAACTTCGCCCTCATTCACTTCCGCCGCCATGCTGCGGCATAGAGCCTCAATTGAGAGAACGATTCGCATAGAGTCCTTAACCCGCGCCACAATGCCTTCCAACCCTTTCAAGGGTCCGCTGCGCACGCGAATGCGATCGCCTGAGCGCAGAAATGGGCATGGTTCCACGGCCTTTGAGCCGTGCAGGGCTTTTCGAATTGCATCCAGCTCCACGGCGGGAATAGCAGCAATCTTGCCGCCGCTCACAACCATGGAGCACACGCCGGGCGTGTTGAGGATCTGCAACTTGCGCTCCATGCCTCCGGAGAAAAAGACATAGCATGGAAACAGAGGCAGGCTTACCTGTTTACGGCGATCGCTCCAAAGGCGCAGTTCCCGGTAAAGCGGCAAAAATACTTTGCACCCCAATTGTTCCAGATGCAATGCTACGACTCTTTCATGTTGGTGGCGTGTGTAGAGGGCGTGCCATTCTGGCGCCACGGCATGCAAGCTCGTGCACCTTTCATGTATCGCTTCGATGTTTTCAGAATAAGTATCGGCTAAGTGCGAGTCGTAAATCATGGCAAAGCGGGCGTCAGGATGCCCTAACTACGTGTTACGCAAGCGCGCTAATGCTTTGGATGCGGAATAAGTTACTTCTGTGACGGGACGCGAATCAGGAGATTGCCGGCCACAACTTATATTGTTTGGCAATAAGATCGGCGCGCCGGTGTGCCCCCAGTTTTTGCAGCAGATGGGAAACGTGAAATTTTGCCGTGCGCTCGGAGATATGGAGCCCCAAAGCAATCTCTTTGTTGGTGAGGCCGCTGAGAACTGCAACCAGCACCTCGCGCTCGCGCCGGCTCAACATGGCCGGTTCGTTCAATGTTCCGCGGTACGATGGCATGGCCAGCATCCAGTCGACAAAGCGCGCCAGCTGGCGAGGCTGGAGCCAGAAATCGCCGCTCATGACCGCGCGCGCCGCGCTAGCCAGGTCCTGCTCCGCATCCACGTAGCGGACCACGCCGCGCACACCCAGGCGCAAGTATGGAAACACCTTTTCGTCGCTGGCCGTCTCTTGCACATCCACAATGCGCGCCCGCGGCTGCTCAGATCGGATGCGTTCGATGAGCGCCTCGGCTTCCAGGCGAGTGGAGCTCAAGTCGAGCACGAAAACCGATGCGCGCGGCAGGCGCGGGCGTTGCGGAACCTTGCCGCTCACCAGACGCGGACCGCGATCGGAATCCGGCTCCAATCGCAGAGGACGGATTTTGAACTCTGCGCCGCCCAGAAGCCGCTCCAGAGTGGCGACGAACCCAGGGTGCCGCGAGATGGGGCAAACGGTGATGCGATGCGGCAAGCCTTTGGCTTGCAGGCGCCGGTGGTGCGGATTGCCGGCGGACAACGGCGCCTCTGCTGAGGACTCTCTCATGCTGGAGATGACCTGCGGTGCTTGGGATCGCTGGCCGAGGAGAAGAAAATCGCTCGCCCGGACACCCAGCCCCACGAAACTCCTAGTGGAGATGCTGCCGGACGATAAAAGGAGGGCCAGCGACAACCAGCCTCACGGCCGTTTGGGGCGCTCCTGAGGGCCGATGTCGCTGAGACGCAGGGGAAAGCCGCGGTGTCCTTTGTGCGACTCGGCCCGGGTGAACCGCTACACGAACCGGCCTTCGATCCGCGCGTTCCACTCTTCCATTTGCTCACGGAGCTCCTGCATCTGCTGCTGGAGCTCTTTCATTTGTTGCGGATTGGCCTGGAACTCTTCCATCTCCTGACGTAATTGCTCCATCTGCTGCGGGTTGGCCTGAAAATCCTTCATGCTCTCGGCCAGATCTTCCGCCTCCTGGCGCAACTGCTCCGCGTCCTCGGGGCTCATGGCCGGCTGCATCTTCTGCATTTGCTGGCGCAGCGCCTCAGCCTGCGCCTGCTCCGACTGGGCAGCGACCGCGGTCTGCCCGGAAATCTGCTCAGCAAGCTCTTGGTCGACGCCCGCGTTCAGCTCCGCAATCAACTCTTCATTGCCGGGCCCGAAGAGATTCTCCTCCTCCAGCTCGCTCTTCTTCTGGTGCTTGGAATCCACCTGCAAGGTGAGCGTCTGCTGCTTCTTATCGCGCAGGATGGTCACCTGCACCGGCTTGCCCTGATTCGTGCGCAAGGCCCGGTCCCAGTCCGCCGAAGTGGCAATCGAATCGGAACCCACTTTCAAAATCACGTCGAATGCCCGCAATCCCGATTTCTCGGCATCGCTCTTGCGCGCCACCTGCTTCACCATCAGGCCGCTCTCCACGCCCAGATGGGCGGCCATTTGCGTGGTCAGCGGTTCCACCAGCGCGCCCACTTTGAGAGTGCTGCCGAATGACGGAAGGTGAAAGCCGCTGGGCATTGTGTCGCCGGAAAGAATGCCCATCTCCGGCACGTTGCTGCTCGTGGCGCCCAGCTTTTGCCACACGCTCTGCTCCATTTTCTTGCGGTCCACCAGCTCCACCGTCATCGATTGCAGGCCGCCGTCGCGACTGATCTGGAGCGTGATCTTGCGTCCCGCGGGCAGATCCTTCAAGATGCGCCGGAACTGGTCGGCGTTCTGGATCGTCTGCCCGTCCACTTCGAGCACCACGTCGTTCACGCGCAGACCGATTTGCCCCGCCGGCGCATCGTGATCGATCAGCGTGATCACCGCCCCGTGCGTGTCTTTGAGCTTCAGTGCCTGCACCTTGTCGGCATCCACATCGGCGATATCGACGCCCAGATATCCCTGCGCGGCCGTTGCGGCCTGCGCGCTTGAATCTTCAAAGAGGGGGGTAATTTGCTGCGCCTGGCCGCGGGCGACGGATGGCGACCACGCCAACGCTGCTCCCATTCCAACCAGCGCAACCAGGCCCGGAAACCAGGAACGATACGGCCTCGAAAAATACTTCATTTGCATCCTCTCCAACAATTCACTTCGTCCAGTTCACTCTTCTGACGGAGCGATAACCGGAAACGATAGTTCAGGAAACATGCACTACTGAATCTCCGGAACCTGGTTCAGAATCTGTCGCGAAACATAGCGAATATAAGGATTCTCGTCCGAAGTGGAAACCGTGTTCAGAACCTGGCGTACGCTGGTGTCCGCCTCCACCGGGCCCAGCATGCTGATGCTGGTGGTGCGGATTTTAGGATCGTTGTCGCTCATCAGCGCTTCCAGCACCGCATCCCGCACCTGCACATCCTCGGCCACGTAGGGCTCCAGTCCGGCCAGCGCCTGCTCGCGAACCGCGGGGCTGGCGTCGTAGCGCAACGCCACGATCAGCGCATCGCGAATCCCCGAAGGCCGGCAACTGTGTCCGGCGCGGCACTCGGCCGCCAGCAGGCTTACCGCATCGCCGCGCACCTGCGCGGAGTTCGGATTCTCCGTGCCGATCATCAGCAACTGCCGGATCGACGGATCGTCGAGCGACCCCACCAGGTGGTGCGCAACCATCTGGTTGTACACAATGTCGATTTCATGCCCCGGCATGCGCACCATGCTCGAAACGCTGGCCACGTCTTTTAGATTCAGAGCCGCATCCGATGGCTGTGCCTGCTCGGCGCTGGCCGTGGAAGCCTTAGCAGCAGTCGCGCCCTGAGAAATCGTGTGCCGCTGCGCATACCGGAAACCACCCCATCCGCCTGCTCCAGCGCCCACGGCCAGCACCAGCATCGCGGCCACCGGCGCGGACCGCAATCCTGCAAATCCATTCCCCATGCGCTGCGCCCAGCGCTCATACCAGCGCCGCGGCGGCAGCGCATCCAGCGCCTCAGCCAGCCGCATGCGCGCCCGCGCTATCAGGTTCGCGTCGGGTTCTGCAACTGGCAACGCCTGGGCCAGAACCTGCAGCGCCAGCACCTGTTCGCGCTCCTGGAGGCACTCCGCGCAACCATCCAAATGCCGCTCCAACTCGTGTGCCTGCTCGTCTGGCAGTTCCCCATAGGCCGCTGTCACAATCCGCTCATGTGCCACTTCGCAATTCATGGTTACGTCCTTAAGCCTCAAAAGCAGTGATCGGTTGTCAGTTTTCAGTTGTCAGTTTTCAGTTGTCAGCTTCTTCCGCTCCCCGGTTGTGCCCCAGGCTTCCCATTGGCACAAGTGAACTGATAACGGACAACTGACCACTGAAAACTATCTATCTCAACTCCGCCAACTGCGCGCGCAGTTTCTTCGTCGCCCTGAAGAGCGTATTTTTGGCGGTTTCTTCCGTCGTATTCAGCATCTCCCCAATGGTGCGCAGCCGGAGACCCTGGTAATGCTTCAATTCAAAAACCATCCGTTCCCGAGGCGTCAGCTTTCCCAGCGCCTCCTGAATTCTCTCGCCCAGCACCTTGCGGTCCAGCTCCCGCGCCGGATTCGAAAACGAGCGATTGTCACTCACCGTGGCCAGCATGTCGATCTCGTCGCCGCTGCGGTCCACTACCACCGCGTGATCCTCCCGCCGCGTCTTGCGCCGCCGCAACTGGTCCAGGCAGAGATTGGTGACGATGCGGTATATCCAGGTGTAAAACGAGCACTCGAAGCGGAAGTTGCCGATGTACCGGTAGGCCTTCAAAAAGGCTTCCTGGTAGATATCCTCGGCGTCGTGCTCGGAGCCGGTCAGGTGCAGGGCCAGGCGCAGCACCTGGTGCTCATAATGGTGCACCAGGGCGTCGAAAGCAGCGCGCGAGCCGCCTTGCGCCTCGCGGATGAGGTCCATTTCCTCGGCGCGGACCTGCAGGCGATCCTGGGTACGGTTCGCCTTCTCTCGGCCCGTCTCCCGGTTTGACCCGCCCATTGCTTTCGACTGAGCCATGCCTGGAGAGGATTGTACCCTCCGTCTGCCCGGCCACGCGAAAGCTCCCCCGGCTGGCGCCGGCGTTAAGGGTAAAACCGCTGCATCTGCTGTCATATACGCTCCGCCCAAGTCGCAGCTATCGGTGGTACACCTTCTGTCGGGTATAGACGCGGAGCATACTCTTTCGTCATCGTTTCGTGCCATTTGCCGCTCCCTTGCAAGTCCGGATGAGGAGGAGATCACGTCGGGTTGCCCCGCACGCGCGCGCAGGGGCGGCGCCTGACGCCTGAAACCTCACCCCTTCCCTCCGCTACACTAGGAACCGATGACCGGAAACCTCTTCGACAACCGCGCCGAGCCGCCCGCCTGGTTTACCGCTTACTGCGACGGGGGCTCACGCGGCAATCCCGGCCCTTCCGGCTACGGAGCCGTCATTCAGGACCCCGGCGGTCGCACCGTGGCCCGGCTCAGCCAGTTTCTCGGCGTCCAGACCAACAACTACGCCGAGTACCATGGCCTGCTGGCCGTCCTTGAATGGGCGATCCAGAACGGCGCGAGGCACCTGAGGGTGATTTCGGATTCCGAGTTGATGGTCAACCAGATGAAAGGCCGCTACAAGGTAGCCAGCCCCACGTTGCGCCCGTTATGGGAAGAAGCGCGGCGGCGCGCGGCGCGGCTGGAACGGTTCGAGATGAGCCATACGCTGCGCGGCGGCAATAAGGAAGCTGACAAGCTGGCGAATGACGCGATGGACAGCGGGACGAAGAGAAGCGGAGCCAGCGGGGTTAGCGGTGCGAGCCGGCCGATGGGTCAGCAACTCAGCGGGCCGGCGAGTCAGCGGGCTGGCGCACCGGCTCAAGCGCCGAAGGCGCCACGTCAGGTTTTTGAAGGCCTGGTGAAGAACGGTGTCGTCCACCTGATCGAGGGCGAGCTGCCCGACGGCATCCTCGTGAAGATCATCCGCGAATGAAGCTGACTGTCGTTGCCGGCTGCTGTTCAGGCCCGCGACGGAGACTCTGGCAATCGCCTGAACGAGCCGAGCATCGCGTTGAACGCATCAACCGGCTGCAGATTGTCGTCAAACGGCAACCCGCGCGCCGGTTTGCCGTCGGGTCGCGGGTGCTGGTTCGTCAGCCACGAATATCGGTCCGTAATCCCCCAGGTCACGATCACCCGTACCCCTTCGCTCAGTACCAGGTCAAGATAACTGCTGTAGACCTCGGCGACCGCCCGGTCGCGCTCCGCGAAGCTGCCCGGAACATGGGAATCGTCGACATCCAATTCGGTCACGAACGCCTGCAATCCGAGCTTGTGTGCGTCGCGGATAAAACGGCGCAGCCCGCTGCCATAGGTCTCTGGCACTCGCAGATGCGACTGGATGCCGACCGCATCGATGGGCGTGCCGCGTTTCTTCATCGTCTTGATCAGGTGGAGAACTGCGTCGCGTTTCCTCGCCGCCTTGGCGTCGTCAGCTTCGATTCCATAATCGTTGTAAGTCAGCAGCGCGTGCGCGTCGCCCGCCCGCGCGGCACGAAACGCCATATCGATGTAGCCGGGCCCCAGAAAGCGCAGCCACGGCGAGTTGCGCAGCCCGTCGCGGCGGCCGTCGCCGACGTTGATGGCCTCGTTCACCACATCCCAGGAATGGATGCGTCCGGCAAAATGCGTGGTCACGTTGTGGATGTGATCGGTAAGGAACTGCGCGGCGTTGTCGCGCGTGACCGTGGCTTCGAACCAGACGGGCAGCGCCTCGTGCCAGCAAAGATTGTGGCCGCGGACCAGCATTCCATTCTGCTGCGCGAAGCTCATTAGCCGGTCGGCGGCCGTATAGTCGAAGGTCTCCGGCGTGGGCCGCAGGTCTCGCCACTTCATCTCTCGTTCGGCAACCACGATGGCTGCCTGCGCCGCTACCAGACGGCGAAAATCCGCATCCGTCGCCAGTCCTGGCCCATTGACTGCGCAGCCGGCCAGAATCCCGTGAGCAGCAGCCGCACCGGCAACGGAATTTGGCTCCGGCGCAGCCCAGACCGTCCGCGGCAGCAACTGCGCCGCCGCGAGTCCGATAGCGCCGTTTGCCGCCTTGAGGACGAATTGCCGGCGACTGAATGAACCCCGCGTCATGAAACAGCCATCATACAACAATGGCAACTCCGCGCCAGACCTCGATGGCTGGCTTGATGCGCGGCGCCGGGTGGGAGGAGCAGCCGCGGATCCTTCGGCACCGTTCAGGATGAAAGTGGCCGGAGAAGATGACGGGCCTGAAAAGACGACAGGACGGGGATGTTTGCCCGGCCTTTTTTTTGCGCGAAGCGCGGCTCCCGCACCGCAGGTGCCTAAAGCTGATTCATGTTTTGCAGGAACTCGGCGTTATTGCGCACCTTTTCCAAACGGCTGATGAGCAGCTCCATGGCTTCGACCGGTGACAGAGGATTGAGCACTTTGCGCAGCACCCAGATGCGCTGCAAATCCTCCTTGGGGATGAGCAGCTCTTCCTTGCGCGTGCCGGAGCGCTGGATGTCGATGGCCGGGAAGACGCGCTTGTCCACCAGTTTGCGGTCGAGGATGATTTCCATGTTGCCCGTGCCTTTGAACTCCTCGAAGATGACTTCGTCCATGCGCGAACCGGTGTCAACGAGGGCCGTGGCGCAAATGGTCAACGATCCGCCTTCCTCGATGTTGCGCGCGGCGCCGAAGAAACGCTTGGGGCGCTGCAACGCGTTCGAATCAACGCCGCCGGAAAGGACTTTGCCGGAGGGCGGAACGATGGTGTTGTAGGCACGGGCCAGGCGGGTGATGGAGTCGAGCAGGATGACGACGTCGCGCTTGTGCTCGACTAGGCGCTTGGCTTTTTCGATCACCATCTCGGCCACCTGGACGTGGCGCGCGGCAGGCTCGTCGAATGTGGAGCTGATGACTTCGCCTTTGACCGAGCGTTGCATGTCGGTGACTTCCTCGGGGCGCTCGTCAATAAGCAAAACGATAAGCACGACCTCTGGGTGGTTCGTGGTTATGGAGTTGGCGATGGCCTGCAGAAGCATGGTCTTGCCGGTGCGGGGCGGAGCGACGATGAGGCCGCGCTGGCCCTTGCCGAGCGGGGTGAGCAGATCCATCACGCGACCGCTGATGCCTTCGCGCACCGTCTCCATCTTCACGCGCTCCTGCGGATAGAGCGGCGTGAGGTTATCGAAGAGGATCTTGTTGCGCGTTTCCTCGGGGGATTCGAAGTTGATAGCCTCGATCTTGACCAGCGCGAAATATTTCTCGCCTTCGTGGGGCGGGCGGACGTTGCCGCTGATGGAGTCGCCGGTTTTGAGGTCGAATTTGCGGATCTGGGAGGGCGAGACGTAAATATCGTCGGGGCCGGGCAGATAGTTGTAATCGGGCGAGCGCAGGAAGCCGTAGCCGTCGGGGAGAATCTCCAGCACGCCCTCGGCAAAGATGTGGCCTTCTTTTTCGCTCTGCGCCTGGAGAATCTTGAAGATAAGATCTTGCTTGCGCAATCCGCTGGTTCCGGGGATCTCAAGGGTGCGCGCAATGCGGCTCAGTTCGGTTATGTTCTTTTCTTTCAGTTCGGCGATGGTCATGTTCACCTGCAATTAGGCGGGATGTGGAGGAAGCTGCGGGAAGGGATGGACTCCAGAGGAACCCGGGGCGGGAAATCAAAGTCTACAGGCAGCGCAAACCAGTCTTCCACCCCAGCGACGAAAGCCCGTCGTTGGGCGCCCCGGTTTTAAGGCACCCCCCGAATTCACGGGAAGAAATGGAAGCGCCGAGGAAGCGCCGCCATACTCGATCGGGAGTTGCTCTAAAACCATAGTTTGAGAAATGCGGAGGGCGACACGCGGCTTAAGCAGCGCGGCGCCGCTCTATGAGCTGAGCCACGGGGACTTCCCTGGCCGGGGCACCGGGGTCGGCCGTGCGAAAACGGCCCAGGACCTCGTTTGTGGTGTCCTGGAGCCGGGTGTTCGGCTTGTGCAGCTTGCGGGTTGCCTTGCTCGCCAACTGGCAGAGCTGGTAACGGTTGGACACGTGAGAGAGTGCCCCAAAAACCAAATCGGAACGCATTGCAGTCTTCTCCTTCGTTAATAGATCACTGCCCGAACAGTACTTCTTGGCGCTGCCGGTGCAGCCGGGAAAGCCGATATTCGATGGCAACCCCGAAATTTTCCGTTCCCCATTCATAGACGTTCCACAGAAGCACGCAGTGCAACCTTTTTCAGGCACGCGTGCCGCCTTATGAAACAAGCCCTTCCATATAGGGAGACCAATTGCCTGGAAATTCGTGGCGCCCGATTATCCCCGTTTTCCGCGAAGATCCACGCAGCGAGGCGTCAAAGGCAGAACCTACGCTCACATATGATGCAGGAATCGGGTGATGCGCGCAGAAAAAAACGCACACAATCAGCCCTCTATGGATGGCTAGAGTGAATATATTCCCAACTTGGCGTTCAGGTCAATGGTTTTTTTGACTGGGGATAGGGCGGGAAATGCCTCTTTTGGGAAGATTAAGCCCGCAATTGTTATTTGTTTTCTTAGGGATACAATAGAGTGCACCGGCTGAGGCCTTTCCGGCTAGCACTTTTTGCCGGTGTCGGCCGACAGATTTCCTCAGCCGGTGGATTGGGATGTTCGTTTTTGAAAGCGGTTTTTCTAGAAGACGTACCCGATCTGAAAGCCGATGGAGTTTTCCGTCAGGGAGTACTTCGGCGGCTCCAAACCGGATATTCCCAGCAGAGTTCCACCCGAAACACTGTTCTGAAACGTGTGCATGAATCCTTCCGTCAGGGTCCAGCGCATCGGCAGCTTCTGCGTAGCGCCGAAGGTGACCGCGGTCGTCACAACGGCTGGCATAATCATGTTGGCCTGGACATCGGCGGACTTGATAGGACTGCCGCCGTAGTTAAAATCCGGCCCGCCACTGCAGGCTTTTGCCAGTGTCATACTGCAGACCAAGGTTGCCAACCCATTCGTTCTGCCAGTTCAGGGGCAAGGCCACAAAAGACGTTCCCGTCCAGGGACCGTGAACAGTGAACTGGTTCATGGTCTTGTGCCAGTTGATCCACTGCTCCTCGGTGCTGACCATCATCTGAGGCACCAGATGCAGGGCGACACCGAAGGCGACCTGTTGCGGATAATTCAGACGCGAAGTATAGGTTCCCACGCTCCCCTCGACGCCGACAGGCTCTATTCCATTCGGGGTTACTATGACCCCGGTGGGCAGAAATTCCTGAGTCTCATTCCAGTGCAGTTGGGTGAAGACCATCTCGGACTTGTAGGATGCTCCTACAGTTGCCATTTTGTTGTACTTGTACAGAAAGCCTACTGTGGCGCCGATTCCACAAGCCCAGGAAGGACTGGTCAGGTTAAGGCCCTGTCCCCCGAATGTTTGATTGAAGGAAACCTGCTCGGCACCGCCGTCCAGCGCGAAGCCAACGCTGAGCTTGTCTTCCATTTTTGTAAGCCAGGGCTGGCGCTATCTGCATGAAGTTTATGCTGCTGTATGCTTGAATCGTTCCCATTGGGGTGTTGGGTTGAAGATAATTCACGCCCATGCCGGATGTGCCGTAAATGCCGTCCCCCAAAAAGATGTTCAGGTGAATCGCCGGAGCCAACCAGCCCAATGAGGGAACCGCATATACATTGGTATTGCTTCCGAAATCGCCAAATCCATAGTTGGCGCGCCGCGTCGGGTTGAAGATCTCACCCGAAAAAGCGACTTGCGGGACGAGCCAGGCCATGCCCGCTGGGTTGCTGAGGGCGATCATGGGACCGCAGGGAACCGCTACCACGCTGCCTCCCATCCTCATCGCGCATTGTCCCACGCCGATAAACTGGTACCCATTCGTGGACCACGCGGTTGCGCCGCCTGCGAATGGCAACGCGGCGAAGGTGGCCCAGGACACCAAAGAAAAGGTACTTGAGGTGCTGAGAGGCAAGCTCGCGTTGAGTACTGATGAATCGCGCGGGCCACCACTTCTTTTCCGCTGCCGCTTTCCCCGGCGATCAACACAGTAGCCTTGCTGTGCTGGAGCGTCTCGATCATCCGGAAAATACGAAGCATCGCCGGAGAACAGGCAACCGCACTGGAATAGAAGACGGGCGCATTCGGGCAGGCGACCTCTTCATCAGCCGTCCGCAAGAGCACCAAATAGCGAACCAGGGGATCGCAGATATCGGTGTTATTGGATACGAGCGACGCAGTCGTGATGGAAACCAGCCGGGAAGTGGCACTGTTGAACTTCAGGGTCGCGCGCCAACCCTCGCGCATTTGCTCATCCAGAAGCGCCTGTCTCAGCGGACCCTTTGGCCCGAATAGCTCGATGCCGAGCAATTCCTCGACAGGCTGCCCACATATTGCCTTTGGGGCACCCTCTCCTAAGAGACGATCGAGCAGGTGCGAGGCGGGCAAAACGGTGAATGAAGGGTCCAAGCAAATAAACGCCCTGCTTACTGAAGCGAGCGCCTGAGTGATCCCGTAGGGGGCTGCTTCTGTCAGCGGATTCCCAAAGCGCTCAACTGGCCCCGGAGGAATTACGAGTGAGGCGGCTTTCAAATGTTCGCCTCCTCTTGGCCATGACATCGTTGCACGTTCCCCAGCATGGCCAATATGAAGGTAGTCATTTCCTGGCTCAATCGAAAGTGATGCACAACACCAATTGTTCTTTTCCGCCGTTCGTTGTCAGCTCACCTCCTCTGCTGTTCTTTCCATAAGGCGCAGGTACTCCTGTGCCATCAGCGTGCGCATGCGCTGAGTGACCGTTGGATCGCAAGCGACCTCGAACGAACGGCAACGATCGATGGCGGCACGTCGTAGATCCGTGAAAAAGGCCATCGAAGACCGGTATTACTGGATCATCCAAGACTACTGCTTCTGACCTACGCATCCTACCGAGAACTCACGAATACAACGCTGATGGCTGAACCTGTTCCTCCCCGGTCGGGGAGACAGAAAGGGTCGAAAAATTGGGAAAGAAGTTGGGAAAACTTAAAGCATTTTCACAGATGGTGTAATTCACCGAAGCGGAGTCGGAACCAGGCCTGAGCATCGCTGGGGGTGATTGCGGAAGCATTGCGGCGATGGCTGTTTCCAGTGCCTCCTGAGTGCGAGCCTGGGCTTGGCGGAGCAGGTTCTTGAGTTTGCTCCAGGCCTTTTCGATGGGGTTCAGGTCGGGGGAATAAGGCGGCAGGTAAAGCAGTTCCGCCCCGCATTTCTCGATCCACTCGCGCACTTCGTCATCGTGGTGCGCGCGCCGGTTATCCATCACCACCACGTCGCCCGGCCACAGCGCCGGGCACAGATCTTTTGCGCCCACCCGTGGCTGATCCCGAAGCGCAACGCCAGAGCGCGCAGGCTGCCGTCCCCCCACTCATAGGCGGCGAGAAACTTCCGCCGCAAATCATCTGCGTACGCTCGCGCCATTCTCTACTGTTCGCGGTTCGTCGCCTCTACAAGATTACATCATCTGTGAAAATGCTATAGCCGGATCCAATGAGCAACAGTCTCAGTCAGCGCAAAATCGCCGAGTATCAAACCGAGAAGGACGCCGATTGCGGTCCGTCACTCGATGCGCGCGTTGGCCTTTTCCCGACACCCCAGGACATTTCCGGGCTTCCCGTGATCGGATCACGCATGGTCAACGGCCAGCGTGCGTTCGAGTAACCCGAATGGCTGGTCCGACGATTCACGATAGCGTCGCGAGTCGCCGCGCGGCCCCTCAAGAACGATCATGGACGGACGCGACCAACTGCCGCGTGGTTTGGACTACGAGCATTCCGATGGGCGGCATGTCATCTCCTCGCGAACTCGCTGAATTTTGCGGCGCAGCATCGCGTGCACGGCTTCACAGACTCTGGCGGTTGCCGGGCGGCGATAATCCCAGCGTGCCTCTTCTGCCGGGGGAATGACCGCCATGGTTGCGTTGGCTTCGAAGAGCAGCACATCGCCGGCTTCATTCAGGCCAAAATCGATTCCGCCGTAATCCAAGCCGAGCTCCTTTTGAATTGCCTGAAGGGCGCGAACAGCGCGGGACCCCAGCACGCCGGACATATTCTCGAGGAACTCCCGCTCCTCAGCTCGATGTGCGGGCGAGTCGGCCATCTCCGCGCTGAAGTAGTGGATCTTCCAATGCTGCGAAATGGCAAGATGAAGGGGATACAAATTTCCATCGATCGTCATGACCCGGTACTTGCGCGATTTTCCATCGCGTCCGCGTGCATCGAGATATTGCATGACAGTTAATTCATTTCCGGGGAGAGTTTCGAGCGCAGCGGGCAATTCATCCATGTTCTCGACGCGCAGAAAATGCTGGCCCTGATGAAAACCCGGGGCGCGCAGCAGCAGAGGAAATCTAAATCCGTAGCCAAGCAGAGTATCCAGTGTTCCTGGCGCGAGGAGTAATTCCCTCGGCACAGTGACGGTAATGGCCGCAGTCACTCCAGGCAGTCCGGAAAGACGGCGTGCAATCTGGCAACGGCCCGTGGCCAGCACGGCTGCCGGTTGATTCACGACGGGGGCCGCGGTGTGGCCAACAAGGGTCTCTGCGCCCAACAGTGCCGAGGCCGCCACGTCGGCATCGCCAATCGAGTTGACCACGATCTGGTGCGGAGGCAGGGGCGTGCCGGGATCATAGAACTCGGCGGCCACAAGATACCGTTTGAAGATGTTGTCGCTCAGGAAATTCTTGAACCGCGTATTGCCGGGGCCAATTGCCGTCAGCTCCAGTACGGTGATGGGAGGCTGTTTCCCGCGGTAGGTCAGAGGGACAATGCAGCGGCCGCGGAAGGCGGCGCGACGATGTGCATACCCATCCTCTGCACGGTTCAGGTCGCACAAAACGGAGGACATGCCCAGATGCGCCTGCCAATAATCGGGATCGGTCTTGAGCGCAATCTGGAAATGTTGGCGAGCCTTCTCCAACTCCCCTCTCTTGCGCAGGCTGTTCGCATAACTGACCTCGCACATGGGGTCGCCGGGACTGCTGGCAACCGCCCGCGAAAAAGCCTCGTGCGCTTCAGCATTCTTTCCGCTTGCGCTCAGAAGGTTACCTATATTGATCAATGCGCCGCGATGCACGGGATCGAACTGGAGCAGCGTCCGGTAGGTGTCCAAGGCTTCCGGTTTACGGTCGGCCAGCTCCAGCAGATTACCGCGCAGAAACAAGAGCTGAACCGATTCGGGCTGCGCCGCCAGCCGCCGATCCACGGTGTTGAGAGCCTCGCAGAAGTCCCGATAGGAGGGTGTTGTCTGTCTTTTCGGGGTGAACTTGTTTGGGGCGAGAATGGATTCGATGGCCTTCATCTCCATTCCCGTGCAAGTGCATGACCGAAACACGGGAGGATCGGCGGAGAACCATTGGAATGTTCACAGACATCGAAGAAGGCTCCCTGGCATCCTTGAAGGGCCGCTCCGCCGGCAACGTATGCGGATTCCGGCGCGCACGCGTCAAGAACATCGTTCTGGACAAGCGGACAGACCCTGAGGCTTTGTCCTCGAAGTTCGACGGTTACGGCTGAATACTGCGGACGGCGACGACATCGACTGAAACCGGCGCGCCGGCCACGGCCTGAGAGCGGACCAGAGCCTCGAAGTAAGGCGAAGCCGATTTAGCGTTGCGCTCGACTGCCTTCAGCAGCTTTGCGCGATCGGCCGCATTGGCCAGGAACACGCTCAACGCCTCGGTACCTTCCTGGCGAAGCCTCTGCAGAATCATTACGTTCCCCTGGTCCAACCGGCCGGGAAGCAGGGAGATCGTGGCATAATCCTCGCCGGTGCAACCGGTTTGCGTCAGGCCTCATATCCTCTCCTTCGCCTGGCAGTGGGTTGCGGTCGCGGAAGTACATTCGCCCGTCCACTCCTTCTTCGACCACCTGGAAATTGAGCTTATCGGCAAATAGCGCAACCCACGGGTTGGAGACGGCGCTGCCGACAAATATATAGCTGCCCTTTTCCAAGTCCCGGCGGTCGAGACTGCGCGCCGAAGAGAGCGAAACCTGGTCTCCGGCTGGCCCGGCCAACTTGACCAAAGCTGCAGCGACGGCCACGTCCGCAAACGAAGTGAGTTCCGATCGGGAGAGAAAGGTCATCATGCGCGCCAGACTGTCATCAAGTCGAGGTGGAACCAGGCTCTCCCGAAAGTCGGGCTGGAGGTATTGCTCAAGGGATAGCTCCTTTCGATCAAGTAGCCTAAGGGCGGCAAGGTTCCCGTCGGAGACTACGATCCTGGTCTGCCGGTTCTGCTGAATGACGGCGTTGAGCGGCCAGGGTGCATTGGGGTGGGTGCTTCTCGTCGCCGAGCCATCCGGCGTCCTTTTTGAAGCGGCCGCGAATCACAGCTTCGCGCGGCAAGGGCAGCTCCAACAGTCCAGGAGTTGATGCGCAGTTAATGCGCACCGCCTGGGGACAGTGAAAACAGGAAGGACGGCAATCCCGCCCTTCCGAGAAGCCGAATCCGCGCCAACCGGTGAGCCGGCTACTTGCTCGCCGTCAACCGTTCCAGAGCCTGGAGAACCTCTTCGTTGGGCTCCGGCTGGCGGCGCGGCGGAATATACAGCGTCGAACTGGAGATCAGCTCGGCGTTGGGCAGCGCGTGCAACGGCACCCGCTCCACCAGCGGGCGGCTGGTAGGATACTCCGGCGCGTGATAGAGGAACACGGGATGGTCCGGCCCGTAGAACTTCTCCAGATACTCGGTGAGCACCTCGAACCGCGGCCGCGCCGCGGTGTGGGGAGGATTCCAATCGTGCTCGCCCAGCGAGCCCACCTGCCAAAGCACCAGGCCCACGCTCGGATCGAAGTTGTACTTGTAGTAAAGGAATCGCGTAGCCTCGATGCTCAGCAGGCCGGCGCGGGCGATATCGACCCCCAGATCGGCGAACAACGTGTCCTCCGTGGAGATGGCGGGTAGCATGCGCGCGCGCTTGCCTGTGGCGCGGGCGCGGCGAATCGACTCCCACGCCGGATATACGAGCACCCCGGGATGGCCATAGAACGCCACGCAAAGATTCCCGGCCGACTCCAGTTCGCTGAGGATTTTGGCGATCATGTTTTCGTAGATTTCAATGCGCGGTTTGCCGATTTCATAGAGAGCGCGGAGGGACGTGGCGTTCGGTTGGAGCTGGAGAATGCAGGCCTCGGAGATGGGATCGGCAACCAGATACAGGACTTTCGCGGCTTGCTGAAGGGCCACACGCGTCTCCTGGGTCATGTGCAGGCCGGCCCGAATCCCCATGCCGACCACGGTTAATCCCTTCGAGCCCCACACGCCGCCGGGTTCGCTATCCGCCAGGCGGGCGGAGGGACTCCCGATCAGCACCGCGTCCTGCGCCAGGTCAAGCTCCAGATCGAGCGGTTCGGCATCAGGCTCAAATTGGCTCGATTGTGGAACGAACGAGTTTCCCAACGGCGAAGACTCTTCCTTGGTCCACGCGTCCGCCTTGGGCTTTGGCCGAGGCTTGGGTGGCGGCGAGTTGGTAGGGTGCGTATCGGGGAGCTCCGGCACATGCGCACGCCCCGTGGTTCCTTCTCTGGTCCACGCGTCCGCCTTGGGCTTTGGCCGAGGCTTGGGTGGCGGCGAGTTGGTAGGGTGCGTATCAGGGAACTCCGGCACATGCGCATGCCGTGCGGATTCTTCTGTCGTTCTTGCCGTTTCCTGCTGTCTTGCCACTTCCGCGGTAACCACCGAGCTAATCGCCATGGGATCACCGGAGAGGAGCAGGAGCCGGTCCTGTTCGCTGATGCATCGCGCGCGCAAAACCGCCTCCGGCGCATTCCGGAATGCAGACATTACTTCAGTGTCAGTGGCCAGTTCGGCCAGGAACTCTAGAATTTGCACGGATTCCCCCGAGGAATAAAGAGTGATCGGATTATGTTCCTCGCGGCCAGAGCCTGTCAATGATCTTCGGCATTTCCGCAGGGCAAACGCACTTGGAAAGGCGCGCCGGCAGGGTTGATTTCAGGTTCATATGTACCCCCCCGGGGGGGGTGCGTGGATTCTGCCATGAAGCTCCTTGTTTTCTGACGGTTGGATGCGTTTTCAGGTGCGATTAACATGCGGATTTGTGCAAGTAACTTAACTTTCCTGCGCTTTTTGCCGCGTGCCGGCCCTGGATTCTTGAGCGGCCACGAGTGCTTGGGGAACCGTTTCTTCACAGCATAGCGGAACGGCGAAATTAACCCGCAACGAAGGGCGAAAATATATTTCCCGCCGAATGAGCGCGATGCGGGCGATGTGGCCTTTGCAGGGGCTTGACAAGAAGGAGGGGGAAAAACCGGCACCGCTCCGCCACCAAAGGATGAGGCACTCAGCCTACTTGTTCCCTTGTTCCTTTGGTCCCTTGGCCCCTGCTTCCCTTGGCCGCGCCACTCGCTCCACAAAATGCGTAATCAGCCCGACGGGCACAAAGCGCACCAGAAATGCATTGAAACGGCCGCTGGCAGGGGGAATGACGATGCGCCGGCCGCGGATGAGCGCGTCTACGCCCCTCCGCGCCACTATGGCTGTCTCCTGCACGCGGCGCTTGAAGGCGCTGGCGTGTGCGATCTCAAAGAACTCGCTCTCCGTGGGACCGGGGCAGAGCACCGTCACCTTGACGCCGAAGCGCGCGACCTCCGCCGCCAGCCCCAGCGCGAAGAAGCGATCGAAAACCTTGGTGGCCGCATAGGTGGTGAGGTAGGGAACGGGCTGAAAACTGGCCGTCGAAGCCAGGATCAATACCCATCCGCGCCGGCGCTCGACCATGCGCGGGACAAAGAGACGCGAAAGGCGCACTACGGCCTCGCAGTTCACGCGCACCTGGTTCAGCTCCTGCTCCGCCGGGCTCGCGTAGAACGCGCCGTACTGGCCGAGGCCGGCGTTGTTGATGACAATGTCGACTGTGAGGCCCGCGCCTTCGGTGGCGTCAAAGATCTGCCGCGGCGCAGCGGGATCGTTGAGATCGGCGACGAGGATGCGCGTGTCGACACCCGTTTTGGCGCCCTGCGCGCCAAGCTCTGAAGCCAGAGCTTCGAGCCGTCCGCGCCGCCGCGCCGTCAGGACGAGGTTTGCGCCGCGCGAAGCCAGCTCGCGGGCCAGGGCCGCGCCGATCCCGGAGCTGGCTCCCGTTACCAGTGCCCATTTGCCGCGAAATTGGTTACGATTGGTCATCGCGGCAATCATAGCGCGCGGGACGAACAAGACAGCGAGCTAGGAAGTCCGCAAGCCAGCGGAATCAACAGGCTCACCGAGGCTGACTGGCTGAACTACCGGCCGTTTACCGGACTTTCGATTCTTCTCCACGCGCAGCTTCCACGCCGTGTGCAGCGCGGCCCGCAACGATTCTTCGCCAATTTCCGCCGGCGATCCTCCACGCGCGGATTTCTGTGGACACCCGCGCTCGACTTGGATAACAATGGTTCATCTCTGAGGGAAACAAGCATAGCTCGTCTCCGGGATACAAAACAAAATCCATCGTTTCTCGACCCCTTTCCCCGATCATTACAGCGTTTTCAGGAGGCTACTCGTGCATCCCCCAAGGACACATCTGCTCAAAGTGGCGGCAGTCGCGCTCGGGATGACTGCCGTTTGCCAAGCCCAAACCTTTTTGACACACCACGTTCGTCCGGCCACGATCAACGGCCAGGCTTCTTTCATCGCACCCTTGCCCGCAAATCAGACCATGAACCTGGTGGTGACTCTGCCCTTGCGCAATGAGGCGGGGCTGGAGAATTTCCTCCAGGAGGTGTACGACCCCAACAGCTCCTCCTACCACCAGTTTCTGACCGTGGATCAGTTCACGGCGCAGTACGGGCCCACGCAGGACGATTACAACACGGTGATTGCGTATCTTCAGGAGCACGGATTCACGGTCACCGGAACCTCACTCAACCGGCTGAACATCAACGTATCCGGCCCGGCTTCGGCCGTAAAGAGCGCCTTTCATGTGACGATAGGGCAGTATCAGGATCCCATAAAAAACCGCACCTTCTTCTCTCCCGAGACCGAGCCTACGGTGGATTTGCCGTTTCCGCTATGGCACATTTCGGGTCTCGATAATTACTCGATTCCCCATCCCGCCGGCCTGGACAAGCGGCCCGCGTCCGGAAAAAGCACTTCGGGCGCAACCACCGGCTCCGGCCCCGACGCCTCGTTTCTAGGCAGCGACATGCGCGCCGCTTATTATGGCGGCACGTTGACCGGCAGCGGCCAGTCGCTGGGATTGCTGGAGTACTACGGCACCGATCTGAGCGACCTGGATACCTATTTCAAGAACGCGGGCCAGACCAACAACGTTCCCATCACCCTGGTTTCGACCGATGGCACGAGCACCAGTTGCGTGGACGATCGAGCCGGCGGCGACTGCGACGACACCGAGCAAACCATCGACATGACGCAGGCGCTTGGCATGGCGCCGGGATTGTCGAGCCTGGTGATGTACGTGGGCTCGACGGACGCAGCCATCTTCAACGCCATGGCCACGGCCAGCCCGCTCAACGCACAATTGAGTTCCTCGTGGACGTGGAGCCCGGCGGACCCGAGCACCGACAATCCGTATTTCGAGGAGTTTGCCGCGCAGGGACAGAACCTGTTCCAGGCAGCCGGCGACAGCGGCGCGTGGACAACCAGATCCGAAATTTTCCCGGCCGACGACGTCTACTTGACCTCGGTGGGCGGAACGGATCTGGAGACCAGCAGTGCAGCCGGTCCGTGGGCCTCGGAAACAGCATGGTCCGATGGCGGGGGCGGCATCTCTCCCGACAAATATGCGCTGCCCTCGTGGCAGACTACCGCGGCCAGCGATTGCTCGAGCTGCTCCAAGACGTATCGCAACGGACCGGATGTTTCCGCCAACGCCAACTTTACGTTTTATGTTTGCGCCGATCAGACCACCTGCACCGCCAACGAGTACGGAGGCACCAGCTTTGCCACGCCTATGTGGGCCGGCTACCTGGCGCTGGTGAACCAGCAATCGGTGGCCAACGACAACAAGACGGCTGGCTTCATCAACCCCAGCCTTTACTCCATCGGCGAAGGCTCGAGCTACGACTCCGATTTTCACGACATCAGCAGCGGCAGCAACGGTTATTCGGCAACCACGGGCTACGATCTGGCTACCGGCTGGGGCAGCCCCAACGGCTCCGGTCTGATCGACGCGCTGGCCGGCTCTTCGTCCACCACTCCTGGCTATGCGCTCTCCGCCTCGCCCGGCTCGGTTTCCATTGTGCAGGGCAATTCGGGAAGCTCCACGATTACCAGCACGGTGAGCGGCGGCTTTGACTCGGCGGTTACAGTGTCGGCTTCCGGCGAGCCCACCGGCGTCACCATCACCTTCAACCCTACATCGATCACCGGAACGGGAAGCTCGACGATGAGCATCGTGGTGGCGTCGACGGTTGCGGCAGGAACCTACACCATCACCGTCAGCGGAAAGTCCGGTAGCACGACCGAAACCACCACGGTTTCGCTGACCGTGACCACCGTGTCAACCGGAACCTTCACCATCACCGTATCGCCCACCTCGGGATATCTCGATCAGGGCCAGAGCGGCTACGCGGTGGTGACGACTGCGGTCTCCGGCGGGTTTGACTCGGCCATCAGCTTCTCAGCCACTGGCGTGCCCTCGGGCGTAACCTCGAGCTTCAGCCCCAGCTCCCTGGCGGCGCCGGGCTCGGGCAGCGTCGATTTCAATCTCACCGTGTCGAGATCCGCGCCCACCGGCACCTATCCCATCACCATCACGGGCAGCGGCGGCGGAGTTACGAAAACCACAACCCTTACCTTTGAAGTAAGGCGCTAGCAACATCCGACGGATAAGGAATGATCGCGCGAAGCCCTGAAGAAGCTGTTCAGTCTCTCGATCAAGCCTTCAACCGCGGTGATGTCGATGCCGTTCTCAGCTTTTATGAGGACGCAGCGGTCCTTGTCACGGAGCCCGGAAAAACGGCGCGGGGAAAAGCCGAACTGGGAAGCTTCTTCGAACGGGTCGCGCATGCTGGTTCCTCAGCCAGCCAGCTCAAGACACACGTAATTGAAGCAGATGGAATCGCACTTTTTCTTTCGCGCTGGAAGTTCACAGAGAAGAACGGAGAAGTATCGCGGACCTTTATCGCGACCACTGTCTTCCGTCGCCAGCCGGATGGCGCGTGGCTTACCCTCATCGATAATTCCTTCGGTCCGCTCGTCCTGGGACCGGAATAGCGCATGGCCTTATCGATCGAGGAAACCATCTTGGACAGAGAGATCGGCGGTCAGAAACCGGGGTTGGTCTCCGACCGCCTATTTCCAAAAAACGATGGCCGTCCAGCGGTTTTAGAACATCCCGTTGGACCGCATCACCACGGTTTCGGCTGCCAGTGTAGGCGGGCCGCTGCTGCTCGCCGGCGGGAAAAGCCAGCCGCTCACCGAGACGAAGTCGCTGTCGGCGAGCCCGTCATAGGTATCCGTGCTGAATCCCTGGTAAGTCGTCTGGGAGGTCGTCAGCACATTGAACGAAACGGCGTTGGGAGCAGTCATAGGCCACGGGAAAAAGAATGGCCCTCCATTGCCGCCGAGGGTAAAGCTCTGCGCCTGCGAATCGAGCCCGGTGATCGTTCCGGTGACCTGGCTCGGTTCCAGCTCCACGCTGCTGGCGGTAAAGGAAAGCGACCGCGGAGGTCCCCAACTGCTCGAGAAACCGTGCGCACTGGATGTGCTCAGCGACCCCGCCACCACGTCTACCTGAACCTCCTGTCCCATGAACAGGTTGGAGGCGCTGGTGAAGCTCAAACCCGTGGGCAAAGTGAAGCCATTGGCATCGACAGAGAAGGTGGCGCCGCTGGCGATACTGACTGACGCCACCCCGCCCAGAGGCAAACCACTATTGTTGGATGGATTGTTGTGCAGTAGCAGTTTCATGGTCGTGCCGCTGCTCGAAGTCTGCAGACCGATGATCGTTCCCTGCGCAGTCTGCTGCGTGGCAGCCTGGAGCCAGGTGACTTGACCCGCCTGCAATACTCCGCCGCTGGCCACGCTCGTAACCTGAACCTGTACGATTTGGCCGGCGCTCAGGCAGGAGATGCTCGCGGATGTGCACGCGCTGCTGGGAAAATCGTCAAAAGCAGTGCTTGCGGTGGTGTCGATCGTGAACGTCCTGCCCCACGCCGTTTGCAGCGTGAACTGGTTCTGGGACGCGTTCACACTCTGCACCACTCCGGTAAGGTTGCCGAATTGATGGGACGACGGAGCCGGGGGCAGCTCCGCGATCGTCACTCCATTTGAAACGCCCAGGTCCACGGAAAGATCGGATTGGATGATGGTGTTGAGGTGGAAATCGATCAGGAATCCAAGGGGCGAATTGGCAGTCACCGTTACCGGGAACGGCGACGTCGTAAAGTTCACCGTGGCGGAATTGTCGTCGATCGACGGAGCGATTTCGCAGACGCTTCCGACGGCGCAGGAGCTGGCAATCGAGCTGTCTGAGGCGTTGAAGATGACAAGCTCCGGGCTGGAAAAAGTCAGACTCAGGCTGTTGTAGCTTCCTGGGGTCACATTCGCCGTGCTCAGAAAGGCGGAAAGTGCCTGAAGCTGGGTCACATCAATCTGTATGGGCGTGTTGTTGCTGAGGAGCGAAATCGCCGTGCCCGATGCAGGGGTCAGCGTGGCGTTCGTCAGGCTGATCTGGAAGAACAAGACCGAAACTCCGGCAGGCGGATCGTCGGTCATGCTGAGCGAAACGGGAACTGCTCCCGCTGAGGAAGGACTTACGGTGGTTGTAGCACATCCGGCCAGCAGCAACATCGCCATGGCCGACACAAAAAGAAGAAACAGGTTCTTCCGCATCATTTACCTCCTCTGACTAAAGAGGCCAAGGCAGCTGGATGTTCTGCACTCTCCGCCAATCGTGCTCGGCAAGGAGCAGGTACCGCGACAGGCTGGCGCCCGTAACCGGAGGCTTGCGTCCCCGATTCGCGCTTGCAGGTGTTCCTGGGAGTAAAGAGGACAGGCGTCCTCCCCCTCTCCTGGTAATCTGCTTACTTAGACCCGCGCTGCGAAGAAATGTTGCGCCCATATCGCGCAAATGATGATTCCGGCGGGCTGCGCAGGGGCCGGAATCTCACCTTCCGGCTGGAACCTGTTCTTCAAATTCCTCGTTGACCCACCTCGCAAAGCCCGCAAAATCCTCATCGCGGCCCAGAAAATCGCGCACCATCTCGCGGCCCGGCTTGGAGCCACCCTGTTCCAATACCGTTTTCCGATAGCGCGCGGCGGTGGTGCCGGCCAGCAGGTCCGCGGGATCGAACTGGGCAAAAAAATCGAGTGCGATCACCTTGTCGAAAGCGTAGGTGTAATAGTTCGAAGAGTATCCGGTGAGGTGGGTGAAACTCGAGTACATCCGGTTGCCTGGCATCCACGTCCAGGGCTGGAACGACTCATAGAGCTGCCGCAGCTTGGCGTCGAGATCGAGGCCGGCCGGGTCCTGGTCGTGCAGGTCGAGCGCTAAGGTGGCGTAGAAGAGTTGGGAGCGGACCCAGTCTGCCCGGCCGAAGGCGCTGGCCCGCTTCAGGTCGCGAATCAGCTTCGATGGCAGCACCTCGCCGCTTTCATAGTGGCGGGCGAAGGATTTAAGCAGCTTCTCGTCGCGGAAGAATTCTTCGAGCATCTGCGAGGGGACTTCGACGAAGTCGCCCTCGGTGGCGAAGCCGGAAATTCCGGCCCATTCTGTGTGACCGCCAAGAATGGCGTGCATCAGGTGGCCGAACTCGTGGAAGTAGGTGACCACGTCGGAGTATTGCATGAGACCTGGATCGCCATCTTCCCCGCCCGGATCTCCAGCGGCGGATGGCTCGGGGAGCCCGGGTCGCTGGGGCGGGCCGCCCGGGAAGTTGCAGATGAGCGCGGCTTCGGGCAAATAGCGCCCGCGCGCGCCGGCGATCACGGTAGCCGCGGAAAACCACTTGTCTTTGCCCTCGCGCGGGTGCATGTCGAGGTAAAAGCGGCCTAGCCGCGCCCCCGCTCTAGCGCCGTCGAACACGTCGAAGACCGAGACCGCCGGGTGCCAGGCGCGGGCCTCGGCGGGCCGGAATTCCACGTTGAAGAGCCGCTCCGCGGTTTCCAGGACGCCGGCCTGGACGCGCGCATAGGGCAAATAAGGGCGTACAGAATTGGAGTCGAAGTTGAAGGTCTGGCGCCGGAACTGCTCGTACCAGTAACCGCGGCCGACGATGTCGATTTCCGCGAGACCGGGCTGCCGCTTCTGGGCGAAGGCCAAAACACGCTGGTGCTCGTGACGCCCACCATCGAGGCTGGCTTTGTCGAGC
Source organism: Acidobacteriaceae bacterium (assembly GCA_030037545.1). Classification (GTDB taxonomy): domain Bacteria; phylum Acidobacteriota; class Terriglobia; order Terriglobales; family Acidobacteriaceae; genus Telmatobacter. Next base: position 98,408 of record JASHRF010000060.1, on the reverse strand, counting down.
CGGTCCAGGAACTTGCGCACATTGGCGGCCGAGGCCATCATCTGGTCGGCGGTAGCCAGGTCGGCCCAACTACGGAAGCCCAGAATGCCGGCAATCTCCTGCCGCGTGGCCAGCAAATCCAGCAGAATCTGCTTGTTGGCTGGGTAGGCGCGGGTGTTGTAGGCCAGGAACATCCGCTCCCGCAAGGCGGGATTGGCGGCAAAGATCATCACCGGCTGCATATCAGGCTGATCGGTGGTGAGGATGACGCGACCCTCGGCGTTCGGCGGATGGCGGGAGATGTAATCGGGCGGCATGCCTTCCAGCTCTTCCGTCGTGGCTTCAATGTTCTTGGCTCCCTCCTGGATGTTGCGGCTGAATTCGAGCGAAAGACGCGTGGCCTTCTCGTGGAGGGCCTGCAAGCGGTCGCGGGTGGCCTGGTCCTTGTCCACGCCGGCCAGCCGGTACTGGAGCAGAGTCCGGTTGACGTAGTGCCGGGTGGCAGGGCTGGCCCCGTCCCTGCTCATCGCCGCGCTCATCTCCGCCAGCGCATCGTAAACTTGCCGGTTCAGATTCAGCGCCGTGGCCGCCATGGCGACTCGTTGCGCCTCCTGCTGCGCCTGGTCGCGGAGTCCCTTTTCCGCCGCCACAGAGTTGAGAATGCCGGCCTGCGAGCCGGCCAGGCTTAGCTGCTCGGCGGCCGCATCGTATAGACGCAGGGTGTTTTCCGGCGTCCGTGGACCCTCGACGGCCAGCAGAGCGGCCAGTGCCGTTTCGTGGGCGGCCAGCCTGGCGCTGACCCAGGCGGTGAGCGCCGGCGCAGATTCGGCACCGCCCGCGTCCCAGGCGTGTAGATCGCGGGTTATGGCCGAGGGCAGTTCAGGGGTGGTTTCGAGCGTCATGGGGAGAAAGTCCTCCAAATCTCTAGGTTGCCATAGCGGAGCGGGTTAGGCGGCGCCTGGCTGTCGAAAACTTTGATGAGAATCTATTGCATCTGCGACCAAGTCCCTTTAAGATGCGTCAATTAAGCAATATGACTGCTCTCGCGTCGCCTCCGCTTACTCCTGCCCCGGCCGCCGGGCCGCGCCTGCGCCTGGGCAAGGTGTGCGTGGCGGTGCGGGGAGCGACGCCCGCCGAGTTGCTGGAGCGCGCGTCGGCAGTTCTGGCAGATTCCCGGTTTCTGGAGTTTCGCCTCGACGCGCTATCCAAACCCGCCGCGGCGCTGGCCCCCATCCAGAAGTTCCTGGCCGAGCGCCGCGACGTCACCACCATTGCCACCTGCCGCCGCAAGCCCAATGGCGGCCAATTCGTCGGGTCACTGACCTCGGAGCTAGAGCTTCTGTTAAAAGCCGCCGAAGCAGGCTGCGCGATCGTCGATCTGGAAGTGGAATCGGCGGAGCAGTGTACGCGCCCGCAACTGGCCCGTTTCCGCGCCGCACTGCGCGCTGCCGGCGCCGCACTGCTCATCAGCTTTCACGACTTTACGCGCACCAAAGGGCTGGAGCACGCGGCCGGGCGCATCGAGGCCTTTGATCCCGATTTCGTGAAGGTGGTTTCCACCGCGCGTACCCTCGTCGACAACCTGGCCGTCCTGCGCCTGATTGAAGACCACTCGCTGGCCGCCCACGTGGTGGGCATCGCCATGGGCGAGGAGGGCCTGCTGAGCCGCGTCCTGAGTCCGCGTGCCGGCGCCGCGTTCACCTTCGCGTCGGCTGCCGATGGAACCGAAACCGCGCCCGGCCAGGTGAGCGCGCGCACCCTGCTTGATCTCTATCGCATCGACCAGCTTGACCAGGCAACCCGCATCTTTGGCGTGGCCGGAAACCCCATTGGGCAATCGCTTTCGCCGCTGATCCACAACACCGCCTTCCGCCGCGAAAACGTGAACGCCATCCTGCTGCCGCTCAAGGTGAAGGCCCTGGATGACCTGCTGACCGTGGTGCGCGACCTGCCGGTTGACGGCGTGGCCGTAACCATGCCCCTGAAACAGGACGTGCTGCCCCACCTTGCGAATATGGATTCGTTGACCGCGCGCATCGGCGCCTGCAATACGCTGCGCACCGGCGCCGACGGCAAGCTCTACGGCTTCAACACCGATGTGGCTGGGGTGATCCGGCCGCTCGAGAAGCGCATGCGCCTCAGGGGCGCGCGCATCGCGGTGCTGGGCGCAGGCGGAGCGGCGCGGGCCGCGGTCTTCGGGCTGGTGGAGCAGGGCGCGGAGGTCTTCATCGTCAACCGCACCCATGAGACTGCCGTTGCACTCGCGCGCAAAGCCCACGCCAAGTCGCTCAAGCAGGAAGCGCTGGCGAAAAGCCGTTTCGACGCCATCATCAACACCACGCCTTGCGGCATGACCGGCATCAAGCAGGCGCTGCCTGTCAAGGAAAACGAACTGAATGCCGGCCTGGTCTTCGATATGGTCTATAGCCCGCTGGAGACGCCGCTGCTGCAACTGGCGAAGGCGCGCGGCCTCGTAGTCATCAGCGGTCTGGAGATGTTCGTGCAGCAGGGTGCGCGCCAGTTCGAGATCTGGACCGGCAAACCCGCCCCCGAGTCGGAGATGAACCGCGTGGTAGAGTTGGCGCTGCGCAAGCGGTAAGACGAGGGCCAATCACTAAAAGCTGGTTGCGCCAATGCCTACGCAGAGGGTGGTGAGAAATCCAAGCCGGCCTGCCGCGCCGCCCGTTCCGTGGCGGGCAAGTCCAGCTCGGAAAGAGGAATGGTCGGTTCGCGTCCCGAAGCGGCCTCGTCCATGTCAATCAGCTCGCTGGACGTGAGCAGGTAGTTCCGAACGGCCTGGGTGTGGCCGTCCTTAAAGATCAGCGTCAGCTCGGGTTCGTTCTGCCGCGGCGCAGGCGCCACTGCCTGCGTGGCCGGCGGCTGGTAGGGTGGAGAGGCGTATTCCGGCCCATAACCTTCATACTCCTGCGGCGGCTGTTCTTCACCCCCCGGCTGTTCTTGCGCAGAATTCGACTCCGCAGCGCCGTTGTCGTCCCCGTAACCGGTGAAATCCGGATAGCCAAGCTCCCAGGGCAGGAGTTCGTATCCGTAAGGAGCACCACCGTAAACGTACCCAGCGTATGGACCGCGGTAAGGCGGGCGATGGCCCCGGCCACCGCGATTTGCGTTGTCAAATATCGCACGGTAGCCCATGTAAGCACCTTGCCGCGGGGCAAAGCCGTAGCGGGGAGCGGTGAAGGTCATCCGCGGAGCGGTTCCAAAGCCGTGCGGAGCAAGACCGAAGGAGCGAGGCACCGAGAAACCGCCCCTAAAACCCGCGCCGGAAAAACCGCCCGCGCGACCGGCTCCAAAGCCGCCGGAATGGCCCATAGCAGAGCGCTGCGCCAGAGCTCCCGGAACCAAGGCCAGCATCGTAGCCAAGGCGACGACCGGAATTAGACGCGACAAGATCGAATGTCTTTCCGATCGCTTCATGGGATGGCATTTCACAGCCTTCGCGCTCCAACGCCGGGAACGGACCCGCTTCGATTCTTACCATAACGCACCTGGCGCGCCGGCACAACTGCGGGAACCGGCCTCAAGTTCTGTGCGCCTTTGCGCGACACGGCCAGCCCCGAATCGCGAGTGCCGAATCCCCGGCCCCTTAGTCCCTGCCTCTTTCAATTCGTCCGCTCGTTTTCGCGTTGGCGGACGGCTTCGCGCAGCAGGCGCTTGGCGGTGAAGATGCGGGCCTTGACGGCCACCACGCTCACCTCCAATTCCTGGGCCGCAACGCGTTGCGAGGCTTCTTCGAAAATGCAAAGCTGCACCGCGCGCCGGCAGCCCGCGCTCAGCTTCTCCGTCTCGCTGCGCAGGATGCGCCGCATCTCGGCGCGCTCGCAGCATTCCTCGGGGGTGCGGCCGGGGTCGGGAAACTCAAAGGGCGCGCAATCGGCGTGGCCTCGCCGCTCCAGCGGCAGCAGCACACGCCCTTTCTGCTCGCGCAGCCATTCCCGCGCCGCGTTCTGGACAATGGCCTGCAGCCAGGTGCTCATCTGCGCTTCGCCGCGGAAGCGCGGCAGGCTGCGGTAAGCGCGCAAAAGCGCCTCCTGCACAATGTCCTCAGCCTCTTCGATGCAGGGCGTAACGCGCCGCGCCAGGCGGACCAAATGCGCGCGCCGCCGTTCCGCCGCAGCCACAAAGTTGGCCAGCTTGCTCTCCCAGAGACTTCCATCGATATCGAGATTTGCTGTTACTGTCGTACTCGCCATTTTGGTCTGAACCCACTCCTTGGCTGCAACGGTTTCGCGATGAATCTGTCCCGAAGCCACCTCGGCCAAGCGGCCTTTTCATCAGGAAAAACCCGCATCTGGCTGACGCTCGAAACGACTAGTCCAATTGCGAAGCCGCTCTAAAACCGGCGCAACCGCCGGAAGACCTCTGACAAGGGCTCGGGCGGCGTGATGCGCGCGGCTGCCTTCATCCAATCCCCCCGGCCACGACCCGGCGTTCCTTTCCTGGGACAATTCCGCAGCGGGATTGCCTGGCTTGCGCCTTGGCCGTGCTGCGCGTTATCCAGAAATCCCTTGCCCGCCGCATTGAGCCGGGGGGAGACTGCGGTTTGAATCAAAATCTGCGCAACCGCGCAGCGGGGCCCAAAGCGGCAGAGAAAAATGCCCGAAAAGACCCTGCGCCGTGGCGCCGACCGGGACTCGCCGCGATGCGGCCTGATTTAGAAAGACAGGAGAGAAGGCGGCGAACGGAGAGGGATTGGGGAATGGAAGAAAGGAATCGGCCGTGGCTGGGCGGCGACGGGCAGAGCGCCCGCAACCGCTCTCAAATAAAGCTCGGCGGGGTGCGCAATGAACGCGCCCGCACCGGACTGGGCGAAAATGCGCTCCTTGACGGTGGGAGCAGTAGCGATGCTGAGGAGGTCGGCGAACCCAAAGCGGTGCTCGATCCAGAGCCTGGCCACCGGGACCCGCGGATGCGCGTTAGGCGCCTCGTAGTAGCGCGAGAACTTCGAGCCGGCGCCCCACAGCGTGACTGCCAGGGCCAGTCCCAGCAATACCACGGCCGGTGGCTTCGAGTTCAGGCACCGTGGAGCGTGGTTGCGATCCTTTGCCGCAACCCGGAAGCTGCGCCTGTGCGCGAGTGAATTGCCAACGGTCATCGGGCCGAGTCGATCCTTTCAACCCTCTGCGCCAGAGTATAGCGCACTCTTTCGCTTGGAGTGCAATTGAAATCCGGCGTCGCCTCATTGGATGGGGCCGGCCAGCGCAGGTCACGGCAGGCAAACCATGCCGCGCGGAGGGTGGCGTTGCCGGTACGTCCCGGCGCGCAGTATGTGAAAGCGGACCTTGAAAAATTGATACTCTTAACGTGTGGACGTCCGGCACGATTCGCGCCTGCGCGTAGCGGCCATCGGCTTTCTCAATCCCGCCCCCCTGATGTGGGATTTTGAGCATCCGCCCCTTGATGCGGATCTCGCGCAACGTTATTCGATCGATCGCATGACGCCTTCGCAGTGCGCCGAGCGTCTGGCCGCGGGCACGGCCGATATTGGCCTTATTCCCATTGCTTCTTTGGCCTCCACTCCCGGCCTGCGCATCCTTCCCGGCTGCACCATCGCATCAAAAGATTACGTCCGTTCGCTGCTTCTCGTCCGCCGCGCCGCGCAACCGCTGGCGCGTCTCCGCTCCGTGGCCGCCGATACCGCCAGCCGCACCACTCTGGCCTACGCTCGCATCCTCTTCCATAAGTGGAACAATCCCGACGTTCCTTTCGTTCCTCTCGCCGCCGATCTCGACGCCATGCTGGAACGCACGGACGCAGCCATCATCATCGGAGACCCGGCCCTGCTCGCTCTCGAAGAGCGCTCCAACCGCTTCGAGCGCAGCGGCGAAGAGCTCGTGTACCACGATCTCGCCCACGAGTGGCGCGTGCTCACCGGCCTGCCCTTCATCTCCGCCGTATGGGGCATTGCATGCAGCAGAGCTTTGGATGAGAGCGCGGCCCAAGACTTCATTCGCTCCCGCGATCACGGCATGCAGAACATTGAGGCGCTGGCCGACGAGTGGGCAGCGCGCATGCCCATCCCCGAAAGCACCATCCGCGCCTATCTCTCCCAGAACATCCATTACGTGCTCGACGAAGAATGTCTCGAGGGCATGAGAGGCTTTTTCCGCACAGCCGCGGAAACAGGAATCCTGCCCGAGTACGACCCCCACCTTCCGGTGGCCGTTTCTTAAGCGGTCACTTAACGCCGAATCGGTTTTGGATTTGATTTCATGAAAGTCCGCAAGCGCTTTGCGATCAACTGAAAGCCTGCCCAAATCGATCTTTGGCCGGGCAAACCCCCGCCTTCGGCGGCTTCCTGTCCGGCAACCATGACGGGCGCTTGTACATCTACCTAGCAAAAATGCCTCCAGAATACTGGTTCTCGCCAAGGCCGGTTCTGAGGCGCAAGCGAATCCCCTCCCGGAGAGTGCTCATGAAATCCAAGCCCATTCTGACTTTTTCCTTAGCAATTGCCTCGCTGGCGCTGGTGAGCCCGGCGTTTTTACACGCGCAGGATCAGGATCCCGCCAGCCCGGCAACGAATATGAACTCCGGCACGGCCGCCGCCGATCAGATGGTTCCGGCGCAAGCCGCATTGAAGACTACCATTGACGCCAGAAAAGAACAGCCGGGAGGCGACTTTGCCGCCGTTCTTACCCAGAAAGTTCGCTTGAAGGATGGAACCGAGCTGCCCAAGGGCACGACCCTGATGGGCAAAGTGGAAACCGACAGCCTGCAATCGAGCGGCAAATCCACGCTGACGCTCAACTTTACCGAAGCCAAACTCAAGGACGGAAAGCAGGTTCCCATCAAGGCCACCATCGTGGGCGTGGCGCCGCCGAATAATGGAGCGCTCAGCGATCAACAGCAGACGCAAATTCTCAGCCCCTGGGACGGGCGGTCTTCGCAGTTCGATCAGGTGGGCGCGCTTTCAGGCATCGATCTGCACAGCCAGATTAGCGGCGACAACTCGGGAACCTTCGTCTCCAGCAAGAAAGACGTGAAGCTGAGCGATGGCAGCCAGTTGGCTCTGGCCATCGGCGCCAATGGCAACGCCTGAATCCGGCAACGCATAAACCTCTGAACCAACTGGTCCTGCCGCCGAGAACCGATGAAGGATAGCGTCCCGGCGGCAAGTCCGGTTCAGACACCATTCTTCGTGTCCGTAAAGACTTCTGTAGTTCACTCTGTTGACATTGCACGACGATTGCAAGGCGGCATTTCCCAACGAAGGGCCTCGCAGAGTCTCATCAAAGCTCAGAATCCAAACGCCATAGCTGCCCGTCCCGCTCCGGGGCCAGGGTGCGTAAGCGTTTGACCGCCTTTCTGCGTCTCAACTAGCGAGTTTCCGGCAACTTTGCCCTGCGCGGCGGCCTTGTGCCCGCGCTGGAGCGGCACCCCAATGTATCCTCGGTGTGGCTCGGACGAATTCGAGGAATGGCAATGAATTTTGGCAAGGTTGTGCGTGTTTTGCTGCTGGCGGCTCCGCTGCTCACCGGGTGTGCGGGCTTCTGGCAGAACCCAAATAGCACCAGCACAAGCTCGGGCTGCACTACCGACTGCACTACCGATAGCAGCGGCAACTTTTACATACTGGCTGGCGGATCCACGCCGCAGGTGCAGGGCGAGTCGATTGTGTCCGGCGTCCTGACCGCCATCTCCGGCAGCCCCTGGGATGTGACGTACAAGCCCTGGACCATGGCCATTACGCCCAACGGAAACTATCTCTACGTGAGCACCGAAGCCGGCGTTTACATGTACCCCATCACCAGCGGATCGCTGGGAACGGCTACGCAAATCGATAGCGCCGATACCACTGTCTATGCGATGCAGGTGGACGGCAATTGGCTGATCGAAGCAGTACAGGAAACGGGAGAAGTCATGTTCAATGCCGTCCCGCTCAACTCTACGAATGGGAGCATTAACGGCACGATACAGACCGCGCCCTTCATAGCCACGACAAATTTACCGTCCGTAGAGACCGGCCAGATGGCGCTTACGCCCGACGGCACCACGGTCTTTGTCTCTCTGGGCACAGGAGGAACGATTTATTTCCCCTTCGCTCCGGGGGACTCTGCCACGACGAATCCGTTTGGGTCTTCAACCTCTGCGCCTTTGATCCCGGTGGTAACCAGCGGCGCCTCGGCGCTCTCCGTGGCCGTGGATCCGGGCGGGATTTTGGTCTACATCGGCGAAACATTGTTGAACGCGAGCTCGACGACCAACACCGGAGGCATTCGCGCGTTGCAGTTCAGCGCTCTGCCCACCGTGACCAATGTCTCCGGTTCGCCCATCGGCAGCGGCGGCGCTGGGCCGAACTTTATTCTGCCGGTTGGCGACGCCGCCTCAGGCAGTTACATCTATGTGGCCAATGCGTCCAGCGGCAACATCACGTCGATCTCGGTTACTCCCAGTACTTCCTCCGGCAGCTCCACTTACACCCTCGCCACAGGGAGCACGGTTTCGGCATACGAGCCCCTTGCGCTTGCTGAGGACTCCGAAGACAACTTCATCCTCGCTGCCACTGAAGGCTACAGTCCCGGCTTCTTGTCCTATACCTTCGACTCCACCACGGCAGGCCTGCTCGATATTCAGATCACCGCGAACACAGGAGCCGCGCCGGTAGCAATCGTAGCCGCGCCGTAAAAGCAGGCCTCAGGTTCCAGACCCGGCGTTAGTTATCGGTTCACTTCGCCGCGCGCCTTGTCATCGAAAGACGACGACTGGTGCCGATCGTCGTTCCCTGTCCACCGGGCCCTGACCCTCTGACGCCTGAACCCTGACCCCTGCAAAAGTGCTATCCTCAATAAGGACGCTCCCTCCGGCTGTGCTCACCTGCTTCTCATTTTGCCGCCGTGTGACTGTGCGACGTATCGCGTTGAGCGCGGTTTTCCTGCCTCTTCTTGCCTTATTCCTGCTGGCCGCCGGATGCGGACGCTTTCATCGTCAGCCACCGGAGATGGTCTACGTCTCGGCGCAGGAGACCTTTCTGCGCGACCGCGTGGCCGAGGTTTCCAACCGCGTGGCCGAGGTCGCCAACGGCGAGCCGCTGGTGGTGATCGAGCACGGCCATCGCTTCACCAAGGTAAAGACGCCCAGGAACGAGATTGGCTGGATCGAAGACCACATGGTCATCGACCAGAAAGTTTACGACGCCTTTGCCCAGCTGGCAGCCGAGCACAAGAAGGATCAGCCCTTCGCCACCGCGACGCTGCTCTACGATCTCTACATGCACGTGTTGCCGGGCCGCGAGACGGATCGTTTCTACCGGCTGCCGGAAAATACAAAGGTAGAGCTGCTGGAGCGCGCCTCCGTCCCGCGCGAGACGCCGGGCGGACCCGCCCCCGCGCCGCTGGCCCGGCTGGCGCAGACAAAACCGGCGGGCACGAGGACAATTTCGGACAGACAGGCTGCTCCGGTGCCGCCTGCACCGGATATGGAAGACTGGTGGCTGACGCGCGATGCGCAAGGCCGCACCGGATGGATGCTGGCCAACTACGTGGACGTGGACGTGCCGCTCGATATTGAGCAGTACGGCGAGGGCCAGCGCTTCGTCGGCGCGTGGAAGATCGCCACCGTCAACGATCCCGAATCCGATTTTCCCAATCACGAGGCTCCCGAGTACCTGACGCTCATGGCGCCACCCAAGTATGGACTGCCGTTCGATTTCGACCAGGTGCGTGTCTTCACCTGGAGCAAAATCCATCACCGCTACGAGACCGGCTTCCGGCTCCATCCCATTGCCGGCTTTCTGCCGGTAAAGATCTTCATCGCGCCCACGCCGCAGGGGCCCGTGCCCGCCTTCAGCTTCCAGTTGGCCGCGGACGATCATGTCATCACCAATCCCCAGACCGGCGTGATGCGCCCGGCCACGCCGCGCACCATTGAGTACGAGATGATCGAGACGGTGGTCAAGCGCATCGGCCCAGACACCGCTCCCATCCCCACCAAGCGCGAAGAAGAGAAGAATAAAAAGGCGCAGAAGCAGGGACGCAGAGGCTGAAGTACGCAGGGACTCGAGGCCAGTGCTGGCGGCCGCTCGAAGCACTCATAATCCCCTTGTCTCACTGTCCGTGGCGCGCGTGCCCGTTTCCCGATCGGTCGGAAATTCCAGCGCGCATTTTGCAATTCTTGTTGTCGAGATCCGCTGGCGTACCCCATGGCAATCGCACTTGGAAAGGCGCGCCGGCAATGTTGATTTCAGATGCGGGCGATGCGGCCTTGGCAAGGACTTGACATCGGCAAGGCGGAGAAGAGGAATCCTTCAAGAGGATTGGTGGTTTTTGAAGTGCGATTGCCCTGGGTGTATCCCCCAGGGCCGCTTGACACGAGGGCCAGCCGAGGGCTAACGTGAGCGCAAATTCCCCAGAGATGCGATCGGAGCGGAATCGCGTGCAGTGCGCGATATACCGGAGCGGGAGTATGCCGCGGAAAGGCAGCATGAAAGCGGAAGCGCAAGCGTACCCAACGGCACACGCAGGGGAATTGGACGAGAACCGGCTGGCGTGGCTGGCGCTGGCGCTCACGCCGGGGCTGGGACCGAAGCGCATTCTGGATGCGGTTGCGCAGGCGGGCTCCGCAAGCCGGATCCTGGAACTGCCGCTGACCGCTCTCGAAGGCCTGGGCCTTCCCGCCGCAGTGGCGCAGTTCGTGTTTGACGGCAAGGCGCGGCAGGCCGCGGAAGCGGAATGGAAACGGGCGATCACGCAGGGCGCGGCAATTGTGAGCTTCGATTGCGCCGAGTATCCGGAGCAGCTCAAGGAGATTTACGATCCGCCGCCGGTGCTGTGGGTGCGCGGCGATGCGCAATTGCTGAGCCGGCCGGCGATTGCGGTGGTGGGAACGCGCCACCCCACGCCCTACGGGACCGGCATTGCCGAGCTGCTGGCGCGCGACCTGGCCGCGCGGCGGCTGCTGATTGTGAGTGGAATGGCGCGTGGCATCGATTCCTGCGCCCACAAGGGCGCGCTGGCCGCGCGCATGCCCACCGTGGCCGTGTGGGGCACGGGAATCGACGTGGTCTATCCCAAGGAGAACCGCAAGCTGGCCGAGGAAATCCTGGCCATCGGCGGCGCCATTGTGAGCGAAATGCCCATGGGAACGTTTCCCGCGCCGCAGAATTTTCCGCGCCGCAACCGTATCCTGAGCGGTCTGTGCGTGGCCGTGCTGGTGGTGGAGGCGGGCGAAAACTCGGGCACGCGGGTGACGGCGCGTTGCGCGGCGGAGCAGAACCGCGATCTATTTGCCGTGCCCGGCAATGTAACCAGCAAGGGCTCCTGGACCCCTAACACACTGATTAAACAGGGCGCGAAGCTGGTAGCCACGTGGGAGGACGTGTGGGAGGAATTGCCCTCGCAGGTGCAGCTCAAGCTGGAGGCGGAAGCGCCCGCTGCATCCAAAGCGGAGGCTCAAGCATCCTTACTGCCTGATCCCGTGCTGCGGCCCGAAGAAGCCTTGGTGCTTGAGGTTCTGCGCACCGACGAAAGCCTGCAGATCGACGAGATTCTGGATTCTCTGGAAACGCAACTCACGTCCTCAGAGGTGTTTACCGCGCTCTTTGAGCTTGAAATGGCGGGCCGCATCCGGTGTTTGCCGGGAAAAAACTACGTGCGCACGATGTGAAGGCAGGCGCCAGGGCCCTGGGACCGGGAACCCGGCGGACCAAGCAGACGGGAACTGGGACATTGTGCCATGGGGCCGGGAAACAACGGCCGGCAAATCGAATTTCGATTCCATCGTCTAATTCCTGAGAGAGCCTTCCTTCTGAGAAAGTTTTGGGCAGGTGCAAATCCCATCCAGAACCGGCAGTGTTATCAATGTGTTGCGGAAGCCGCTGGTGGGAGAAGGAGGAGTTTTTGCACCTGGAAACGGGCAACCGGATGGCAGCAAATGGCTGGCGCGAGTGGAAATGGAACGGTATTCCGTGGTAGGGTGCAACACTTGCGGACCAATTTTGCCGGGGTCCCGAAAAACGGGCCCCGTCGGCTGAATCGGCCGCACCGGCAATCGGCCGCAATGGATCAGATAGAAGTGGAAGACCGGCAGGGCGAAGCGCTGGAGCTGGGATAGAGAGGAAGCAGTATCAGAATGGCAACGAGCAGAGCACTGGTGATCGTCGAGTCCCCCGCCAAGGCCAAGACGATCGAGAAATATCTGGGCAAGGGGTTCGAGGTGCGCGCGTCCATCGGACACATCATGGACCTGCCCAAGAACGATATTGGCGTGGAGCTTAAGAAGCGCACTTTCGAGCCGGAGCTGATTGTGTCTCCGGGCAAGGAAAAAGTTGTCGATCAACTGAAGAAGCTGGGGGCCAAGTCCGACGAGATTTACCTGGCGCCCGACCCGGACCGCGAAGGCGAGGCCATCGCGTACCACCTGGCGCTGCAGCTTGGCACCAATGCCAGGGAGCGCAAGAAAATCCGCCGCGTGACTTTCAACGAAATCACCAAGAAGGCGGTGCAGGACGCATTCCAGCATGCCCGCAACATCGATCAAAATCTTGTGGACGCGCAGCAGACCCGCCGCGTGCTCGACCGGCTGGTGGGCTACCAGATTTCTCCGCTGCTATGGGACAAGGTGCGGCGCGGGCTTTCCGCCGGCCGCGTGCAAACCGTCGCGCTGCGCCTGATTGTCGAGCGCGAGCGCGAGATCGGCGCGTTTCAGCCGGTCGAGTACTGGACGCTCGAAGCACTGCTTCATCCCGAGCGGGAGGGCGAGAAAAAATTCAAAGCGAAATTCATCGGCGTCGACGGTGAGCCGGCGCGTGTACCGAATGGCAAAGACAAGGACGGAAAAGACCAGTTCATTGCCAATGCGCTGCCCAACAAGAAGTCGATGGACGAGGCGCAGTCGGCTCTGGAAAATGCGGAGTGGCGCCTGGCCGGCGTGCAGGCGCGCGAGCAACAGCGCCGCCCGCTGCCTCCGTTCATCACCAGCCAGTTACAGCGCGACGCGGCCAACAAACTGGGCTTCAACGTGCGCCGCACCATGGGCGTGGCACAACGGTTATACGAGGGCGTGGACCTGGGCGCTGACGGAACCACCGGCCTCATCACCTACATGCGCACCGATTCGCCGCGCGTGGCGCCGGAAGCCAAAGTGGCGGCACGGGAGTGGATTGCGAAGAATCTCGGCGAAAAGTATCTGCCCGCGGAGCCGAATTCCTACCGCGGCAAAAAGGACGCGCAGGACGCGCACGAGGCCATCCGTCCCTCGGACGCCGCGCGCACGCCGGAGTCGATCGCGCGCTATCTGAGCGACGAGCAGTTGAAGCTCTACACGCTCATCTGGAGGCGCTTTGTGGCTTCGCAGATGGTGCCCGCGATTTACGATGTGACCACGGCCAACATCGAGGCAAAATCGAAAAAGAACGGCAAGACGTACGACTTCCGCGTGAGCGGCTCGGTGCTTCGCTTCGACGGCTTCCTGAAGGTTTATGAAGTTGCCGAGGAAAAGAAGGACGAGGACGATGAAAGCGCCAATCGGCTGCCGAACCTTGACGGCGTCAAGCGGCTGGAGTTGGACGAGCTGCTGCCCGAAGAGCACTCCACGCAGCCGCCGCCGCGCTACAACGAAGCCTCGCTGGTGAAAGAGCTGGAAGAGCGCGGCATCGGACGGCCATCGACCTACGCGTCGATCATCAACACCATCCAGGATCGCGAGTACGTGGTCAAGCACGGAGGCTCGCGCGGGCGCTTTTACCCTACCGAGATTGGCGTGGTGGTTTGCGACCTGCTCGTCGAAAGCTTCCCGTACATCTTTGATACCGCCTACACAGCCAAGCTGGAGACAGAGCTGGACGACATTGAAGAGGGCAAGGAAAGGTGGACCGATCTGCTCAACGGCTTCTATGGGTACTTTGAGAAGGAGCTCAAAGATGCGGGCAAGAAGATGCGCAACATCAAGCGTCTGGAGCAGATGACCAACGAGAAGTGCGAGCTGTGCGGGTCGCCGCTGGTTCTGAAGTGGGGCAAGTTCGGCACCTTCTTCGCGTGCTCCGCCTACAACAAGAAAGACCCCACGAGCTGCACTTTCACCAAGGAAAATATCGCCTCCAAGCCCGACCTGAACACGCCCGAGGCGCAGGAGGCGGGCGACACCGAGGAGTATTGCGAGAACTGCGGCAAGGTGATGGTGATGCGGCGTGGAATCTTCGGGCCGTTTATGAGCTGCCCGGATTACAACGCCGATCCGCCCTGCAAGACGTTTCGCAAGCTGAGCCAGAAGCAGCAGCAGAAGCCGCCTGAACCTACGGGTGAAGACTGCCCGCAGTGCGGCAAACCGCTGGTGCTGCGACAGGGCGCGTACGGCGAGTTTGTCTCCTGCTCCGGCTATCCGAAATGCAAGTATGTGAAGCAGAACCTGATCGAAGGCATGAAATGCCCGAAGTGCGGCGAAGGCGACATTGCCGAGCGCAAGGCGCGGCGCGGCAACGTCTTCTGGGGCTGCACGAACTATCCCAAGTGCGACTTCACGTCGAATTTAAAGCCCGTGCCGAAGCCGTGCCCCAAGTGCAAGAGCCCGTACCTGGTCGAGAAGGTGCTCAAGAGTGGAATCTACCTCGAGTGCCCGAACAAGAAGAAGAGCGCCGAAGAAGAGGCTGCGAAGAAGCGCGGGAAAAAGCCGCTGGCGCCAGCCGCTTCAGGGGGCGCGCAACCAACCGTGGTCTGCACCTACTCCAAGCGCATCGGCGATGCACCGCCTCCGCCCACACCCGAAACGCATGGGCCGGTGGCCGAGAAAGAAAAGCACGAGCTGCAACCGGCGTAAAGAGCGGACCAGCAGGCTGGCGATTCAGCCCAGGAGCGGGCCGTTGAGCACCCGCTTTCCAGGCGATGGCCACGAACTGCTACCATGGGCTGCGGAGAGCGCCATGGAGCGAATGCTGGCCACACCGGCCGACGCGGACATTATTTTGAGACTCTACGAACTGCGCACCGAGCCGCTGATGCGTCAGGCGCGCGCCTGGATCACGGGCGAGTGGTGGCCCAAGACGGCGGAAGAGTTCTTCGCCGTGGCCGAAAACCCCAAAGACCCGCACAACGCGTACTTCCGGCAGGTGACCACCTACTGGGAGATGGCCGCGGCCATGGTGCTGCACGGCGCGCTCTCAGCCGAGCTGTTTGCGGACTGCAACGGCGAGGGCTTTTTCCTGCTGGCCAAGTTTTCGCCCCTTCTCGAAGCCATCCGGGAGCGGTTTCCCACATTTCTGAACAAAACCAGCGACCTGGTGAGCCGGTTTTCAGCGGCCCAGCAGCGCTACGAGGCCGTTCTCAAGCGCGTGGACGCGACGCGCAACTCGCGGTAGCGCACGGTGGGGAGCCGAAGATTGGCGGAGCGAAAGGAGCAGGAGCCTTCAGCCTCCTGACTCAGGCCGCAAAAGGAACTGGGCTCCGGAACGCCCCGGCCCTTGAGGAAATGGCCGTTTCAGGATAAGAACGCTGCGTCGCATGGCGTTTTTCCTTGTCGAAACACAGGCTCAGGGGGCATGATGGTGGAGTCTTTCCAATTTTCCCTCGGAGGTTTCCCATGAAGCGTGTAGGTACTGTACTGGCAGCCTTGTTTGCCTTGACCATTCTCGTGGCGCAGGCCGCCGACGCGACTCACACCGGCTGGATTTCGGACTCCATGTGCGGCGCCAAGCACGCCGGCAGCGGCGCGACGTGCGTGAAGAAGTGCATCGACGGCGGCATGAAGCCGGTCTTCGTGGACGCGAACAAGCAGGTGTGGAGCATCGACAACCCGGACGCGGTCAATAGCAGCTTCTACGGGGCCAAGGTGAAGGTGACGGCCACCGAGGACGCGGCCAACAAGAGCATGCACATCTCCTCGGTGGAAGCAGCCAAGTAGTCTCTTTTGAGGTTCCTCCGGGCGCGCGGAGACTCGCCATGCCGCGCAAAGTCTGCTAGTGTGTATCCGGCCCCTTTTTTGGGCTCCCTGCCCTGGGACGCGCAAAACGGGCAACGTTAGGCAGGCCGGAAAGAGCATGGCGCGAGCAATCTGGAACGGTAAAGTCATAGCCGAGAGCGATGAAACGATTGAGGTCGAGGGCAACGTGTATTTTCCGGAGTCCAGCCTCAAGCGGGAGTATTTTCGGCCCAGCACCACCACTTCCACCTGCCCGTGGAAGGGCCAGGCACGCTACATGAGCCTGCTGATCGAAGGCCAGGACAACCAGGACGCCGCCTGGTACTACCCGGACCCCAAGCCGGCCGCACGCAAGATCAAGGGCTACGTGGCCTTCTGGCGGAGCGTAGAAGTGGAAAAGTGAAAAGGCCGGGGACAGGGGCTCGGGACTAGAAGTGGTTTTATAACCCGTCTGTAATCGTCCCTCAGGGGCTAAAGCCCCACGTTTTTTGGGAACTGATTGGCACGGCTGAAGCCGTGCCCTTTCAAAACAGGGTTATGAAACTGCTTCTAAGCTTGTCCTTGCGTTAAGTCGTGAAATTTGGCTTTTTCTTGAGGAAAAAGCCGCCGGGCTGACGCGCTTCCGGGATACATCTACTCTGGTTCCGCTGCATGCGCACAGCCTGCCATGCCCATCGCCATAGCCACAGAACGGGGCGCAGAGGCTTGTAGGCCCAGAAGAGACGATCCGGAAGAGGAAGCATTGCAAAATCCCCTTGACAATAAAAAAGCTCGGACAAACTATCCCGCCAGGTCCTTCGAGGCCGTAAAAGCCGCTCATAACGGATGGTGCGAAGCCGGTTGCGGAGCTTGCCCAGGCCAATGCGATCTGCCGGAAATTGAGAATCCTGGAGAGACTGAAGCGGCATCCTGATGAGGACCGGTGACCGGACCATCGACGCATTCTCCGGCAGATCAGGCAAAGAAAGCCCATACACTTGATGCAAAAGCCACAAGGCCACCAGCACAACTCGCTCCTGACCCGATAGCCGGGCTTCGTTCAAAGCCGCTCTCCAATCCAGGAGCCCCAAAGAATGAGCGCACGCCAAGTCACCCAGCCACTTGGCACGAGACCAGAGATGAACGCCACCGTGACTGCACAGGTGGAGCGTCCTGTCGCCTGGGCTCATAGCCTGGATCGAACACCGGTGCCAGATGGAGGGAATGCTTCTGGCCCACCGCGCGCTGGTGGCATCTGGAGCTTCCCAGTGGTTACGCCAATGAAGTTCCAGGCAGCGGCCCGTAGGGGAATGTACGAAATGCATGTCGTGCTCGTTGCGCAGGAAGCGCTCCCATTGGCGAGGGCTCGGGGAGTAGAGAGTGGAATCGAGATGCCAGTCCTTGCTCTCCAGGCAGGCTTGCGCCCTGCCGAGATCCTCTCTCGCCACTTCCAGATCCAGATCCAGGGAATGGCGAAGGCCAGGTCTCCGTATAGCTCTAAGGAGAGAAACTGGCCTTTTAATGGCATCGCGGGAATCCCGGCGCAGTTGAGCCCTTTCAGCACATCGGCCAAAAGCAGCGAATGCTGCATCCCCTGAATGCGGCAAGCATCGCTGAGTTTCTGCAATTCCCTCCGGGCGAGATCCGGAATCGTGATTTCCGGCACCCGATTGAGTGCGGCCCAAGCCAGGGCCGGAGTCTGATGACGGACGACCAGGGAGAGGAATTCCGTCCAATCGGGTCCCGCCGCCATAGCTTCCCGGATGGCTCGCTCCTGATTCTGCCGCCACGAGTCCGGGGCCAGCCAGGAGGTGGCGATCGTCAGGCGAAAGGCCGGGCTGGCGCCCTGCAGCCAGTCAACCTCAGGCATGAGCGATCTCCTGCGTCTGGGCTGCCCAGGAATCGGCATAGTCTCCGCCCAACGCGATAAGTTGCGCATGGGTTCCGGATTCCACCACCCGTCCCTTCTCCATCACGTGAATTATGTCGGCGTGCATGGCGGTGGTAAAGCGGTGGGTAATCATTAGCGCCGTTCTGCCCGCGGCCAGAGTGCGAAAACGGCTGAGCCAGTCCTGTTCCGCCCAGGAATCCATGGCGCTGGTAGGCTCGTCCAAAATGATCAGCGCGGCGCGCCGGAAGAACGCTCGTGCCAACGCCATCCGCTGCCATTCACCCACGCTCAGCTCCTCGCCTCCAAACCACTTGCCCAGCACCGTCTGAAAGCCGCATTGCAGCCTTTCAATCGGTTCCAGTGCTCCCGCGTCGTGTGCGGCTCTCCATACGCGCGCCCGGTCGGGGAACTCGCCGATATCTCCAAAGGCGATATTTTCCGCCACCGTAGCGTGATAATGAACCGGCTCCTGGAAAAGAACGGCGATCTGGCGGCGCATGGCTTCCTGATCCAGAGCCCGCAAGTCCACCCCATCCAGAAGAATCCGTCCCTCATCGGCATCGTAGAAGCGGCACAGGAGTTTGATGAGCGTGCTCTTGCCTGCCCCGTTGCGACCCACCAGGGCCACGACCTTGCCTTTCGGTATCTCCAGATCGAACTCATCCAGCGCGCAATGGAATCCTCCGGGGTAAGTGAAGCTGACGCGCTCGAAACGAATCGAGTGCCTTACGGGCAGCCCCTGCCCTCCGGCCGTGCCGGGGAGGATGGCCGGTTCGACCTTTAGGAAATCATCCAGGTTTTGCACGAAGAGCAAGCTCTTGTAGATTTTGCCCGCGCCTGCCAGCAGCGACCGGAGCAAAGCCTGGCCTTGCTGGAAGGCCTGGAAACAGAGAAGCAAATCGCCCAGCTTCAACCTTCCGGCAAGAGTCTGCTCGAGTGCCCAGCCAAGACCCGCCAGGCTGCCGGTCCAAGCCAGCAAACCAGCCGCCAGCTCAGCCGCGGCTCCCTGCCGCACCAGGCCCAGCTTGCCTTCTCTCAGGCTCTCCCGCAAACTTTCAAAGGCTTTGCGGTGGAAGTTTCCCAGATCGAAAAGACGCAATTCGGCGGCGGTGCTCTGATCGGTGATCAACCAGTCCAGATACCGCGCCCGCCGTTCCTGGTGGGTATGGTCCAGGTGCCAGTGGTGTTCCTTCAGGATATGACGCGCCACCATGAGCAGCCCTGGAACCGCGGTGGCAACCAGGAGCAGGGGCAGCCAGGCAGCGTAGCTCCAGAGAATACCGGCCAGCACCAGAAAGCCCAGCCCGTTCTGCGCCAGCGACCCGAGGCTCTCAAGCAGCTCCAGCGGCTGGGAAACGGCATCGACCTGGGCGCGATACAACTGATCGTAGGATTCGGGATGGTCGTAGAAAGCCAGGTCCAGGCGCAAGGCCTGCACGTGGATGAGCCGATGCACCTCGTCCTGCACCCGCTCCGCCTGCAGCGCACGAACCCAGGCGAGGAGGCTGGACAAAAGCTGCGCGGCAACCCACAGGCCGGCGATTCCACAGGCCGGAGGAGCCACGGCGGCCCATCCCGGCGAGCTGACAAGCCGGTTCACCAGAGTCCTGAGCAGCAATGCCAAGCCGGCGGGAATCAGACCCAGGCACACCAGCAGGACGGCCCAGAGCACAGTCCACCATCCCGCCGCCTTCCAAACCAGCGCCATGGCGCGGCGCCCCGCGGGCAACTGGCGGATGAATTGAGCGATCTGGTCTATGAGCATGAGGGCGAAGAAGCGCGTCGCGTCTTTCGGGAGGCTCGTCCGGGATAAGGCAGGGGGAAAGGGCGGGCAGCAAAGCGGTCCTGATGCTCGAGCCGGTTACGATGCGGCGTGAAGAACTCCAGCGATCTGAACCAGACCGCTGGCAACGCCGGCAACACGGCCCGCCGCCCTTGACCGAGCTGCGGAAGGAATCCCGGTGCGGACATAGGACTTTTCGCAGTCCTGCGAGGACGGCCCGCGAAAATCGCCTTCCATATAGGCGAGACCGGGACAGCGGGAGCAGTAAGCCACATGCGCGCAGTGCGAGCAGGTGTGCAGGTCGCGCACGCGCACGGAGCGCAATTCGCTCAGCGCCGCCGAGTGCCACCAGATCTCACGGAAGCTCTGCTCGCGCAAGCTGCCGCAGGCCATGGGGAACTGCACGCAGGGAAATACCTCAGCGAACGGCGAGATGTAGGCTAATGTGTGGCCGGCGCTGCAGCTATGCCCTTCGAGAATATCGTCGTCCACGCCCGAGACCGGAGCGCAATACTCGGCAACGTCCCCGACGAATTCCTCGGTATGAAAAATCTCTTCAAGCTCCTGGCGCGAAATCCCCAGACCCGTAATCGACCAGTCGCCGTTCAGCTTGGGCGTGATAGTCGGGTCCACCGCGAAACCGACGCCCAACTCCTCGGCCAGCCGCTTCACGGCTTTGGCGTGTCCGGAGTTGTACGTCATCAGGACGTTGGTGAGAGAGACCTTGACGCCGTTGGCCTTCAGCCGCCGGGCCGCATCGATGGTGCGGCGCCACGACCCGGGCAGCTTGGTAATGGCGTCGTGCACCTCGGCGCGGTGCGAGTACAGGCTGATTTGAACCTGCTCGATGCCGAGCTGCTTGATGCGCGCGGCTTCCTTAGGGCCGATCATCACGGCGTTGGTCTTCAGCTTTACGTTCAAACGCAGTCCCCGCGCGTACTCCAGGATTTCAAAACAATCCCGCCGCAACAGCGGTTCGCCGCCGCTGATGCTCAAAAAGAAGGTGCCGCACTCCGAAAGCTGGCGGATAGCGTCCTTGATCTCGGCCGTGGTCATCTCGCCTTTTCCTTCGTGATCGAGGTAGCAGTGGACGCAGCGCTCGTTGCACCGCCAGGTAATATCCAGGTGAGCGCTCAGGGGAACGCCGAGCGCGGTCGCCTTTTGGTTCATCTCTTCGAGCAGACTCATAGGGCCTCCCGCGGGGAAGCCGGTTGGGCGGAAACGGAGAGTATGCCGTGCTGCGCGAGCTGCGCGACGAACTCTTCGGCGTCAGCCAACGCCCGGTCTTCTGCGACATCGAACTCGGCGCAAACTTTCTCCCCAACGATGCGGGAAAGCGGGGTAGCGCCGTCGGCGGCCTTCCAGATGGCTGTGCCCACCGAATTCAACATGAAAATCGTCGAATCCAGGGTAGACATGATGATGGTGTCATCGCCGAGCGTGCTGGCTGCGATGTCGGGGCTTTGCGCGATATAGGTTTCGGTCGATGCCATGTGTCACCCAATCAGATCCCAAACGCGTTGGTCGGGGAAGAAAGAAAGTTGAAATACCTGTACTGCCGCTACAAAGGCGCAGGCCGACTCAAAGACCTGGCGCACCATCTCCGCCTGGTGGGCGAAAAAGAGAATATTGCGGAGCAGACGCTGCACCGCGAGTGCCGGCTCCAGCTCCTCGATGCGATTCTCCGATGCTTTCTCGAGCAGGTAAAGCGCGGCGATGGGCGCCGAAATGTTCTTGCCCGGCTCGCCAAATTCGCCGGCAAACGGTGTGCCGTAGGCAAAGTAGCGCCCATCCACTTTGCGCACATACGAGGTCTCGTCCGTAAGCAGCGTCGCATCCGCGGGCGCCAGGCGGGCGATGGTCGTCTTTCCCGCCTCTGAAACGCCGGAAAACAGAAATGCCTTGCCATTGCGCACCGCGCTGGAGGCATGAACCAGGAACCCGCCTTTCGGCGCCAGCATCAGCGTGTGCACGATGCGCAGCACCGAATCGATCGAATAGGGATTGGCCGTCTGAAAGACCTCGCCCCGCTTCTGGCCGGGATTCCATCGCGCCCGGAAATCTCCGCGCACCATATTCCACTCGCGGTCCTCCAGCCAAACTTCCGCCTCGGCATCCGGATCAAAAAAGTGCGGGCTGGTCAAGCGCACGCGGAGCGCAAACTCGGGCGCCACGCCGGAAGCCACATAGCTGCCGTAACGCCCCATCAAGAGGTGCTCGAAGCCGGCATCGGTGGTTTGCACCTCGATGGGAAGGCCGCCGATTTCAATGACCACGTTGTGGCCTCCCGTGCTGCCGGCAAGTTGCATCGAAGCCGCGCCCTTTCAAAACGATTGATGAAAGCCAGTTTTATCGTGAAACGGCCGTAAACCGCTGCGCGGCGGCAAGCACGCGCAGCATAAGCCAGGTGCAGGCTTCCGAACGCCGTAGAAGCCACGCGGCCGCGCGCTGCCAAAGAGAGGGTTGCAGCTTGATCGCGCGGCCGTTGCGGCTTATGCCTACGACTCGCCCGACGATTTCGCTCGCCTGCACCGGCGGGTCAAATGCGGGGATGCAATCGCCCCGCGTGACGAGATGATCGCCCGCAACGTGGATAATGCGATGAGCCGTGAGTTTTCCGTAACGGCGGTAGAGGAGGATCTGGCCCGGATGAAGCTGTTCCGAAGAAAGACTCCGCACCGTAAGTACATCGCCGGGCCAGATCGCGGGCAACATGCTGAGGCCGGTGACCTTGAGGCTCGCCGACCCCACGCCGCGAACCACTTCGGCCACCAGATCGCAGCACGCCGATTGAAAATGGGCCTCTGAGACCATACCGCGCCGCGCTACGAGGATCGCCGGTTAAAGTAACAGGCTTGCTGCGTAGTCTGGACCTTGCCGCAGGAAAGCGCCCGCGTCTCGAAGACGCGCTCGTGACGCACCTCCGGCTTCACGTAGGGCTTCTTGGCCGTAGCTTTGGCCTCTGCCGAGAAAGGCTGCCGGTTTTTCTGTTCCGTTGAGTTCATGTTGACCTCTTCATCTCTCTTTCCAATCCTCGATCTGATCTGCCGGCGTCAAAGCGAACATCAAAACCTTCGACGAAAGGACGGATTGCATCCGACATGATTTGCATCTCCGATCCCACACCGGCCTCCCGGCGCCGGACCTGCTATTTCAAGCCAGCCTGCGTCAGTTTGATCGCGCAGTAAACCCCGGTCGCCGTCCCGCAGGGCTCGCCTGCCGTCGTGGTTGGGGCGAGCGTGGTGAAGTAGATACTCGAGGCCTGCGCTTCGCTGCTTACGTTGTCGACCACGATGCCGCTGGTGCCGCCGGTACCAGGCCCCGGGTCGGCGGCGCTGCCGGTAGTAGTGCTATATGGATAGGGTACGTCGCTGCCGCTAAGAGCCGTGGCCGTTCCAGCGGCGCTTATCGTCATGCCGTACAAGTCGGCAAAGCTGTCCCACAGGCCTTCCCCGACGAAGAGATAGTCGGTCGTTCCATTGTAGATTTCGGTCATTGGGGAACACTCAGCGTGGGCCGTGGAGGTATTAATGATGCCCGTAATGGCCGTGCCCGCTCCCGATGTTCCGCCTAGTAATTCTCCGTTCGTGCCGCTCGTGGGTATTTCCCACAACTGGGCCTCGCTGTCATCGAGTGTTGATGACCTGCCGCACACCCACATGTGCCCGTCGGTCACGGTCCCTTCGTAGTAGTTGTTATCGAACGCAGGGGGCCAGGTGGGGAAGAGGCCCGCGCTGATGCACTGATAGTCACCTATACCGACGGTCGCGGTCACTGCGGCCGTCCAGCTTGTTCCGCTCGGGCTGTTGGCGCCGGTCGTGTGTGCCTGGACAACCTCGGTGTCTGTATCATCCTCGTTACCTGCTGCTCCATCCGTGACGTACTCATAGACCCAGCCGTTGGTGCTGTCCACAATGGGACCGGCATAAAGGACGTTGTTGGGGGTTGTGCATGTACCGCTATAGCCAATTTGAAGATCCTCGTTGGTGGCGAATGCGAGGGTGCTGGCTTTCACCGCGTAGAGGTAGTAAGAGCCGCCGACAAAGACGTTGCCGCTATTCGAGTCGTACACGGGACTCGTCAGCGGGCTTCCCGAGTCCACCGTCAGCGTGGTTACCACCGGAGCCGTGGTGCCGGTGAGCACGGGCGTCACCTTGTACAGAACTCCGTCGTCGTCGCCAACATAAAGGATGTCGTTGGTGTAATCGTAGAACGGCGAAGAGTAGGTGATGGTGTGGTCTGTGCCCGAGCCTAGCGCGACCGTAATTATGCAGGAAGCATTGGCCGGGCAAGCGCTAATGTGGGTCTCGG
The DNA here is from genome assembly GCA_030037545.1 of Acidobacteriaceae bacterium. Lineage (GTDB taxonomy): Bacteria > Acidobacteriota > Terriglobia > Terriglobales > Acidobacteriaceae > Telmatobacter. The sequence continues at coordinate 74,598 of JASHRF010000060.1, read as the reverse complement.
TGTTTGTGGGCGCCTTGCTATCCGTCGGGGTCCCGTCATCGCCGCTGTGCCAAACCAGAATGTGCAGGTAGGATGCGCTCGTTGCGCCGTCCAAATGACTCTCGATATACATGATGTCTTCGCCGTTCTCGGAAAGCACCGGCGAGGTCGTGACGGTTCCGCCGTGGGTGGTGGCATTATAGGCCCAGTACGGCTGCGCCGTCGCATAGCCGCTGCAATAGCCGTCGTCGCCGGCTCCCGTATAAAGTTCGTTGAGCGCAACCAGGTTGGCCTGGCCGCCTGTTGTGCCGGCCACGTCCAATCCATACACCACAAAATCATTCGTGCAACTGGCGCTGGTCAGCGTTTCGTCGGTGTTAAACGTGAACTTGGCCGGAAACATGTTCTGCGCCACCCCGCCGGTTCCCAGGGAGACGGCCCAGTCGCGGTGCTGCCCCGGCGATAGGGATGTCCGCCCGTGATTCTGGGACTTCCGCTTGTATTGCTGCATGACGTAGCGAGGGTCGTTAACGACCCTCAGCCACTTCTCGTGGGTGCCGTTCAGGATCGCGTCCCTTTCTGTGCCGGGGTTGGAAAAAATCAGGTGATGATCGCTCCAATCCTCGACCAGGCCTGTCCCCTGCGCGGGGTATTGCTGTCCCCATACCGGCTTGCCTAAGGCAGCAGCCGTTGACAGCGCCAATGCGAACATCAAAATCTTCGGTGAAAGACGAATTACATTCGACATGATTTGCATCTCCGATCTAAACACCGGCCTCCCGGCGCCGGACCCGTGAGTGACAAGTGCTTTTCGCGCCATTACAAGATAACTTCTTAAAGCGTGTTTCAAAAATAGGTTTTGAAAGGGCACGGCTTCAGCCGTGCCATGCAAAATCCGTCGTTTATGCGGCTTTAGCCGCTGAGGGATGGTTCCTTGATTGTCCCAGCAGCATTTTTGAAACACGCTGTAGCATAAATTCGCGTTCCTTTGTGCCGCGCTCTGGATGCCTGCCTAATCCCGGCCTTCAGGCCAGATACTTCGTAATAAGTGGAGAACGGCCGTAGAGGAAGCAATGTTAGAGCGGGCAAGGCCCAATCGGTTGTTCTCGAAGAACGGCTGTGGTGCAGAAACTCACGCCACAAGGCTGACCGTGGTAAGTTGCGGCGACTGCGAGATGGCCACCTGTTCCTGTATCCATTGGTAAGTTTTCTCAAGGCCTTCGTAAAGGGGACAGGATGGTTTCCATCCCAGCTCTTCTGCAATCAGACGATTGTCGGAGTTCCTGCCGCGCACGCCCAGCGGCCCGGGGACAGGTTTGATGGCGATCGCCTTCCCGGCAATGCGCATGATCATTTGCGCGAGTTGGTTGATGGTGACCATCTCGTCGGAGCCAATGTTCACGGGCCCCGTGAAATCAGACTCCATGAGCCGGCGAACGCCTTCCAGGCATTCGTCGATATACAGGAAAGAGCGCGTTTGCCGGCCATCGCCCCATATTTCGATTTCGCCGCCGTCCTCCGCGCTTGCTACTTTGCGGCAGAGCGCGGCCGGCGCCTTTTCTCTCCCGCCGGTCCAAGTGCCTTCAGGTCCAAAGATGTTGTGGAAGCGGGCAATTCTCACCCTGACTTTATAATTGCGCATGTAAGTGAGATATAAGCGCTCGCTAAACAGCTTCTCCCATCCGTACTCGCTGTCCGGCGCTGCGGGATACGCAGAATCTTCAGAACACTCCGGGTTCAGGGGGTCCGTCTGGTTATATTCGGGATAAATGCACGCAGAAGAGGAATAGAAGAATTTTTGTACGCCGGCTTTGACGCCAAAATGAAGCGTGTTGAGATTGATGGTAGCGGAATTGTACATAATATCGGCATCATGCTCTCCAGTAAATACGAACCCCGCGCCGCCCATGTCAGCGGCGAGCTGATAGACCTCGTCGATCCCCTTCATCACGTCCGCCATGATCCTTTGATCTCTTAGATCGCCAATGATGAACTCGTCGGCGTGGGAAACGGCGAATTCGTGATGCTTTATATCCACCCCGCGCACCCAGCATCCCTCGGCTTTCAGCCGCTTCACCAAGTGCCCTCCGATGAATCCGCCTGCCCCGTTGACCAATATTCTTTTCATCGTTTCTCCTTCCTGTCCTATCCTGTAAGCCTAAGAGGGCGCGGCTTTTCCGCCATGCGCCGCACTCACCTGCGAAGGGCTTTTAACGCGTCATTGTCCGACGCCGGTTCTGTTTCATGCCGGCGACTGTTCCCGCGGAGCTGCCCATGACCCGGAGGTTCAGGCCGAGAAGAATGCCGGCGGCGATACCGAAAAGGTCTGAGAAGACATTCTCCAGGCCGTTCGCCGTGCTACCCGCGACCGCGAAGAAGAAGACACGCACCACGCTGAAAGCGATGACCGAGAGACAGCACAGCACGCCGCTTTTCGTGCGCCATGCGGCACAGGGAATCGAAGTGACCGCGACGTAAACGAGAAAATGTACCCAGCGGCTTGGACAATATGGGAGCGTGACTGGGCCGATCCAGATCCGGCCGGGAAGCGCGGACATGATCAGAACTCCCGCGGCGAGCGCGCCCCACGCGTAGCGCAAGCGCAGATGATTATTCATTGGGTGCCGCTCCTTACAGTTACGGATTCGCCGCTCGCTAATTTTTCCCGAAAGACGCGCGCGACAGAATCGATAAACAGAACGGCGGCGATGCCACGGCTCTTCGCCCCGAAGTCGCGCCAAAGGTTGATGTGCCCATGTCCCGGAAAATCAATGCGAACCTGCCAGCCCGCGTTGAGTCCCCATCGGTGGAACTCATTGTCAAGGCTGCAGGTAGCCCCGGAAAACCCGAACTGAGGGCAGGCCCGGCAAAGTATCTCCCAACACAACTGCTCGCTCATCTTTTCGCGGACTTCGCGTTCGAATTGGTCCAGAGCGAACTGAGCGCCCAGTACACCGCGCAAGGCGCCGCCAAAAACAGCCTTGCCGGCAATGCTGAACTCGCTGTAACCCAAGTGCTGCAAGCCGAGCCACGCAGCGAGGCAAACGAGCACGAGGACAAAGCCGCGATAGCGGTCATGGTAGACAGTCAACAGAAGGGCCGCCGCGGAGTCAATCGTGCATATGCCGTAGATGACTAAGGCGAGATGTCGAGGTGCAAAACCGAGAGCCAGAAGCTTGTGGTGGATGTGCGCCCGATCCCCGCTGAAGAGAGGCCGTCCGCGGATAAGTCGGCGCGCAACAGCGACGCAGACATCAAAAATGGGAACTGCGAGGACCAGCAGCGGGGCAGTCAGGCCGAGCACAGTGGCCGACTTCTCGCTCCACACGGCGCCAGAGCAGCCCAGTAGAAAGCCCAGAGTCAGGCTGCCGCTGTCGCCAAGAAAGACGCTGGCCGGGTGAAAGTTATAGCGGAGAAACCCGAGCAGCGCGCCGGCCAGCGGCACGGCGGCCAGGGCCATTGCGAAGTTATGCGTGAGCAGCGCCGCGCCGGTCATTGTAAGTGCGGCAAACAGGCTCACCCCGGCCGCAAGCCCGTCGACTCCATCGATAAGGTTGATGGCGTTGGTACAAAGAACGATCCAAAAGACCGTGACCAGGAAGCTGGCCAAGCCGGCAAAGGGATGATCGGCAAAAGCACTTACGCGAATGCCGGTGCTCCATGCGTAGCTCGCCGCCAGGAGTTGCGCAATGAGCTTGATCGATGGACGCACGGTGACGATGTCGTCGATCAGTCCGACCGTAAAGACAAAGGCAAAAGCAGGCGCCAGCCTGGTGACCAGAGGCAAATCCTCCCAGACAATATGGCCGGAGCTGAGCCTGACTGCAAGCAACAAGGCGTAAGCACAAAGAACCGACGCGAAGATCGCGACTCCGCCCATGCGCGGTGTAGGCGCGATATGGATCTTGCGCTGCTGGTCCGGCTGATCCACCAGCCCAAACCGCCACGCCAGGCCCCTCACCAGCGGAGTCAGCACCAGCGAAATAGCAGCGGACGTTAAGCCGAGAAAGATGAGTGAGTACACTGTGGATTTCTACTCAATTAGATGGAATCGCCGGAAAGGGACGGCCTCATGTTGAATAATCTCTGCTGCCGTGAACCTTCGCTTGAGACATACAGAGGGTACGCAGCCAACAATCGTATATGGCTCGACATCCTTAACGACCAATGAAACCGCCGCCACTACTGCGCGTCTGCCGACTCTTACTCCTGTACATAACCTTCGTTCCATACCCTATCCAAACATCGTCTTCTGTAACCGTCCCTCAGGGGCTGAAGCCCCACGTTTTTGGGGAACTTATCGGCACGGCTGAAGCCGTGCCCTTTCAAAACAGGGTTATGAAACAGCTTCTAGCAATGAACGGTCACTGCGCGCGTTGGACCGTAACTGCAACACAGCAAAGCGTAGAGAGCCGTTAGTCACCATTTTTGTACTTGCCTCCCATCTGTCGTGCCTTCCTATAAAATCGTTCTGATAAATGGCGCCATGCGACTAATTCACGGCATACACTTTCGGCCATATAGCCGAACCGGCAATTCAATAATGCAGATTCACTTAACAGGCGCTGCTTTTTAGGCTGTCTCGAATCATAGATGAGGCCCGGCGCGCACTCGCGAGTGGCCGGCACAATCCCGAAAGAATCAATCGGACATGCCCATCGACCGGATGGCCAGTGGCGATCCGGACTCTGCCTGTTCTGTATAGGAGAAGCGCCTGTGCTTCCACGGACCAACGCAAGCGGTCGATCCAGGATGCATTGCGAAGAAATGCATCGAATGACGGCTCAGGAAGGCCGTCGCGCCGGCAGATTGCGCGATGGGATGCAAAATGGTTAGCGCGAATCAATTCTTCGCTCTTCGTGACGCATATCGACGAAGCATGAATCCTATAGCTTACGAGGATCTTGTCGAGGTTTGCCGTGCGCCCCAGCTCGCACAGACGCAGGCAGAATCCCATGTCCTCTCCGAGGATGCCTTCCGGATAGAAGTCTGCAGCACGTGCCGATGAAAGGCGCATCATAATGCTTGAATGGCACATTCCGGCCTGCCCTTGCAGAAATCGCTTCTCGATCTCCCGGTGCTCCGTCGGAGCACAAAACGCCTGTTGAATCGTTCCGTTCACAATAAACCGAATCTGAGTCCCGACCACGGCCACGTCCGGGTGTACGTCTAAATATTCCACCTGGGAGAGCAGACGATCGGGAAGAGAAAGGTCGTCCGCGTCCATTCTTGCCACATATTCAGTTTGACAATGATTCAGGGCAAAGTTCAGTGCTGCTGCTTGCCCTGCGTTGGCCTGGTGGAACAATACGATCCGGTCGTCGCGGAGAGACTGCAGGTAGGTTCGCGTCCCGTCTGTAGATCCATCATCGACAATAACGAACGTGAAATCTTTGAACGTTTGACTCAGAATACTTTCTACCGCTTCGGGCAGGTATGGCATCCCGTTGTACACGGCCAGAATAACGGAAAGGCGCCGTCTCATCGAATTTCCCCGACCAGGCATTCCGATATTATCTGATTACCTCCATCGCGTTGTTTAGTCCGATAGATGTCGTCCACTACGCGTGCTTTCCGCTCCCATTCGTAGTATTGGCTTCGGGCAAGCGCGCCCTGGGCCAGTTGAAAACGAAACTTTTCGTCACCAATGCGGACGATAGCGCCGTGCAGTTCCATGACAATTGCTTGTTTGCTGGAGGCATTTACGCGAATGCCGCACTCGGGAGTCACTGCGTCTCTGAATCCGCAGTGATCCGGGCACACAACCGGCAAGCCGTTGGCCAACGCTTCGATAACCACCGTCGAGGTCAGATCGTAAGCACTGGTGACAACCAGTGCGTGCGCCTTCTGCATTTGGCGAAGGACGTTTTGGCGAGACATTTGTCCCAGCCAATCACAACTATCCGCCAAGCCGCTTCGCCGGGCAAGGGTCTTCCACTTGGTTGCGCAAGGCCCATCGCCAATGATAGTTAGTTTCCAGTTCAAGTCCGAAGATATAAGTGACAGAGCAGAGAGCAGAAAGTGGAGCGCCTTCCCTGGATTGAAGTTACCGCACCAGAGCAAACGCAATGGCTCGAGTGGGGAGCGACGGCAGGGAACCGGCAAAGTGGTTGGCGGGAGTCCGATCTCGCTGATTACTGTAGACCGACGCGCGTAGAATCTTAGAATCTCTCGTTGGATCCCAGTCGTTGCGGAAATGATTCCGCTTTCGGCAGCATGGAATGCCTTTCGGGGCAGCCGAGCGAATCGCTTGTCCCATTCGTTGAGCAGGTTTCTTGCTGCAAAGTGGAGTCCGCCGCGCAGGCCTAGCCACGGAATCAGCGACCATGTGACCTGTTCGAGGCCGCCAATGGGCCCCCAGACAAACGGCACCCCTAATCTCCACAAATGACCTGGAGCACGGAACCCGACGTAAGTGAGTTGATGCACGATATCGAAGCCAATTCGTTCCAGCAACTGCCTTGCGGCTTTAAATGCGTCTTTCTGCCATTGGTGTTGATAAGTGTAGAGGTAAGCAGGCGGCCAAATCTTTTCAGCGGCGCGGTAACGGGTTCGCGGAATATAGCTGAAGTGGAGTCTTTCCTGCAGTTCGGGCCTGCGTCGAAGCTCTTCCTCTATGGGTTCACGGAAATGCGCGCCCGTGAGAACCCACAGGTTATGGTGCCTTGAGATAGCTTCAACCCATCCCCAACCAACGCCCGCCTCCGACCCTTCGAATGGGCTGCACGCGTAGGCGCCGACCAGAACATTGAGGCGGGCCGGCGGCTCGCCAGGTTCCGGCGGCGCCGCGGCCCAGTCCATGGCATCGGGCGGCGCGAAAGGAAGAGTCGCTTGCTGCATTTTCAGGTTCTGCGTGTTCTTAACGACAAGATTATGGGATGGCCGCGACTAACTCGCCTGTGGAAGCCCCGCAACCCGTTCCGGCATAGAAGGCCGGCGCGGCACAAGAACTATTCGCTGAACGAACCGGCGTGAAAGAACAGCGGAGAGCGTCTCCAGGTAGATATACACGGCCACCATGACTAGGAGATCGACGGCAAAGCTGGCGGTGGTAGTTTCAGGAATAGCGCGGATTGTAAAAAACATCATCACCGTGCCGCATTCAAGGACGGATAGGCGGTCTTGCGGGGCAAGGCAGGCACGGCGTTTATACAGCCGGAAGAAGAGCAGCCAGCCGGCGATCCAGGAACAGCAGTAAGGAATAGCGCCGGCGATTCCACCATTGAGCAGAGCCTGGAGATAGGAGTTGTGGACATGCCCGACTCCAGTCAGGCGGTCGGCCCACTGGCCGCGGCCAAAAATCGGGGCCTCGGTAAAGGCTTCGAGTCCCTCTTCATAGAGTTCGGTACGACCTGTCATACTGCGGAATTGCTCCGGGGTCTGGCCGCGCCTGACATAACCTGAAACTCGATTCGAAGCCACGTCGGGAGTTTCTATGAGGACGAGGCCGGCCACCGCGACGACCGCGAAGGGTAGAGCGTAGCGGCGCATGCGGCTGGAGACGAGAAGAATGAATAGCAGAGCCGCGACAGCGCCGAAGACCGCTCCGCGAGATTGCATCCGGTAAACAATGTAGAAGGCGACGGCGGCCATGCCAAGGTAGAAGGCGATGTGCACGATCTTGCGGCTATGGAACGCCCTTACAATGCATACCAGGCCCGGCACCGCCGCCCAGCGGGCAACGCCGGAGGAGCGGCTGAGGCCGTTCAACTCACCGACGATCCCATAAGCTGTGGGCGCATCGCCGAACACTACGCTGCCTGTTCTATAGGCAAGAATCGCCGCAACAATAAATGTCGCCACCCAAGTGATCTGCAACAAAGCACGCGTGGACCCTACAGGATCGTTCTTGGCGGCAAAGAGGGAGCCGACAAGAATGGTCGCAAGAAAAGCCATAGACCAGTACGCGGACCACGTTGGCACCGGAGAAAAGAGCGTTGCGAACGCGGTGAATGCTCCATAAATGAGCAGCAGCCGCGACGGACCACTCCAAGGCAGACGAATTTGCCTGTGGCTAAGAAGCAAAAAGGCAGCCACGGGAAGTACGGCGAAAGGTAGAACCGCCCGGATGAGAAGCTCGAAGTCGTCCGCGCTTTGCGGTTGCTGGATATTCCAGAACCCGGAGTTCAAATTCAGCCAAAGGCACGTCCAAAGTATCAGCGGAAACGTTGCACAGGCTGAAACCCGGTGAGATCGATTTGGATGCAGTTGCTTCACGAACAATGCTTAAAGATCCCTCTCTTTCTTTGCTTGAATCCCGTGACCCACAGGCTCTGCCGGCCTATCGCGAACTCATAGAGGAAACTCTTTCTCTCTTTTCGCTGTTCAGGGTTCCAACCGCGGGCCAGAGCCAATCATGGCGACGCAGCGGACGGCTCATGGAGCGTCCCAGCCGCGACTGGCTCAATCAATTCTTCTACATTGCCAAGAGCCCGAACGAGAAGTCCGAAGTCTGCGCGTATTATGCCGCTGCAAGCCGACATCGCCATCCGTATGACAAGGCCGAGATAACACCGGCCAACAGAAAGACCGTGTTTGCGGACAAAATACAGACGGTTCCGCACCTCGAACCGGCCGAACCGGCGCGCGGACACCCTGCCTCCAGCGGAGGGGCAGTGAAAAAAGCCCGCATCGGCAACGATAGCCAGTTGTCCCATACGGCTGATGGTATAGCTCAAATCAAGATCCTCAAGATAGCTGTAACTTTCAAAGGCTTCATCAAAAAGCTTCGTACTGAATACCTCGCGGCGAAAGAGCGCAGCACCAGATGGGACCCAATCGACGGATTGCGTCTTCGCTATCTCGCCGGTTACGGTTTGCCAGCCACTGCGGGACACGCTGCCGGGCCGGGAGGAATACAAGCCAAGCCATTCGGCCAAGCGGCTGTGCTTCAAGAACGAACCGCCGCGGTGTGGACAATTGCGGATATTGAATCCGGCGCCCAAGACATCGGGTCCTGCCGTTTTCCAGAAGTTGCGCATTTGAGCAAATGCTTCCGGCTCGAAGGTGGTATCGTCATCGGCAAACCCAATGAGCGTCGCAGCCGGGCCGCAGGCCCGGATGCCGGCGTTTCGCTGTGCGGATGCCGATGGCGGCCAATGCCTCAGGTACCTGACGGCGAGTTCTGAAAACTCCTTTACCACCGGCTCGACCGGCTCCCGGCTTGCGTCGACGACAACAATCTCGTCAGGCGGCGCGGTTTGGCGGTTCAAGCTATCGAGAAGCCGCCGTATATCCTCCGGCCTGTCTTTGGTGGCGATCACCAGCGAGATTTTGTCATTCATCGGCAATAGACCTGCTGCTCTGTAGAATGCTCCCGCTGCGATTCCATGCGATGGAAAACCGCTTGCGTCTCTCTCATGAAGGTTCGGGCGCTGAAAAGATTTGCGCGCTGACAAAGGTGGGCCCGCAACACCGCTTGCGCGGATGGCCTGCTCAGCACTTTGTCGATCTTTTCTGAGGCCTCATTGGCGTTGGCGAAGAGAAGACTGGGGTGGTCAAGAATCTCGATCTGGCCGCCGCTGTCGGGAGCGAAAACAACCGCGCCGGCTTTGACCATTTCAGCCACCGAGATGCCGAAGGCTTCCGCCTTACAGGTTTGAATTCCAAATTGGCACCGGGCAAGAATCTGAGCCTTTCTTTCCCCGCCCACATGACCTTCCGAGACGATCCAGCCGGCATGTTTCGTGCAGAGCTTGGCAATTTCTCGGCCATATAAATCGTTGCCAATCTGCCCGCAGAGATGGAGGCGGACGGCATGGCCGCGCTGACGCACCGCATCGAGAATAGCAATTGCCTCTTCGATTCGTTTTTCCGGAGCAATGCGGCCGATCATCGCAAACGCATTCTCCTTTTCCTCCCACGGAACCTGGGGAAACTCCGCCCAGACGGGCGGATAGATGACGGCCGCGCAGCTCGCGCCACACGCCTGCCGGATAAGGTCTGCCGACCACTTTGAGTTTGCAATCACCACATCGTCTCTGAGCAAGTCGCGGCCCGAGGGACTGCCCCATGCGGCTGCCATGCCTAGATACGCTTTGCGAACGATAGAATCCCGGTAGATGAATCCTGGCGCCAACGGGTTGAGCCGCTCGCGAAGTTCCTTGTGCCAACTGAAGTCGGCGACGAAATGGATCGCCGGCAGGCCCCAGTCGGTGGGATTGTAGGCGCTGATGCGCACGTCGTAATCGCCGGCAATCTTGCGCGCGAAGCGCTGAAAGCAGGCGCCGCGCAGTGCGGCCACGCTCCAATTACGTATTGGCCGAGGCACGGGAGCGATGCGTACCTTTACTTCGCTTTCCCTTACCTGTGTTCCGTAGGAAGCATTGAGCTCCGCGAGGTTCCATCCTGCGGTTGTTAGTACCGTCACTTCATGGTCGCCCTTCAGCGCCTCGATCAGCCACATAACCACCGCTTCGGAGCCGCCAAATCCAAGCCGGGGGTGGCCGATCACAGCCTTCGAGCGGCGCCCTGAGGAAACTCGATATTGTGGAACCGCGAATGTGGCGGACACGATCAAGTCTTCTGCGAGATAGGTCTCAAAGGGCTGCTCTTTATCTATAACTGCCAACTGGACCTTGCACCCAGAGCGAATCGCCATCACATGATGCCACACGTCGTGCGTGCGTGGGACAGCAACTCTCAAAGGCAGTTCCCGCGCGCTTTACCGCCTCCAGGTCACGCGGAGGATAGATCACGCCGGTGCCTCCAAGGGTCACAACAGCGGCATTTCTGCTTCAGATAATCTGCATCGACTCGATCGCGCCAACATAGGTGTCGCCGGTCGTCTTGCTGTAGCTCGCGCCGCCGAGGTGATGAATATAGGAGTTGCGAACCCATACCACGCGATGCCCCATCCGCAGAACGCGTATGCAAAGTTCAACTTCATTGCCCAAATCAGGAAGATTGCGGTCAAAGCCGCGAAGCTGTTCCCAAAGGCTACGCCTTATGAAAAAGGCAAATCCGGAAACCCATGGCAGATCTCTGAGAACGGCGTTCAAGTGTGGCGCTAACAAGCGCCTTGCATACTCGCAGACCTGACTGTCATTTAGATAGAAGCGCGCAGAGAACGCCAAGGGGAGGCTTTGCGGGGTTCCTGAAAAACTCGTCGAAGGCCCAGCCACACCGATATCCGGATTGTCCTCGAATGCTTGCACGATGGGCCGCCAGCACCACGGGGTAACAACTGTGTCGGAGTTCAAAAGACAAAGATAGGTCCCGGTAGCAAGACTGGCCCCGGCGCCGCAAGCTGCGCTGTGCCCCAGCGCTTTCGAGTGGCGAATTACCTTCCAGTTGTTGCGCTCTGCGAAGCTGTCAATGAGTTCGATGGTCTCATCGAGTTTTGAGGCGTCGTCGACCAGAATAATCTCTGCTTTTGAAGCATACTTCTGCAAGCCGATCAGGCAGCGCCCGGTTACCTCCGGCGCATCGTGGACCGGCACAATAATAGATAAGTACGCGCTCGCAGCGGCATATTCCACTGGCTGATCGAACTCTTTGTCCCGTGGTAAATGGCGTGTTGCATGCCGAGCCAATATCCGTGTCACTGGTTCCCGCAGTACGTCTCTAAGCGCGGCTGGCATCGCCCGTCTTAAAAGCGACGAAGCACACCACCCCGCCACACGCTCCCATTGCTCCAAGGAACGATTGGAGTCCACGGCGCGGGTAATAAAACCATCACCCTTCTCCATAGCCTCATTCATCAAGTGCGGTTTTGCGCTTGGCGGCGCCATAAATCAAATGCCTAATCCGGATGATGAGAATCGATGCATAAGGCGCAGGATTCGTGACAGTGATGGTCGCCTTGCGGCGCAGCTATTCCACACAAAGGAGTCCGATTCCGAATCCGCCCTGGAGCGGGTCATTGATAATCTCTCGATGGTGGTATTGTGGTTTAACCTCGCGCCAAAATCGCGGCACGCCTCCAACGGCATCGGAAGGTCCTTCCACGATGTCATGGAAGGCAATCAACCCGCCTTTCCGGACCAGCGGCCCGTACATCTCGAAGTCACGCTTTACGCCGTCATACCGGTGATCGCCGTCAATAAAAAGGTAATCCAGTGGCTGGTCTGCAAGCGCAGCCTTGACCCGTTCGAGCATCTCCGCGGAATGCGAATCGCCTTGAAGAAGGCACATCCGCTGGCCGCGGCAGGCGAAGCGCTGATAGAGCCACCTGCGCCAGGCGCTGTAGCCTCCGCCGAACATCCCGCCCCTCAGATCGACGCTCACAATCGTCGCGTGCGGACTTGCCAGGCGGGCGAGAAAAAGAAGTGTGCCACCTCCAGCGGTACCGATCTCAAGCGCTCTGCCCGGCCGGTGCTCGGCAAGGATTTCACCAAGAGCCGCCAGCTCGCCGGGTACCTGGCACGCCTTAAGGTAATGGTTTCCGAGAACAAAATCGAGCAGCGCGGGCAGGCCCTTGCGCCTTCCGACGAGCACGTAGTGCGCCCAGCTTCGACACGCTCTCCATCTCCAGGCGAGCTTATAACGCAGCGTATATCGCGGGCCTGAGCTTTGCCCGGCCGGCAGCTTCAGCGCGCCAGCTTGAGCCAGAGCTTGATCTGCCATTTTTCCTCCTTATTGAGAACGTAATGCCATACGGCGAACAAGAATCCGCCACTCAAGAGCAGGGTGAAGGCCGCGTCCGTCATGAACGCGTGAGCTGAGGACCAGAGCAGCAGCAGCCCCATCCCCAGGACCACAAGGGTTCCAGAGCTGCGCCGTATCTCTCTGCCTGCGATCAGACGGGGCGAAGTGCGGGTAAGCCAGCATGCCGCTGCGAGGAGCAGAACAAAGTCAAGTGCAACGCGGAACGTCCATGCCAGCGCCGCGCCGGGTAAGCCGAAATGAAAAACCAGAAACCAAACCAAGCCGATGTGGATGGGCAGCTCAGCGAGGTGAAACTTGGCGGTGAGGTCGGGCCGGCCTATACCCTGCAAAAGACTGGACGGAATATAGGCAAGTGCGTTGATCAGAACCCCGCCGGCCAGAATCTGGAGGGCCAGTGTGCCCTCATCGGCGAAATTTGCGCCCAGCCAAAATGTCAAAAGCGGGCGGGCAAAGAAGGCCAGCAGCAGCGCCGCCGGACCTACGATCAAGATCAGAAACTTAAGCGATCGAATGAGGGTCTTCCTGATCCACTCCGAATCGCCTCGGCCGGCCGAGGCGCTGAAGGCCGGGAACAGCGTAGTGACAAGGCAGCCCGGCAGAACACTCAGCTTGCCCGCAATAGAGTAAGGCGGCGTGTAAAAGCCCACGGCAGCTATGGAAAGGACCGCGCCGATCAGGAACTGGTCAAAATAGACCAGGACCGGACCAACGGCGCCGGAGATGGTGACCCAGCCTCCAAAGCCGAGCAGAGCGCGAACCAGACCAAAATTGAAGCGAATGCAGCGCAAAGTAGGATAAATCCGGATGGAAAGCACGATCACGACTGCGGCTGAAGCCACGCGCAGCAGCAGCAGGAAGAGCACAATGGCGGGCAGACCGTAGCCAAGCGCAATCGCGGCGGCGGGCATAAGCCCCATGAGAGAGCCGACGGGAACGTCGACAACGTTCAGCAGGTCAAAGCGCTGTGCAGCCGACAGCACTCCGCGGAACGAGCCCGCGACAAAGTCTATGGGCAGGGCGGCGGCCATGATCAGAAAAATCGCGTGGGCCTGGGGGTGAAGGCCAGCAGGAATCTTAAGCAGACGCTCAACCAGAAAGGGAGACGCGGCGGCCAGCATGGCGCCGCCTGCCAGGCCAAGGCAGGTCTGGCTGGCAACCGCCGTCCACACCTGCTGCGGCAGTTTGTCGATTTCTCCCCGGCCCAAAAGCTCGGCAACGTACTTGGTGGTAGCCGGGCCGATGCCCAGATTGAAAAGCGCGAAATAACCCACCACAATGCCGGCCAACGCCAGCAGGCCGTAACGGTCCGGACCCAAGTGATGGATCACGTAAGGAACGGTGAAGATGGCGACCAGAAGCGGCGCGACCTGGCCGGCAAGGTTCAGCATCGTATTGCGGGCCAGCATCCGCCCACTGACGTCAACCTGGATCGCAGGTTTTTGCTCGGTTTGCATCATGCAATCGGACAAGCCGCAAGACTCAGTGCGATGGCCAGATATCCCCATCCCGCATGGCCGCGGCGCCGCGCTCACTCGGCATTGTTTGAAGGGCTGATCATCGAGTTGCCGTTTCGCAGGAATTCCATTGCCGCGTGAAAGATGAAGCGGGGGCCGTCGATGAGATCGCGGCGCCAGAGTTTGGCGGGCTCGCGGAGGAATCGGTAGGCCCACTCAAATCCGGCGTCGCCGATCCACTCGGGGCAGCGGCTCACGGTTCTGGCAACGAAGGCGAATGCCGCGCCCACGCCGACGGCCACGTGCACATTGAGGCGCTGCAGGTGTTCATGGATCCAGACGTCCTGCTTGGGCATGCCCAGGGCGACCCACAGAACATCGGCGCCTGAGGCGTTAATGCGGTCGATGATGACATTGTCCTCTGCACGAGTGAGGGCTCGAAAGGGCGGCGAATAGGCGCCGGCGATGCGGTGGCCGGGATAAAAGCGGGCCACGGTGCCGGTTAGATCCGAAAGTGTGGCGTCGGTGTCACCGTAAAAATAACTGCTGTAATGTCTTTCCTGGGCGCGGGTGAAGAATTCGCGCATGATCTCGGCGCCGGGTGCGCGCACAGCGTGGCGGTGGCCGCGAAGGCGGGCCAGCCAGACCGGCGCGATACCGTCAGGCGCCCACAGATCGGCCTGGTTGAGGATGGCGCGCAACCCCGGTTTCTTGTGCGCCTCCATAAGGCCATGAAAGCCGGTGGTGACTATCTGGCGGCAGCGCCCGTCGCGCATGCAGATCCAGCGCTCCATGTAATCGGCAGTGCGGGATGCCGTTACCAGTTGAACGCGCGAGCCGAGGATGCAGACCGAGGTCTCGGCAAGAGCAGGCGGGGTGTAATCCTGCGCTGTTGCAACAGCCATTGGGTGACCTTCGTATTTTGTTTTGGATCGAGCAGATAAGCCCCGGAGCGCGTGCTTCCCAGCTCTTGCCGCTCAATCAAACGGGAAGCGGGCGGGGGCATGGAAAAGGCTTATTCTTCCGCCTTGCGGTAGTGGCTGTAGTGGTAGTAGCCGTAACCCGCGTAGCCATCGGAGGTGTTTTGGCTAACTTGGTTCAGGACGACGCCGATAATGTTGGCGCGAAGGCGATTGAGAGTGGAGACGACTGCGGCGACGGCCTTGCGTTTGGTATCTCCGGCGCGGTTTACGATAACAACGCCGTCAGCGGCCGAGGCAATCTGCAGGCTTTCTGCAAAGCCCAGCAGCGGCGGAGAGTCCAGAATCACCAGATCGTATTCTTTGCCAAACTCATCCAGAAGCGTGGAGAGACGGGGGCCAATGAGATCGGCGGCGCGATGCGAGCCGGGACCCGAAGGAAGCAAGCGCAGGTTCGGCATGCCATCGATCGGCAGGACAGCTTCCTGCCAAAGCATTTCCCCGGTGAGGACGTTGGACAGACCCTCGCGCGGGGAAAGCGCGAACTTTGAATGCAGGCCGGGCCGGCGCAAGTCGCTGTCCACGAGCAGCGTCTTCCTGCCGCGATCCGCATTGGCAATGGCAAAATGGGCCGCCAGGGTGCTTTTGCCCTCGGAAGGAACGGAACTGGTGAAGGCGATGGAGCAGAGGCGTCCCTCAAAATCCGAAAGAAGAATGGTGTTGCGCAAAGTGCGGACGGCCTCTTCGAACGCGGAGGTTGAGCGGTTTTGCCGCTTGCCATTCGAGACTGGAACAGGCCTGGGAGCAATTGTATCGCCGGGCTCAATTCCGGCAGGTCTGGGTAGTTGCGCCGCGACTCGGTCGGTGGGCAGGCTCGCTATGACATCGGTTCCCAGAAAACGGCTGGCCTCGGCGGGATCGCGCAGCGTGGTGTCGAGCGAGTCATGCAGGATTGCCGCCAACACGGCCAGGAGCAGTGAAGCGAAAAACGCGAGAACGAGGTACCGCCTGGTGTTGGGGTACACCGGGGCAAGCGCCGGCCGCGCGAAATCGGCAATGCTGATGTTGTTGTTCTGGAAGCCGGAGTTAATATTGGCCTCCCGGATTTTGCGCATCAGCTCATCGTAGAGGCTTTTGTCGGTATCCGCCTCCTGCTTCAACTGCTGATACTCAAAAGAGCGGGCGTTGAGGTGATCCCACTCCGCCTTTGTCTCCGTGACAGCGCTCTCGAGCATCTGCTCTCGGTTGAGGGCCTCGCGATACTGCGCCGCTACGCGTTCAACGATATTTTCGCGAGCATCTTCGAACTGCTTCTCCGCTTCGGCCAGTTCCGAGGCGGCTTTGCGGTATTCCGGATGCGAAGAGCCGTAAGTCGCCTTAACCAAGGCAAAGTGCTGGCGCGCAAGGGTCAAATGATCATTGACCTGGGCCAGCGCATCGCCTTGCGATGAAACCTGTTCCGCCGATAAGGATCCGGACTGGATGATATTCCAGGCGGCTTCCTTGTTGACCCTGTCGGCCTGAGCGTTGGTGTAGTCCGTATTCAACTGGAGCAACCGCGCCGAAAGGATGTTTGTCTTTTCATCGGGATTGATGACGTCCAGATCCTTTTCGAACTGCGCCAGCGCCATGCTCGACTGCTCCATCTTTGCCTTGAGCTCATCGAGCTGCTTTTCCAGGAAGGACGAAAGGTAGGTCGAGGACTCAATACGCAGGTCGTAGGTGTGGGCGAGATACGACTTGGCGATGGCGTTGGCCACGTCCGCGGCCAGACGCGGATCGGAGGAGCGGTAGCTGATAAGTAAGAGATAAGTCCCCTTGGGACGAGTGACTTTGAGATTGCCAAGGCTGACGGGCGCTGCGGCTGTCTGTTGCACCTCTTGCGAACGGTCGTGGCCGGTTCGACCGCCGAGGTTGAGTAAATGATATTGCTCAGCCACCGGCCGGAGCACTGAATCCGATTGAATGAGTTGGATCTGCGTGTCGAGAAACGCATCCCAATCGACCCAAAGTGGCAGCACATCCTGGCCCACGGCTTGCGAGGGAGACTGAGCGTTAATAGCCACTGTAGCCGTGGATTCATAAATCGGCTGCAGCCGGGCGCAAAGCAGCCCGGTGATAACCACACATGTCACAACGAAAACGGCTATCTTCCAGCAATGCCGGCGCAGGACCCAGAGATAGTGCGACAACGGTACGGCGGGCGCTTCCGGCTCGATTTCCTGCTGCACGGAAATGGGCGCATAGTAAGCAGAGGCCGTCTGATGATTCGGCAACTGAGGAGGCGGCAGTACTTCCGGTAATCCTGCTTGATGCGACACAATAAGACCTCCATGCGCAGCTTAGTGATATATGTAGAGCAAAGTTGTACCGACCGCGATTGCAACACCAAGGGATGTTTCCAGAACCTTGGCGCTGATGCGACGTCCGTTTGCAGACGGAATGTACAAAATGTCATTTGCCACCAGGGCAACGTCAGGAGCCTTCCGGTCCATGATTTTTTGGAGTTCTATCGGAATCTCGTTCCGTCCCCCAGAACCGCCTTCAACACGGTAGATGTAGGCTACGTGTGCTGGATGTTCGCCCAGTCCTCCTGAAATCGCCAAAGCCTTCATCACGCTGCTCTCTGAGCCGTCAGGCACATAAAATGCCCCCGCGTTTTTCACGCTGCCCAGTACAAAAACCTGGCCGGCCACGGGAACGCGGATAACATCTCCGCCTTCGAGCCTCAGATTTGCCACAGCTTCGTTAAGATTCAAGAAAGACTGGATAGGAATACGTTGGGTAAGCGTAGTCGATTTGTCCCCGGTGGCCGATGGCGGACGGCTGAGCAGGATCTCCGAGCCGGCATTCTCGGCTAGTCCCCCGGCGCGCGAGATGGCGTCCAGAAGTGTGACTGGGCCATCGGCTTGAAACACGATTGGATTGCGCACCGCTCCCATCACCGTGATAGGACGGCTGCGGTACTCCAATATGGTGACCGTCACGATGGGCTCCACCAGGACGTTGTTCTCCACCAACGCTTTGGTGATCGCGGTTCCGATTTCGGCCGGATTGAGCCCCGCTACCTGGATCGGTTGCGTAACCATGGGCAACCGGATGGCGCCATCGTCATCGACACGAACGGACCGGGTGAGTTCGGGCGAATCGTACACCGAAATCCCCAACAGGTCGCTTGGTCCCACGCTTTCAGGGGGCAGATTGAAATCTTCATTCAGTGAAGTCGCTCCCGCGCCTGTTTGCTCCGGCGGTTTTTGCTGCGCTATGGTTGGCGTGGCCACGAGTGCCAGCAGCAGACAGAAGATAAGTTTCATACTCAACCCCCAGAAGCCGAGGTGCTGCATGCCGTTCCTCTCCTCTAAATCAGTGGCGCAAGTCGCAATCACTTCTGCGGCTGCAATCAATGTTTCGCCTCGGATTTGAAGGATGCAAAATCGACGGCCAGCCGTTCAATCTTATTATCGAGATTTCTCATTTGATTCCGGAACTCGTCCATGTAGAAGCCGAGAAAACCATCGCGATGCGCACCGCGCAGGACCATGTGCATTGCATCGCGCGTCAGGTCCGATACACTGCGCGCCCCCGTTACCGAACATAGGTCGCGAAGGGCAAGGTACTCCTCTTCGGACAGTCGGACGCTAACCATGCGTGATCGTGGTTTCAGGACTGTCATTTAAGACTCGGACGCCTTTTCCGGATTCCGCGCGCTGGCTTTCTTCAGCCGATGCGCGTGACCGATCGTTAGTACGCTCGTAACGGATCGGAGGAACAGAGGGCAGCGCACAGGCTGGAGTGCCCGCTCCGTTGATGGAACCCCTGCCCGCTTCAGTAGCTGCGGAGGATTGCGTTAGAGATGAAAGCTGGCACCGGCACTGCCGCCGCGTGAAATGTCAAGAGCGCGAAAGGTGCGGAGCGGGTTTCCGCACACAACAATTTGTCATCGATTTTTGGGGAGGCGTGAAAATTTGTGAGCTTACGTAGTTTGCCAGCCTGATTCTGGCGGCCAATTCAACGACTACGGCTCGGAAGGGCCTCAGCGCAGGCTCCGCCTTTTTCGATCCCATGCCTCAGGATCGTCCCCAGCGGCGCTTCGCACGCACTCGTCAGTCGGCGTTCACTTAGTGAGTTGCAAGGACGCGGAGGTTCGCCAGGCAACTTGGAGATGCCTTTAAAGTCGGATCGAAGAATATCACGGGATTCGGAGTGGATGCAAGGGGAAAAATGTAAATCAATCGATTGACGCTTCGCGTTTTTGTAAGTTCTTCGCGGATTTCATGTAACTTTATTTCTTTCCTTATGCTTATAAGCATGTAGACGGATCTCGCCAAGAATCCAATGTATGACAAATGAGACCGCATTGAACGACGCGATGCGCCATTCGGCAGTGGTGCTGTTTCAAGGTTCTCATAGCTCCGTAACCGAAACGGTCCGGGATTTGCAGTCTGGGGGATCTGCCCTGCAACGGAGCACCAAATGCAGCAGCGATCCGCTTAAGAGTAGTCAATGTAACCTTGCCATCGTTAGGGATTTCAAGGTGAAAGAGCGCACCTGATTTGACTGACTACGGGCTTGCCGAAGGCTTGCCGGCTTCGTAGATACCCACTCCAGCCCCGATGCCGGCCGCAACAATGATGCCGGTGATGAGTAGAGCCGCGGCGCCCTTTTTGTACTTCTTGACCTGGACCACGGTGGTCGCTGGAGGTACAGGCGCAACGTTCGGATCGATCGTGCCGGTGATCGTGAGAGTCTGTCCAGCGAGGCCGGCAAGTTTGGCTTCCACACCCATGAGCTCATAGGTGACGCCAGTCGCCGTCACGGTGAAAAAGTAGTGGCCGTTACTGTTATGCAGGACGCCTGTACCGACAAATGCCGAACTGCCGCCGCCTGGTGCCGAACCGCTGGCGCCCTGCTGCATGGCAAAAGAAAGTGGCTGGCCGGGGAGAACGTCGGCCAGCATGATGCCATGCTCATTCGTGACGCCGACCGCTCCAGTCAACGCGGTAACCTCTACCGTGTTTCCCGGCTTGAGCGAAACTGTCCAGCGTGAATCCAGGTTGTTCGCAGTCACGCGGACAACGCTTGCTTCCAGCCGAAAGGCAGCGGACGCAGTCAATTCGGTTTCTCCCTGCTCAAGAACCATGCGGTCGCGGTATAAGGTGGCGCGCGAGCTTCTGCCCAGTATGATCTCGATGCCTTTTTGCAAGCGAAGGTCCGCGCTGGCCTGTCCCGTCTCGATTTGAGATCCATCGAAGAGAGTTGCATTGCCCTGAACCGTGTAGTTGTCTACGCGCATGTCGCCGCGGGCGCTGGCGGTGCCAATCGACACGGTTGCAGCCGCCGCATAAGATAACATCAGCATGATTACTGCGACGGCCTCCACTTTCCTCAACATCTCCGCCCTCCTTGCCCAGCAGTGAAGACACTACAAACCCCGCCCCTCCACCTATACGCTATACGCCTCCATCTATACGCCAGAATCGCCCCAACTGCAAATTTATCTTCATTATAATCAATTATTTGCGTAAGACGTGTGTCTTACACCGCAAGCCGCGCCTACGGAAGCTGCGGTGAAACCGCGGGGGCAACAGATTGGAACTGTTGCACTTGAAGCAGGGGCCAACCTGTGTTGCCGATGCCGCCCCAGGGCTCGTAGGGAGAAACCGCCGCTTTTTCCACTTCGAATTGCGAAGCGGCCGTGCATCTCTTCACGGAAACATGGGATGCCATTGCTCGCGATGCTATGCTTGCGGATTAGTCATGATGCCGCTTCATCGCCGGTTCATTGTGTTCGCGCTTCGCACCGGGATAGCCGCGGCTTGCTGTCTCGGAATCTGGTGCTCATGGAAGCTGGCACGTGCAGACCGCCTCTTCCATCAAGACACCAGCCAATCGGTGCGCGCGGCCATTGCTTTGGCGCCTGACGATTGGGAATACTACATGCGCCTGTCGCTGCTCGATCGAGATCATGCGATGGAGCTGCTGGCCAAAGCGCAAAGCCTGGATCGCTACAATGCCCAGGCGGATATCGAGTTGGGATTGCAGTATGAGTCGCAGGGAAATTATCGCCGCGCCGAGGAGCTGTTGCTGGACGCATTCGATGTGGACCACACCTATCTTCCCCGCTGGAGCCTGGCCAACTTCTATTTTCGCCGCGACAACATGCCGGCATTCTGGGTATGGTCGCGCAAGGCTGCCGCAATGCCGGCGGACGACGTCGGGCCACTTTTTGAGCTGTGCTGGCGCGTGGCGCCAGATCCGGAAAAGATTTCGAAGGCAATCCTCAATGACAATCCAGCGCTGATCCGCCAGTATGTTGTTTTCCTGCTGGCCAAGGATCAACTGCAGGCGGCAGCCGAAATTGCGCCGCGCCTGGTGCGCGCCGGCGACGCGCAAGCTGATGGCGCGCTGCTTCTCGCGCTTGTCAACCGGCTGCTTGCCGCCAACGCAGCAACGGCAGCGGATGGCTTGTGGCGCCTGCTGATCCGGCGCGGCTGGGTGGTTGCCGACGACACTGTGCCGAATAATGCCGGCTTCAAACGAGAACCTCTTCCTGTCAGCTTCGACTGGGCATTTCCTGAGTACTCCGGCCTCCATTCCTGGCCGGGAGCGTCCGGGCTGGAAACGGAATTTACCGGCGTGCAGCCGGAGGACTGCACGATCGCTGAGCAGATCCTGCCACTGGCGCCCGGCAATTACTTGCTGACGTATTCGTATCGCACTGAAGATATTCCATTGGCCACGGGAATTCATTGGCAGGCAGTTGATGCAAGTTCGAACGCTGTCCTTGCGGAATCCTCTGATCTTTCCAGCGAGGTATTGGCGACTTCTTTCATGAGATTTTCCGTTCCCCCGAATACTCTGCTTGTGCGCCTGCGTCTCAAATACCGAAGAACATTAGGAACACCGCGAGTTTCAGGCATGCTTGTGATGCAATCAACCCGCATCGAGGCCACAGCAGCTTCGCAATTACCACGTCCGGATGGCGATGCCGCCAAGTGACTTTTTCCTTAGAGCGTGTTTCAAAAATAGGTTTTGAAGGGCACGGTGGGCGCCCTCTGGGCAAGCCGTGCCGTGCAACATCCGCCGTTTATGCGGCTTTAGCCGCTGAGGGAGGGTTCCTTGATTGTCCCAGCAGCATTTTTGAAACACGCTGTAAGAAAAGACACTTTTCACGACCTCTAAAACGCAACAGTGGGAAGATTCGTTTGTCGCGGATCTTTCGCGGAGCTTAAAGCGCCGCTCTTATCGGCTGGTTGCTAGAACGCATGATTAGGAACGGCGCGAAATAGCAACACCGGTCTTCAGACCGGCTGTCGTGCGAGTCTCCTGACCGGCGCCCGTCCCCGAGCGATTTCCGAATCACGCAGGCCCTAGCGAACGAGATGGCGCAGCTCTTTGGCTGCGCTTGAGCTTACGCCCATCGTCCGCGTCATATAGAGGAGGGCGAGCATGGCAAACATCCACCCGGAGACGGCGGGACGCGGAAACGGATAGTCCACACATGCGTGCAACATGACGGCAATCAAGCCGATCCCCCAGGGATTTCGAACGGCTGCGGGCACCGCAGCGGCAAACGGGATCAGCACCAGAAGCAGAAAGGGAATTCCACCGTCAGCAGCAAATTCTGCCCAGTCGTTGTGTGCGTGGTTGGCGTAGAACGAGAAATCTCTGACGGCATAGCGCTGGTAGACCTCCGGGAAAGTCCCCAGGCCGTAGCCGGTCAGCGGGCGCTGCTTCGCCATGTTCGCAACCGCGACCAGGAAATACGACCGCCCAAGATATGGGTCTTTCTGTTCAAGCCGCCGCCAGACGTGCTCCCACCCAACGGCAAGAGTGAAAATCGCCGCAAGAGCGGGAACCATGACGAGCATGGCCGCCGTCGAGCGGGAAGGCAAGCCGGTCTGCGGATGGCGCAACTTCGCCAGCCCGATGATGAGCATGGCCGCCAGTTCTGCTGTGCACAGGGCTGCGCCGGCGCGTGAGCCGGTGCCGACGACCGACGCATAGAGAACACCCCCGCAAAGCGTATAGCCCCACGACCGCGGGCCTTCGCACAAGGCTCGCCAGAGGGCAATGGGCAGGGCGACCTCAACAAATTGCGCGTAGTTGTTAGAGTACTGAAAGGTTGCGAATACAAACGGGTATCCGGTGGGAAATGCCCAAAGTACCCGGCCGTTTGCAGTGAAGAGTTGCGCCAGGCAGAGCACGGCCATCGCGGTGGCAAAGCACAGGAAAGCACTCTGAAAGATGCGCCGTTGCCGTCTGGAGCCAGCCACCACTTGAGTTAGAAAGAACACTCCGGCTAACGCGCTCCATTTGAGAACTGCTTCCCGGGTTTCAAACGTGGAAGCGGTGGTATGCGCCCAAAGCTGGAACACACCCCAACATGGAATCAGGTAGACGAGCCACGGCGCCCAGCCCGCGGCCATCCCCTCCCGCTCTCTGCGAATTCCTGCCAGCAGGTAGGCGGCGAGCAGAACAAAGATGCCGATCTGAAAGGATTCGAGCGCCCAGGCGTCCCGCACGAAGACCGTAACGGTGGAAAAGATAAGCAGCAGAAACAGCCAGACGCCGACCACAACCGGGGTGCGCCGAACTGATGCAACTGCGGCTTTAGCCGCTCCTGCGGTCTCGTAAATAGGGGTGACCGACAACGCGAACATTGTATGCCATGTCGCACTTGCTTTTGCAAATCGGTCCCAGGCCGGGGCAAGAGAAAGCGGGTGCTCTGCATATTGACTCGCGAGTCCCGGCCACAAAAAAGATCCTGCGTTTCAACACCGGCTCTCCAATTCTTTCTCGAAAATGTGTTTCAAATCAGGGCACGACCTGAGCCGCACCGCAAGGGGCCGATAAACAACCACAGGCTTTCTCCCCTGAGAGGTGGCAGCCTATGGTCGTTGAACGATTCTTAAAACACGCTGCAGGAATCGCGATCCTGATGGGGGGATTGACGTGCTCTGCGCGGCAAGCTGCGATTCCCTTCGGGCAGATCCAACCAAACGCCCAGTTGTCGGCAAAGCTGACTGCGCCAACTTCCGATCCTTCAAAGGTCTTCTCCTCTGGACCCGCTTCCGCGACTTCATCTTCCGCGGCGCCATCGATCATCACTGCGCCGGCCCCGGCGTCGGAAGGGAGCCTTGTGCGCGCGCCCGCCGCATTGGCTCCGCGCACCCCCGATGCACGCTACTTTTTGCTCAACAGCCTGCACCTGGGGATGGCCGGGCTCGACATCGCAATGACACATCGCTGCATAGCCGACCACCAATGCCGGGAGGGAAATCCCCTGATGCCATCGTCGCTTGGAGGGCAAATCGGCGTCGATTTTGCGCTGGTCGGCTACGGTTCATTCACCAGTTACTGGCTGAAAAAGCATCTTTCGCGCTTCTGGTGGACCGCGCCGGCGATAGGAATTGCGGCGCACGGCGTGGGCGCCGCAACCGGATTCGCGCATCAATAACTGGCATACCGGCATAAAAGAGTGCCGGGCGATGACTTCCCGCATTGCCCGGCCGCGGATGCCGCATTCGGCAACTCCAATGGCTTGAGCGTGGGCGTTGACGGTGCGGGCAATCTTTACCTCTACGATGGAACCAGCAGCGCCTCCGGCTATCTAAAGTTGCGCCAGAAGCAAGCGCAGCAGCGGGGTCGCCGGGGCGCTGCAAATGTCGCTCCAGGCACCGCGCTGAACTACCTGTCCCTGCTCCAACACGATTACCGATTCCGGGCAGAGGCGCATCAGCACGTCGGATTGGTGATCGACGACGATCATGCTGAAGCCGATTGTCTTGCTCCAGAAAATCAGATCGTCAATCAGCTCGCGCACCAGTTGGCGGTCGAGGCCGGCAAACGGCTCGTCAAGCAACACTAGCGGCGGCTTTCGCGCCAGCATCCGAGCCAGGGCAACGCGACGCGCCTGGCCGCCCGAAATGCGCGCAGCGGAAGCGTCCCAGAGCGGCGCGAGCTTCAGTCGGTCCTTCAGTGTTGCGATCCAGGAGAGACGCTCCGGGTGGGACGCTCCGCGCTTCGGCACGCCAAACGTTACATTTTCGCCAACGCTGAGATGAGGAAACAGGCTGGGCTCTTGCGTGAGATAGCCGACCGGGCGTTGATACAGAGAAAGAGACGGGGGGAAAAGGCGCAGGCCTCCGAGATCGATGTGGCCGTCGTCCGGCTGTTCGATGCCGGCGATACACGCGAGCACCGTGCTTTTGCCCGCGCCCGAGGCACCGAACAAACCCACCGATTGCGCGGCGCCGAGCTGCAGCGAAACGCGAACCTCGAAATCGCGGCGGTACTTGGTGAATTCGGCCTCAAGCATTGCTTCGACGCTGCGCCAAAACGTGAGCCAACCACGGGAGGGGCAAAGTTACCGCGAGGAAGATCACCAGCAGCGGCATCACCGCGGGCAAGCCAAAGCTTTGCAGATCCACCCAGAGCTGCACCGGCATACCGGAAGGATAATACGCAGTAACCACGACAGCGCCGAATTCTCCGACCGCACGAACCCAGGCGATGCTCAGCGCCACGGCGAGGCCCAGGCGCGCCAACGGCAGCGTCACTCGGAAAAAGACTTTTAGCGGAGTGAGCCCCAGCAAAGCGGCATGCTTTTGGAGCATGGGCGGAACAGCGTCCAGGGCCGCGACCGCGCCCAAAACAAAATAGCCCATGCCCACGTAAACTTGCGTAGCCACGAAAGCCGTGGCGCTGTTGGTCATGGCCACGCCCCAGTGATTCAGCAGCCGGCCAACGCCGCCGTAAGGCCCGAAGGCCAAAGTGAAAAGAATACCGAGAGCGAGGGGCGGCAACAGAATTGGGATCAGCAAGACCGCTTGCCACAAGAGGCGTTCCTCAGCCTTACAATGCGCGATGTAGGCGGCCACCGGCGTGCCGATGGCGACTACGATCAGCATCGCGACGGTGGTCAGCAACATGGATACGCGTACCGATGACAGCGCCGGGCCGCGCACTTGCGCATCCCATTGCCACGCGCCGATGTGGGCGAAAAGCGCCGACAGGGGATAGAGCAGCGCCAGGGCAAACGCTGCGGCCCCGAGGCGCGCGACCCAGCGGCGGCTGACAATCACGCGCGAAGCGTGGAAGCCCCGTCCGGTGGGTCGTAATCGTAGCGCCCGAAAATTGATTGCGCTTCGCTGCCCTTTAGCCATCTGACGAATTCCGCGGCTCCTTTGGGATTCAGAGAATCGCTCAGAGCCGCCGCGTAATAGATCAGCGGCTCGGGATAGTACGTCTTGCCCCCGACGGTGAGGCTCAAGTTTGGATTATCCTGGCGCACGCCCTCCGAACTGAGGTTGAGCTGCCGTGGCAAGGAAATATAGGGAAGATGAAACGGGCCCGGCTGGATTTTGTAGGCCGAGGACGCGTCAAGCTCGCCGCTTTGCAACCGGGCCAGAACGGTCGGCTCGCTAAATATCTGCTTGGAGTTAATAGTTGGGCCGAGCGTCTTCTCGACCAAATCCGGCTGATGGTACATTTGCGTCGCCAGCATCAGGGTGAAAATAATATTTCGCCCTTGCGGATCCGCAATCGGATCGGTGCGTCCGAAGCGCAAGCCCGGTTGCTCCAAAACTTTCCACCATTGAGCTTTCCCCCTGGCTGCAGCTTCAAACTGCGATGCGAACCGGCTCTGCGGGCTATAGGCAATCACCATTTCGGTGTGCGCCACGGGTTGGGCGGATTTGGCTTTGCCCGAGTGCAGCACCGTCATCATAGGACCGGGCGTGACGGAAATGAACACGTCCGGCCGGATAGTGTTGCCCACGATTAGCCGCGCCAGGGCGTTCGATCCTTGCGCGCGTCCGTGCATATCCAAGTGCAAGTCGCTGCGGACCGCGGCCTTCAAAGGGCCCTCCATCATCGAGCCCATAGAACCGGCGTAAGCGACGTCCAAAACCGGCAGCGCAGCAGCCGGCAACTGGAAGGGGAACGAAACGGCGCCAATCGTCCCAAGCGCAAACCTGCCCCCGGCAGTGGCAAATTTCCTCCTCGTGAATTTTTCCGACGAGTATGCCATGGTCCTTCTGAAGAGCGGACAAACGTGCCTGAGGGACGCGCCGCTACGATTTAATATGGTTCATATCGTTCATGTCAAACAGCTTTGACGTCCCGCGGATGATACATCCCCCGAGCCACCGACGCCGCAGCGAAATTGAGGATACATGGCAGGCTGATCCGGCCGCTGCCGCATACGCAGCCGAACCGGCTGGTGGTGCTGTATGAGACCACAACTATGGGCAAGCAGTACCACTTTTCGTATTTCGATTACCTGGACTGGAAGCGGGAGAACACGGTTTTCCAGTCGCTGGATGTTTACGCGCCATGGGGGTTTACGTTGAAGACGCGGAGAGCCTGCAAGCGGTGACCGGCTCCCGGGCGAGCGCCGGTTCTTTCCGCGACCTTGGCGTGGTTCCCGTGATCGGGCGCGGTTTTCGCACTGGCGGAGAGGGTCCAAAGGCATTCATTTGGATGTATGCTGAAAATCAGCCATGATGAATTGCGTGCGCCTCCTTGCCATACGCGCGCTGCCCCTCCTGCTGGCCTCGGCGTTGTTCGTGACTGATGCCCAGGGTGGGGCTGCGCAACAGCAGCCTTCGAATTCTTCACCATCACAGTCGCTTTATCCCAGTCTGCCCAGCGAGATTCCGGAGCATTTCAAACCGGTGACCCGGGAACTGAGTTACACGCGCACGGTGGTGCAGATTCCTATGCGCGACGGCATCAAGCTCAACACCGTGATTGTGATACCGAAAGACGCGCAGCACGCCGGAATCGTTCTGGAGCGCACGCCGTACGATGCTGACCGTTTCAGTACCCGCGAGCGCGAGGCTCGGGACTGGGCGCTCAAGGCCGGTTACATCCATGTGTTTCAGGACGTACGCGGCAAGTACGGATCCGAGGGCGATTACGTCATGAACCGTTACGTCCGCGGTCCACTCAATCCCACGCCGGTTTCCGACGCTACCGATGCTTCCGACACCATCGGCTGGCTGGTGAAAAACGTGCCGCAGAGCAATGGACGCGTAGCCATCATGGGGATATCCTACGACGGCTTCGAGGCCCTGATGGGTCTGGTTCACCCCAATCCGGCTCTCAAAGCGGCGGTGCCGGAGAATCCCATGGTGGATGGCTGGATGGGCGACGACTGGTTCCACTATGGCGCCTTCCGCGAACAGATGATGCCCTACATCTACTCGCAGGAAGCGACGCGTGCAGACACTGACAAGTGGTGGAGCGATTACCGCGACGACTACAGCATGTATCTCGACGCCGTCAACCCCAGCGCGATCGCGGCCGAGTACGGCATGGGGCAACTCGGATTCTGGAATAAGATCGTTAACAACCCCTCTTACGACGAATTCTGGCAGGACCAGGCGGTCGACAAAATACTGGCCAAGGAACCCTTGACGGTTCCTACTCTGCTGGTTGCGGGCGAATGGGATCAGGAAGACATTTATGGAGCGCTGGCTGTATACCGCGCGCTCTATGCCCAGGCCTCGAATCGCGAGAACCTGTATCTGGCTTTGGGGCCCTGGTTCCATGGGCAGGAGGCCACACAGGGCACGCACCTGGGCGCACTCAACTTTGGCTCGGATACTTCGGCGTACTTTGACGAGCACATTCTGCTGCCCTTCCTGGCCCAGCATCTCCAGGAGCAGGGACCCGACGCGCATCTTGCGCACGTCAATGCGTTTCTCACTGGCGCTAACCGGTGGGAACAGTTGCCGGCGTGGCCGGCCTGCCCTGGCGACTGCACCATCGTGGAGAAGCCGCTCTATTTGCGCGCCGATCATGGGCTGGGCTTCGAGCCGCCACAGTCCTCGAGCGGAACCGAGTATGACCAGTACGTTTCGAATCCGGCGACGCCCGTGCCCTACCGCCCGCGTCCGGTACCGGCCGCCCAAACCAGCACCTGGCCTGAGTGGCTGGTCGGCGATCAGCGCCCGGCTTCGGCGCGCCCCGACGTTGAGACCTACGAGACTCCGGTATTGCAAGATGCGGTACGAGTAAGCGGGCGTCCCGAGGTACACCTGGTTGCTTCTACGAGCGGCACCGATTCCGACTGGGTCGTCAAGCTGATCGACGTCTACCCGCAGCAGGACGCCGAGGAGGCTGATATGGGCGGCTACGAGCTGGCCGTGGCCATGGATATCTTCCGCGGCCGCTATCGCGAGAGCCTGTCGCACCCTGCACCGCTAATCCCGAATAAGCCGCTGCCGTATGACTTCTTTTTGCCTGCGGTCGATCACATCTTTCTCCCCGGGCACCGGATTATGGTGCAAGTCCAGTCCAGTTGGTTTCCGCTGTACGATCGCAACCCGCAGACCTTCGTCGCGAATATCTTCAACGCCGCGGCCGACGACTACAAGGAGGCCACTCAGCGCATCTATTGCACTCCTGGCCACGGCACATATATCAATCTCCCGGTGGCGCAACAAGAGTAGCCGCGAAGCAAGGACGAGTGAGCGGTGCTCCAGCGCCGTCTACCCCAGTGCCTTCCATCCGCCGCCGGAATCTTCCCCGGACACCCAACTCGAACTTGCCCTCAGCAGGTCAGTCTGAAGAAATCCCGGGGAAAGTCCGCAAGGTTTTTTGTTGACACGGAATTTCACGTTGTGCTAGAAAGCCTTGTGCTGGTGCTCTGCCCCAAGGCCTGCGTAGCGCTTTCCTCAGGTTGATCGCTACTGTTTCGCGGGATCCTCGCTCTTAGCGCCGTTCTCGATTCAAATCATGCTGCCCGCTGTGAGTATGCGCGAGAATCTGCTTGTGTCGAGTGAGGCGCCCTTAAGATGTAATTACTTAAGCCGCCATTAAGATGTGCTTACTTAAGTCCCACACGGAGGAGCCATGCAGCGGATTTACTCTGGTGCAATTTTTTCCCTTTGTGTTTCCCTGTTGTTGATGCTTCCGATTGCCGTGCGCGGGCAGTCCAATGTCACGGGCGCACTCAGCGGTGTCGTTCAGGACGCCGGTGGAGCTGTTTTGCCGGGCGCTGCTATCACCGTCACCAACAAGGCGACCGGCGATACGATACGCGCCAAGACAAACGGTTCGGGCTTCTATCAGTTCACCATCCTGCAGCCCAGCCAATATACCGTAACTGCGTCGGCCCCGCGCTTCAATACGTCGCGGCAGGACACAACCGTTAACGTCGGCCAGACCACGACCGTGAACTTCCGCCTTGCGGTAGGCAGCGCTACGCAAACGGTTTTAGTGTCATCCCTGCCGCCGACACTCCAGACGACCAACGCCGATATCTCGACGACCCTTGAGACTACGCAGCTGCAGCAAGTTCCCGTGCCGGGGAATGACGTCAACTCGCTGCTGCAGATGTCTCCCGGCGCAGTGATGACCGGCGATCTGTTTCCCTCGATGTATGGGATAACGACGAATTCGAATCTGCTGATCGAGAATGGGATGGAGGATATCAATCCCGACGGTAACTCAACCAACGGCGGTTCATCGAACCTTCTGCTGGGACTGAATGAGATACAGGAAGTTACGGTTTCCGCAACTGAGTATACGGGCCAGTACGGCTACCTGGCCGGTTCTAACGATACCATCGTGACCAAATCCGGTTCGAATCAGTTTCACGGAAACGCGAAATATTTCTGGAATGGCCGCGCGTTTAACGCCAACGACTATTTCAACAACTTGAGCGATACCCCAAGACCCTTCGATAACGTCAACCAGTGGGCCGCTTCGGTCGGCGGTCCCATCCTGCACGACAGGCTCTTCTTCTTCGCCGATACGGAGGGTGTCCGCATTATGCTGCCTACCAGCGCGCTCGCTCTCATTCCAAGCCAGCAGTTTGAGGCGGCGACCATTGAGAACCTGACAGCGAATGGCCTGACCGCATCGATTCCGTTTTACTGCCAGAATTTGACGCTGACGGATGCCAGCGGAAAAACGGTGACTTGTCCGGCAGGAGGCGGAACCGGCCTGGGACAGGGCATTTTCAATCTATACAACTCGGCGGCGGGCGCATCGCGCGCGGTGCCGGGGAACGGAACCGATCCTCTCGGCTGTAACGGCTTTACCGGTCTTGGCTCGGGCGTGCCCTGCGCGCTGAATTTCCGTTCCACGGCGGGGAACTTCAATCCGGAGGAGATCCTCACTTCCCGCATCGACTGGAATATCAACGCGAACAATCACATTTTTGGACATTTCAAAGTCGACGATGGAACGCAGGCCACCTATACGGATCCCATCAACCCCCTCTTTGACGTTGACAGCGCTCAGCTGGTGCAGACGGGTGCTTTTTCCTGGACCTCAACGCTGTCGGCCAGCCTTGTCAACGAGTTCGATACGTCGGTCGAGCATTTCCATATTGAATTTGCGCCGCCCGGCTCACCTACAACGGCGATCGCACCGGCCACTCTGGCGGCGTTTCCGACCGATCTCCAGTTCGGCGATGGAACCTTCACCACCCTGGGTGGGATAGACGCAGATTTCCCTGCCCTGCAGGCGTTAACCGACTATCACTTTTCCGACGATCTGACTAAGATCATCCACGATCACTCCCTCAAGGCCGGTTTCGATTTCAGCCGCTACGATGAGGGAATCAGTTACTACGGCAACAACATTGGTTTACTGACGGCCAATACGGCAGACGCGTTTTTCGATGGCGGCATCGATCAGGCCAGCGTGGCGGCGGGAGGTAGCGACTATTCGACGCTGGTCCAATCTTTCTTGACCAATGGCTGGGAACCGCTGGCGCAAGCTCATATGGGAGGATTTATCCAGGATAGCTGGAAAGTGAAGGATGCCTTCACCCTCACCCTGGCGCTCCGCCTGGATCATGCGACCAATCCGGTTTGCCAGAAGAACTGCTTCGCGCGAACCACGGTGCCCTTCTCCGAGCTCGATCACAACGTGGACACTCCTTATAACAAGGCTCTGGTGACCGGCCTGCATCAGGGACTCTATAACCTGCAGGCTCTGGAATGGCAACCGCGCCTCGGGTTCGCCTGGCAGCCGTTTGGGGTTAATCGGGCCACCGTGGTCCGCGGCGGCATTGGATTGTTTTACGACAATGTTCCCGATAACATAGCCTTCAATCAGGCCGAGAACTCGCCGCTGATCAACACCTTTATCGCCAGCAGCGGTCCGCTCGCGCCTAGCCAGAGCGGAAACCTGTTCGCCCAGACGGCCAGCGATACCTCGGCCTTCACATCGGGATACAGCCAGGGCTACACGCTGGCGCAATTCGAGGCTGCGGTACCGGGTTTCTCTCCCCCGCAGTTACAGGAAGCCGTCGCCCAATTGCCGGAGCCGCTGGTAACCAAGTGGAGCCTGGAGGTGGAGCGCGCACTGTGGAGGGATGCGGTGGCTACGGTGGGATATGTCGGGAACCATGAGATCCATGGCTGGATCCAGAACGGATCGGTTAATGCGTACGCCACCGGTTTTGCGGGGCTGCCAGCCACGGCTCCCGACCCGCGATTCGGCACAGTGACGTTGATGGAAGACGAGGGGATTTCCAGTTACAACGGCGCGACCATTCAGTTCGCGGATCACTTCGGCTCTTCGGTGGTCCAGGCAAATTACACGTACAGTCACGCCCTCACCGACGAAATCGGCACTGGTAATCCACGATACATCGAGGATCCCTACAATCCGAAACTATCCTACGGGAACGCGAATTTCGATGTCCACAGCGGGATGACCGCCGATTATGTATGGATGGTGCCCTTCGCGAAGTTCCTTCACGGGCCGGGCGCTCTTAACAGTCTCATTGACGGGTGGCAGCTCTCTGAGACGTTTTATGTGCATTCGGGCTTCCCGTTCACAGTCTACGACAGCGCGACCGACGCGGCGCTGGCTGGACAGAACTATTCGTCCAGCGCCGGCGTTCCGGCCCCGGCGTACGGAATTTTCGCCAACTTCAACGGGGGTAGCGTGCCTTCCTGCAGCAGCCCGAAGAACGCCTGCCTGCTGGCGAGCCAGTTCACCTCAGCGGCGACAGGATTCGGGAACCAGGCACTGAATCAATTCCGGGGACCGATGTTTGTCGAGTCCGATTTTGGCCTTATGAAGATGACCAACATACCGCTCCGCGAGGGCATGAAATTCGGCATCGGGGCACAGGCCTATAACATATTCAACCATCCGAATTTCGCCATTCCCGACCCTGACCTCGCCGATTCCACTTTTGGGCAGATCATTAGTGCTGTCGGATCGCCCAGCTCGCTCTTTGGGGTCGGCTTGGGCGGAGACAACTCGCCGAGACTCCTTCAGATCAAAGGCGTACTTGAGTTCTAAACCTGGCAGGGCCGACGCCATGGATACCGGTACCTCCCACAATCCGTTCCCGCCTGCTGGCACTGTCATCCCGCCTCGTGCCGAGGTTTGGTAGTGCATGACCGGCTCGGCGCTGTGGCGAGTCGTCCGGACGCAGCCGAATGAAAAAATGGAACGCGCCTGGATTCTGTACTTTCACGGATACAATTGCAATGACCTTGTAGCGGAGGATGAACATGCCAAGACAAACCGCCTTCTATTGCACTGCGTTGCTCCTGATAATCTCGGGAAGCCTTGTTTCTAATGGTTTCGCACAGCAGCGCACGCGCACTCCCGAGGAGCTGGAACAAATCGCGAAGCAGAATGCAATTGAGGATGAGCTGGAGTCGGCGGCCATCATCGATCGCAAAGTCATGATCCCGATGCGCGACGGCTTGCACATGGCCGCCGACATCTATGTTCCGAAAGATACTTCAAAGAAGTATCCGACCGTGTTTGTGCGCACGCCCTATAACTTTAACTACTGGGATGTGAGCCTGGGCGCGCCGCGAAATATGTCTGCGGAGCTTGAAGCGGTGAAACGGGGCTATGCTTATGTCGAAATCAACGAGCGCGGGCATTTCTTCTCCGAAGGAAACTACGACATCCTGGGGCCGCCGCTGACGGACGGTGATGACGAATTCTCATGGATTGCTGCCCAGCCCTGGTCGAACGGGAAAGTCGGCACCATCGGCTGCTCCTCGACCGCGGAGTGGCAACTGGCGGTTACGGCGCGGGGCAATCCGTCGGACGCTGCTTTTATTCCCATGGGATTTGGAGCCGGCGTGGGCCGTGTCGGTCCCTACTATGAGCAGGGAAACTGGTACCGTGGCGGCGCCGTGCAAATGCTCTTTATCGACTGGCTTTACGGCGAACAGAACCAGGTCAGACCGATGTTTCCTCCCGGCACTTCTCAGGAAGATCTGATTCGCGTTTCCAGGGCTTTCGATCTGGCGGATCATTTTCCTCCTGTGGACTGGTCGAAAGCCCTGTGGCACTTGCCGGAAAAAGACATCATTAAGGCTGTGGGCGGCCCTCCCGGCATCTTCTCCGATCCCATGCCGGTAGCCACCGGCGGGGCCATGATCGAGCGCACGCCCAACGATCCTGCCTGGTACAAGGGCGGCCTGTGGAATGACAGCATGAAGATCAATGTGCCGGGATTGTGGTTTATGTCCTGGTACGACGTTTCCATCGGCCCTAACCTCGCAGCCTACAACTTTGTGCGCCAGACGGCAAAGCCGGAGATCGCAAATGAGCAGTATGCCGTAATTGCTCCGACCGGCCACTGCGGCTATTACCGTGGGCTCCCTGCCCCTGGAACCGAACACACGGTGGTGGGCGAACGCGACATGGGAGAAGTGCATCTCGACACGGACAAACTCACCTATGGATGGTTCGATCACTTTCTCAAGGGCGAAGACAATCACGTTCTGGAGACGATGCCGAAGATTCAATATTACGTGATGGGCGAGAACCGCTGGGAGACGGCTAACACGTGGCCTCCCGCGGGTTCCAAGACTCTTACTTTCTACTTATCAAGCAGCGGCAAGGCCAATAGCCTTTATGGAGATGGCGCATTGGTGCCGGTTCCGCCGGCCAGCAGTGCCGCAGACCGTTTCACCTATGACCCGATGAATCCCGTTCCCTCCTACGGCGGCAATGTTTGCTGCGAAGGGAACGCCGTGATTCCCGGAGCCATGGATCAGCGGAAGATGGAGGCGCGCAACGACATCTTGGTTTACACCAGCGAGCCTTTCAAAGAAGGCACGGAAGTGAGCGGCCCCATCAACGTGACGCTTTATGTGGGGTCTGACGCCAAAGATACGGACTTCACGGTGAAGGTCATCGACGTGGATCCCGAGGGCGTGGCGTACAATCTGGACGAAACGATCCAGCGCATGCGGTATCGTGACGGCTATGACAAGCCTCTGGTGTGGATGAAAGACGGCGAAGTTTACAAAGTCACCTTTCAGCCCATGCAGACCAGCGACTATTTTCCGGCCGGGCACTCCCTGCGCATAGAGATCTCCAGCAGCAATTTCCCACGCTTCGACCGGAATCTGAATACCGGCGGTAATAACTGGGACGAAACCACGGGTGTGGTTGCGCACAATTCGGTGCACCACTCTGCCCAGTACCCTTCGCAGATTACGGTCACAGTTGTGCCCGACCCCCACCCCATGTGAGTGTCGGCCTGAATGGCGGTGCCTATTGTTGAGAAATCCGCGTTCTTCCCTTGAAAAGCGCAGCCAGCGGGCTCTTTTGATGGGTCGCGGTAGGATCGTCCACACTGACCTTTGACCTCTCTTCGCCCGCCTGCGGACTCGGCCGCCTTTCGGGTGGCCAATTTTGGGGTAGGGGCCGCATGATAGGTTCGCGGCTTTCTACTCTTTGACGTTCTAGGAGAGTCGCGCTATCCTCTCTCCTAGAAGGTCGAGGAGGAAAGAGCTTGGGTCAAGAGCTCGATCACCGGCAGATGGATCTGCTTCAGGGCACGCTGGACATGCTGATCCTTAAAGCAGTTTCGCTCGGGTCGCTCCACGGATACGGTGTGCTGCTTCGCATCCGGCAGATTTCCGGCGAAGGGCTGGCCATTCAACAAGGCTCGCTCTACCCGGCGCTGTATCGGCTTGAGCACCAGGGAGCGATCGCCAGTTCATGGGGCGAGAGCGAAAATAACCGGCGCGCCAAGTATTACCGTCTGACCGCGGCAGGCCGTGCGCGTTTGAAACAGGAAACTGAGAAGTGGACGCGAATGTCCGAAGTAATCAACGGAATCCTGCGCGCCACCCCGGAGGGAGCATGAGCTTGCGCAGCTTTGTGACTCGCGTACGTACTCAACCCCGCTCCTGGTTTCGTGCTGTCTTCCATCGCAGCCGCCTCGAGGCTGACATGGAAACTGAACTCGCGGATCATCTCGAACTGCTCACTGTCGATCTCATCCGCGCCAGCCACTCGCCTGCTGAAGCCGCACGCCGCGCCCGCATTGAACTCGGCTCCGCCCTGGTTCACAAGGAAGGAATGCGCGCTTCGCTTGGCCTCCGCTGGTTCGACGAAATCGCAGCCGATCTCTGCTACGCCACTCGCATCTTGCGCAAGAGTCCAGGGTTTACGGCCGTTGCGGTGATTTCGCTGGCGCTGGCGATCGGCGTGAATGCGACCATCTTTTCGCTGGCTCGGCGGTTGTTGTATGAACGGCTGGACGTTCGTCATGCCGACCAGTTGCGGCTGCTGGAGTGGACGGGCACGAAGGGACGTGTGGCTGTCCACGATGTATGGGGGCGTGCGAACCCGCTGCCTGGCGGGCGCGTGGAGAGCAATGTATTTACCTATCCGGTGTATCAAGAGCTCAGGGCCGAAAGCCACGTGCTCGACGATCTGTTTGCGTTCAAGGACACGGTGATGAACGCGACCATCCGGGAAGAGGCGCAACGCGTCGAGACAGAGATGATTTCCGGTAATTATTACGATGCGCTCGGGGTGCGACCGGTGTTGGGGCGAGCCATTCTGCCCTCGGACGATGCCGCGCCCGGACAGGGAGCCGTGGCCGTTATCAGCGACGGCCTGTGGGAGCGGGAGTTTGGCCGCTCGCCGGCAGTGCTGGGACAGATCATCAAGCTCAACGATGTTCCGCTGACGATTGTGGGGGTAAACCCGAGGGGATTTACGGGTGCGGCCAGCATGTTGTCTTCGCCCGATTTGTTTGTGCCCCTGGCTATGCAGCCCCTGGTTTCGCCAGCCTCGTGGGACGGCCCTCACGAGTTATCGCTGCTTGCGAGCACACATGAGTGGTGGGTGAGCGTGATGGGCCGCGCGCTGCCCCGAGTGAGAGAGGCGCAGGCGCAGGCAGCCTTGGATACGCAGTTTGCGGCGGCCGTCCGCGCCACGGAGACAGTACGTGCGGGAGAGGAGATACCGCGATTGGATCTGAGCGACGGGAGCCGGGGCCTTTTCGAGCAGGAGAAGACGTACGCGAAGCCGATGACGGTGCTGGTGACTCTGGTGGGGCTGGTGCTGCTGCTGGCGTGCGCCAACATTGCCAACCTGATGCTGGCGCGCGGCGCACAGCGGCTGCGGGAGATGAGCGTACGCATGGCGCTGGGAGCGGGGCGGCTACGCATCGCGCGGCAAATGCTGGTGGAGAGCCTGCTGCTGGCTGCTTTGGGCGGCGCGGGCGGCTTGCTGGCCGGCTATCTGGGGCGAAACATCCTGCCGAAGATGATCGGGAACGAGCAGGAGCACACGTATTTTGCTGTGCACTTCGATTGGATGGTCTTTGCATTTACCGCAGGAGTTACCATCTTGACCGGAATTCTGTTTGGACTGGCCCCGGCATTTGCGGCGGCGCGTGGAGAGGTGGCGCACGGGCTGAAGGAGACGACGCAGACCACGACGCGGCGGCGCAAGGGCATGGACGGCAAGGCGCTGGTGAGTTTCCAGGTTGCGCTTTCCACGCTGCTGGTAATTGGCGCGGGGTTGTTTATCCGAACGCTGGCGGGGCTGAGCGCCGTGAACGTGGGATTCCGGACCGACCATCTGCTGCTGGCGGTGATCGACCCACCGGAGAGCCGGTACCCGGCAGGCAAGGACATTCTGTTGCACCAGAGGCTGGAACAGGCTTTTGCGGCGATACCGGGAGTGGAGTCGGTAACGGCGGCCACTGTCTCCTACCTGTCAGACAGTTTGTCGTCTACGGACTTTCTTCCTGAAGGGGAAAAATACGACCCGCTCAAAAGCCAGGGGGAAGACTACAACCTCGTAGGCGACCGGTTCTTCGAGACGATGGGAATACCGATTGTGGCGGGTCGGTCATTTGGACCGCAGGACACGCGTACTTCAGCGAAGGTGGGCATCATTAACGAGAGCTTGGCACGCGCACGGTTTCCCTGGCAGAACCCCATTGGAAAACTCTTCCAGACCAGTCTGCACGACATGCACGGGCACGATAATCAGAACACGAACCAGACGATTCGGATCGTGGGTATCTGCTCGGATACGAGCTACACCAATCTTCGCGATGAACCGCCGCCGCAGTTCTTTCTGCCCTATGTGCAGCAGGTGCGGGTGGGCGCGATGACCTATGAGATTCGCACGCTGATGGGGCCGGAAGCGATTGTGTCGGAGTTGCGAAGGGCCACTCAGGCGATTGATCCCGATCTTCCACTGGTGAATGTACGCACGCAGGACGAGCAAATAGCTGAAGACCTGCAACAGGAGCATCTGTTCGTGACGCTAACCTCGGGATTCGGGTTGCTGGCGCTGGCGCTGGCCGCCGTAGGTATCTACGGGGTCATGGCCTACTCGGTGGCGCAGCGAACGAATGAGATCGGGATACGCCTCGCTTTGGGCGCGCAGCCGCAACAGGTGCGCGGCATGATCCTGCGCGAGAGTACGTGGATTGCCGTGGCCGGGATTGTCGCCGGTGTCGCGGGCGCTCTCCTCTTGGCGCGGCTCATCAAGACGATGCTCTACGGCATTGCGCCCTACGATCCGCTCACTCTTTGTTCCGGCGTCTTGCTGTTGCTATTGGTTGCGCTCGCTTCCTGCTGGATTCCGGCACGGCGCGCGGCGGGCGTGCAGCCGATGGAAGCGCTACGGCACGAATAAGAGGAGGAGCAAGCCCTCAAACATGCGACCGTGAACCACCGGTAAGCCGCTCTTCCTTGACGGTTCCAGTGCAACAATTCAAGTACCGCAAGATCGCGAACCGTCGCGGAGATACTGCCTCCCGTTGCACCATGCAAATCGGCCGCGAAAAGAATCAGAGCCAGTACCGCCGGCGCCTGCAGAAGGCGAAAATTGAGAAAACGAAAATTCCGCGCGTTGCGGCGGTTGGGCCAGAAGAGCAGCCGGAGCAACATGGCACCTCCTCTGGCGCTCCGCCGTTCATAGCGGTTCTCCAGGGGGTGAAAAGCGAAGCATCCGCCAGGTGGCTTTTTCCTCAAGTAAAAACCAACATCGAACCAAACCGGAAATGCCTCCTGCAAACCCGGGAACCGCGCCGGCGACGCATGATCGGTGCAGGACGATGTGAATTACATCCGGGTGAACACGGTAACACATTTTTCCAAAAATGCTACGGGAGGTGCTTTAACGAGGCGCCCTCGATTTCTCGCGTCAAGTCGCTCGTGACCCCGCGACCTGGGGTGCCCCGGATCTCGGCTTTGACACCCGGTAGACCACAAATCTTTAGGTCGCGGTACCCGTCACCGCCCCAGTTGTTTCACCATGAAATCCGCCATCATGTGATTGGCCTCGACGGCCTCCGGTAACGTCGGATCGTACCAGAAGGCATGAGCCAGCGCGTCGAAGACCACCAGCCGCGCGTCCACCCCCGCGCGCAAAAACGCGCGTTGCAGGTTCACGGTCCCGCTGAGCAGCAGATCGCGCGTTGACGTAATGAACAGCGTAGGCGGCAGCCCGCGCAGATCGGCGTAGACCGGCGAGAGCACCGGGTCGCGCGCATCGGTGCTGCCGATGTAAAACGAATCGTGCGGCGCGCTGGGCGCCTCGAGCGGCCCCGAAAGTCCACGCAGCGAAAACAGCGCCATCGAGTCGCCATTGCGCGCAAAGTCGCCCATGCCGCTGAAGATGCCCAGCGCCGCCGGCATCGGCAGCCCAAGCTGCTTCAGCTTCACGGCCACTTCCCCGGTCAAAATCGCGCCCGCCGACGTTCCGTAGATCACAATATGGTCCGGCTTGTAGCTCTTCAGCAGCTCCCTGTACACCGCCACGGAGTCATCTACAGCCGCGGGAAACGGATGCTCTGGCGCCAGCCGGTAGAGCACGGCCACCACTTTCATCTTTGTGTAGTACGCAATCGGAATCGACTCGGTGTAGGAGCCCGAATCCGAGTTGAACCCTCCGCCGTGCAGGTTGAGCAGCACCTTATCGCGATCGGCCGCCGATATGTCTTCGGGCGTAACCACCCGCACCGGAACCCCCGCCATCTGCGTCTCGACAATCTGATTCGGGCAGATCCTGCTCCACTCCACGCGTGCCCGCGCCGTGTAGGCATCCGTGCCCGCGCGCCGATCGGCCAGCGATTGCGGCGGCGCCGCATCCGGAATCCTCCGCGCCAGCAATGCGCGCGCCTCGGGGCTAATGGTCTGAGGAATCGGCACCACCCGCGTGACGTGCGCCGTGCCATCGGCGTCGATGTAGCTGGTGTCGCGGTCCGGCGCCTGCGCCGCCGCGGTTGCCGCGGGCTGCTGTGCGGCCGCCATCGCGGCAACGAAAAATGCAACAAGACATATGGCCGGCTTCATCCGTCCCTCCTTTAAATTCCAGCCTGGCTCGGCTCACGAACCGCGGAACCCGTCCACCATACCAGAGCCACCTGCCGCGCCAAAGAAACAACCCGCTGGTATGGAAACAAACTGCCGTGCCCCATCCTTGCGACTTTCTCCGGTCGCAAGGCGGGAGAACACAAGTGCGTGCGCAGGCATAAGAAGCTGTTTCCTAACCCTGTTTGGAAAGGGCACGGCTTAGGCCGTGCCAATCAGTTCCCCAAAAACGTGGGGCTTTGGCCTCTGAGGGACGATGACAGACGGGTTATGAAACCGCTTCTAGTGTATTCTCCGTGGTCCGGAAAGACTTTCAAAGACGAGCAGCCTGCGAAGGCTCGCCTCCGCAGGCTGCATTCCCTGTCTCGAGATTACTCCGGCAAAATCAGCAACCCGTTTTCCAGTAGCTGTTCCGTGAGCCGGTCGAGCGCGCGGTTCAGCCGGTAGCTGACCGTGCGCAAGCTCATGCCCATCAGCACCGCAGTCTCTTCCTGCGTGTAAGCCTGCAGCACAATGCGGCTCAGGATTTCCCTCTCGAGCAGATTCAGCCGGCTCAGGCAGCGTTCCACGTCGAGCACAAACACCAGGGCGTCTTCAAAGGTGCGCACCGGGCGGCTTGAGGCCCATCCGCGTCCCACCGGGTCGCCCAGGATCGAGGGCGCTCGACCCACCTGCATCGACGCGTACAGATAACGCCGCAACAGGCGGTCGGTATGGCGCCGATAGAAGCCCAGGCTGATAACCGGCGATTTCGCGCCGGCGGCACTTTGAGTTTCAGCGCACGACCGCCATCCCGGCCGGCTTGGAACAGGAGCCCGAACCGGGCTTGCGGCCCACACGGCTGGCAACTGCAGGGCTGCGCTCATGCAGCGCCTCCTGCTGCTTCCGCTACCGCATAGATCTGCGCCAGCCGCTTGCCCGCCGCGGCGCGTTTGCCGCTCGGGCGTCCCCGCCGTTTGCGGCTTTCCGGTGAGGGAAAGCCTTCGAGCTTCGTCTCACAGCTCCTGCAGTAAACGCTCTCGTCGGTATAGGTTCGGTACCAAAGGCAACCACATCCTTCGCAAATTTTCAATTGCACGCGCACTTCCATGAGCAATTCTCCGTATTTCCCTCATCGCCCGGACGGTGCCTCCTGTTCCGCGGGATGAAGAGAACCCGATCCGGCAACTCAGGCTTCTTGCGGCCTGATGGGGGATTGCCGATTCGAATCTCGTATTGGGTGCCATGACCTTTGCGCGCAGATCCCGGAATGTCGCGCTTCGGTGCGTCCGCGCCCCGGCTTTCGAGGTGCTTCGAATGGGAACGGGAAACCGGGGCAAAATCAGCCCCCGCCGCGTTCCTTGCCCGGTCCGGAGAATGCTTCTCCGTCCCGCGGCAACTCCGCGGACGTCGATGGTTTCCTCCATCTTTCCCACAACCGATGTGCGATAAAGTAGACCCAATCTAGGGATCTGTGTCCTCTCCGTCAACCCATCCGCATCTTTTTCTCGCGCAGAGCTTTCCATTCCACGGTGAACCACCGAAAATAGGGGCCGATCTCTCATTTCGCTTTTCCGGGTGAAAAGAGTGGCCAGCCCTTCTCATTGCTGGTGGCGAACGATCCACAGATGAATTTCACGCAGATGCATGAGCGGCTCCGGCTGGAACTGCTGCGCAGGATACAGCGGGGAACGCTCAGTGTCTCGCTCCTGGCCCGTCAAACCGGTCTCGGACAGCCGCATCTCTCCAGTTTTCTGCACAACCGCCGCCGCCTCTCGCTACCGGCCATGGATCGCATCCTGGCCGCGCAGCTCTTGGCTGCGCAAGACCTGCTTCCAGCCTCACCGGCGGAGAACCTGTCCGGCGAAACCGAACGCGACTCGGTTCCCGTGGTTTCCCACGCCGTGGCTCTGTTCGAGCCATACGTGCGCCCGTCCGCGGTGCAGTCCATGCTCCATCTGCCCGCTGGCGTGCTCCGGTCGCTCCATGCCCGCCCCCCGCGGCCCCGTCACGCCTGGCAGCGCTTTGTGGCCGTGCGCATTCCCTCCTCCGACGCCATGGCCATGGAGCCGATGGTCATGCCCGAGGCCCTCGTCCTCCTCGACCGCCATTACACCTCCCTCATCTCCTACGAGCCCAGTCGCCCCAGCGTCTACGCGGTCCGCCACGGAGCCCACCTGCGCCTCCGCTTCCTCGACTTCCAGCTCAATCGCCTCGTCCTGCGCCCGCTTAGCATCGCCTTCCCTGTGGAATTGCTGGAAATCCCGCCCGGCGAATCCCCTGCCGGGCTGATCGCCGGCCGCGTCGCGCGCATCCTGAATGCAGTGTGAAGCCCGGCGGCGATGCCTCGGGAGACGGATTTGTAATGGCCATGAGTTTTACTCGCGCCGTAAGCGCGATATCGCGGCTCTCGAATCAGGGCACGGCCGGAGACCCAGCCACAGCAGGTCGCGTGCCACTCCAGCCGCTAGTAGACATGCCGGCCCCGGTCAGTGATACTTCTAGATCCCGGCTGGAATTTGCCTTTGCTCTGAAGCCGTCGCCGCCCCCGCTTCGCGAATCACCGTTACGTCGCGCGATACGGTCAGCAATTTCTCCACTGCTCCATCGGCACCGGACATCGGCATCACCACCACGTCCCACCAGCGCTGATTTCCCTTAAACGTGAGACGCGTGCCCTGAAACCGGCCTTCGCGTCCCTCCAGGGCCCCGCGCACGGCGCGCTCCGCCTTCACGCGATCCTCGCCTTCCCAAAGCTCCACCCAGCGCCTTCCCAGCACCTGGCAAGGGTTGTCGAGCTCCAGGGCTCTCGCCGCGGGAGGGTTCAGATAATCCACGGTCCCATCCCGAAGCAGCACTTTGATGCCGTCGTGTCCGCTCTCCAGGATTTTTCGGTTCATCTCTTCCTGCCGGCGCAGCGATTCCGTGGCGCGCGCGCGCTCCTTCATCAGCATGGTTGTCCGGAAGGCCGTGGAAGCGTGATTGGCGGCCACCGAGGCCAGCAGCAGATCGGTTTTGTCAGGGAACTCCTCCTTTGCGGAGGCCAGCGCCACCGTCCCGCTGATGGCGTTCATCCCAATGGGGAGCATCACCACGCACAGCGAATTGCCTCCGGCCGCGTAGGTAGACACGCTGTGGTGAAGCGTGGGGCTGTCATTCAACTGCTGCTCGCATACCCAGTCCGCAAACAAATACCCGCCGGGACCACAGACCGCCTCACATTTCCCCATCGTCTCCGGATCGCAGATCTGGATGAAGCCCAGATCCACGTGCAGCAGCCCTCGCAGCACATCCAGGCACCCTTCCGCAATCTCGCGCCCCTCGCACCCCGCCCATGCCGCGGGTAGGGCTGAGAGCGCCAGCAGATTGCGAATGATCCGCTGCATCTGCCGCGGATCGTCTGATATCTGGACCGGGTCCATGGGTTAGGCCAATGCCACCGCTTTCCTTCCCGTTCGCCGCCCGCGAAGTTCTGACAGGAACTCGTCCGGAGGTACATAGAAGGGGTTCATCTGCAGCGTTCCGCCCACGATCACCATCGGGTGGGTGCGCAGAATATCGAATGCCACGCCTGTACCGAATTTGCTTAGGTCATAGGCGCATATGGAAGGCGCGTCGTACTTGGGAAGCATGGAATTGAGACGAGTCTCGTACTCGGCCAGGTCTTCCACCCCATGCTTGCTGAAGGTGGCCCATTCCATGTGCCCGATCAACCGGCTCAAAGGATAGCAGGCCCCCTCCTGGATGACCTGCTCCACCAGCGCCAGCATGGCATCCTGGTCGAACCTGTCGCCCCGCAGGTACGCTTCTTCCCACGGCCGAGCTTCGAATTGGCCGTTGGCCATTGCGGCTTCGGTGTCGATTCCTGCCTGTTTCAACCTGCTCAGGTGGTCCGCCTTCAGCTTTTTGTCAACAATGTGGAAAGCCTTCTGTCCCTGGTCGATCCCCTCCTTGATGAAGGGTGTCAGGGTGCGATATTCCTCATCGCGGCTGTTGAAGAACGCGCAGAC
Organism: Acidobacteriaceae bacterium; assembly: GCA_030037545.1. GTDB lineage: Bacteria > Acidobacteriota > Terriglobia > Terriglobales > Acidobacteriaceae > Telmatobacter. The sequence continues at coordinate 30,058 of JASHRF010000060.1, read as the reverse complement.
GCGCCGCGCCTGGCCAAGCTGGCCCCGCGCAAGGTCGATTGGACAAGTTTCTGTGTTCATGGGGCTATCCTGTATCGCACAAATTGGTCGCAAAACTGATCGCACAATGCAGGGTCAACATCCATCCCGTCGAGACGGTTGGGTGAGTGCGCGTGCTGGTATTTCGTCTTCGATGCCTCCCGGTCTCGTTTTGTTGCCCGACCCGCCGCCATAAGCATCCGGCTCGCCGAAATCTCAGCTTGATTGAGGGCTCTCCTGTAGCAATTAGCCTTCAGGGTTTGGATTTTCTGCAAATCCTGGCAGCAACGTACCAACCTCGCCAGGCGACGATCCCGATCGGCCCAAGCAGCCCCACGCTGACTCAACTTGAGCCGCTCTCTGGGCAAAACATGCGCCCGTGAACAAGCGCCGCTCCCGCTTTCCGGCTACCGCCCCCAAGCGAGCTTCAATCGATTCGCAAACTACCCCGCAAACCCGCGCCGCCCTGGCCCGCGCATTTCCGCTGTCAATCCCCCGCCCTCCAATCTTTCCCGCGCTTCCGCCCGCAACCCCCAGTCGTCCAGCCACTTACCTCCGCAAAATTTTTCCGGCCCTATTTGCAGAGTTTTTTCCCTTTCGGCGCATGATGGTTTTGAGGCAAGAAAGATGGATCAGATCGCCGCCGAATCGGCCAACTCCGCCGCCCGCGCCTCCGGCCCGCGTAAAAGCGTAAGCGCCTGCGGCGGAACCAGAGTAGATGTAGCTCGGAGCCCTTTCAGCCGAGTGGGCTTTTTCCTCCGCGGCCTCCGGCCACAGGTGCCGTCGCTGGGGTGGAGCACAAACCGTCACCAGGACACGGTGACTCTCGTTGCCGCTCAAAAATGGACTCGTCTTGCCCCCGCAAAATGCGCGTTTGCACGCATCGCGCAGAGGCATTCCCACGCGGTCTTCGATTGGCTTCCGGTCTCGCAACTCCTTCATGCTGCGTGAGTTGCAAAACACTCCACAACGGAAAGGAGCGAAAAAATTGACCACCCCCCTCCCCCCCGGGGTGAGATAAATCACACCCGCAGCAGAAAGCGCGGTAAGTGTCGTAAAATCAAAAAATTGCAAACAAACACGGCAGAGTCAGACAGATGGCAACCGGTCAGTCGCCCGGCGCCCTTTGTTTTCAAATATTTCCGCTCAGAAATAGGGAGAGGGGTACACTAGCAGCCTGTGGTAAAAGTCGAGTTTTGAAAGGGGCACGGCTTCAGCCGCGCCGTAAGCGGTCTCAAATCAATGCGGCTTTAGCCGCTGAGGAGTGGTTTTTCTTGAATTTTTGACTTTCTCCACAGGCTGCTAGACCCGCTATCCACTGACCGTCGGCAACTGGCAACTGACCACGACAACTGGTCCTGATCCTGATCACCCCTCATGCGCCGTCTCCGGATTATCGAAGCTGGTGTACCGGGAGATGAAGTTCAGGATCACCGTGCCCGTTGGCCCGTTGCGCTGCTTGGCCAAAATGATCTCCGACTTGGCGCGGTCTGCGTCCGACATCTCCTCGTCGCGGTTGTAATACGAGTCGCGATGAATGAACGCCACCACGTCGGCGTCCTGCTCGATCGATCCCGACTCACGCAGGTCGCTGAGCATGGGCCGCTTATCTTCGCCGCGCCGTTCGCTGGCGCGCGAGAGCTGCGACAGCGTCACCACCGGCACGTTCAGTTCCTTGGCCAGCGCCTTCAGCCCGCGCGAAATGGCCGAAACCTCCTGCGTCCGGTTCTCGTAGCGCTTGCCGCCCGCCGACGACGGTGTGGCCGACATCAGTTGCAGGTAATCCACCACCACCAGGTCCAGACCGCCGGCCGTCTGCTTCAGCCGCCGCGCCTTGGCCCGCATTTCGGCCAGTGTCGTGCCCGCTGAATCGTCGATGAACAGCTTCGCTTCAACGAGCTGCTCCAGCGCGTGTTGCAGCCTATTGTGATCCTCGCGGCCCAGGAAGCCGGTTTGCAGCTTGCGCTGGTCTACCCGCGCCTGTGTGGCCAGCATGCGCCGCAGCAGCGACTCCTTGTTCATCTCCAGGCTGAAGATCGCTACCGTCGCCTTGTGAATGACCGCCGCATTTTGCGCAATGTTAATGGCCAGAGCCGTTTTGCCCATGGACGGCCGCGCCGCGATAATGATCAGCTCGCCCTTCTGCAAGCCGCTGGTCATCTCGTCGAACTTGTAGAACTCCGTCGCCAATCCCGTCACCGCGCGGCTGTGCTTATACAAGTTGTCGATCGACCCGAACGAGTCTGCGACGATCTGGTCCAGCGGCTGTAGCCCGCGCGTGATGCCCTTTTCGCTCACCTCCAGCAGCTTGGCCTCGGCGTCGCCCAGCACCTCCAGCGCTGTCTCGCTCTGGTCAGCCGCCCGCGCAATGGCTGCCGAGCAGATGCTCATCAGCCGCCGCAGCAGGCTCTTGTCCTTGACGATGCGGATGTATTCTTCGATCACCGGCCGGCGCGGCAGACCCTCGGTAAGCGACGCGAGGTAAGCCACGCCGCCCACTGCTTCAATCTCCTTGTAACGGGCCAGCTCCTCGGCCAGCGTAACAATGTCCACCGTCCGCTGCGAGTCCCGCAGCTCCGTCATGCGCAGGAAGATACGCTGGTGGGAGTCGAGCGAGAAATCGCCGGCCTGGAGCTTTTCGGCAGCCTCGGCGTGGGCCGCATTGTCCAGCAGGATGGCGCCCAGAATCGTCTTCTCCGCGTCCAGGTTGGCGGGCAGCCCGGCGTCCAGTCTGAGGTCTGGGATGGTGGCCATGGACAAAGTGTAGGCGCAGGGAAGGTTGTGGCATAGCTAGGAAAATTCGGAAAAGGAGGGCAAATTGGCCGGTCGCCCACCCTAGTCACAGTCTCATTGCGACCGGGCGCGCGCCGCCGCGGGGCGTCCGCTAAGCTCAACTGTCGCGCCTCCTTCGATCAATTTGTACCCCTGGCCCTGCGCTCTATAGTTGGATGTTCTCTCAACTTCGTCCTGCCGCTGCCGATAGTGCAGGCATCACATAATACGGAGAATTCCAATGAGGGTATGCGGGAATCATCTTCTACGCGGCGCGACCTGCCTGCTTCTGACCGCTGTGCCGCTGTCGCCGCTGGCCTTCTGCCAGTTCGGCTCCAGCCCGCGGGGGAGACTGTCGCCGCTCACTTCGCGGTCGGCAACGGTAATGCTGGTGGCTACGCTTGAGTCCTTGTCCGTGTCTGCGGCGCCAGCAGCCGTCCCGGCATCGCAATTCGGTGACAACATCCCGCCTGCCCTCGCCCTTACCACGTCGTGGGCCATTCGCCGCGATTGCACCACCCTGCGGCTGGTCGGTTACTTTGCTCCGGACCCGCTTGCGCAGACCGGAGGCAGGCTGCAGAGCCTCTTGCCGGCGAAGGCCTTCGACCCGTCCGCCGCTGGGCCCGCTACTCCTTTCGCCCCAGTCACCCAGTCTGGCAGCCTCGCCTCTGGCATCGGGCTCAGTCTCTTCACCCAGCGCCTGGGAGTAGCCAGCAAATATACCTCCCGAGTGGACAAAATCCGGTTCGCGATCGACGCCGCCAATACAACCCAACCATACTCCAGCCGCGCCTCCGGCTTGCTCGTCATTCTCGCCGAAGCCCTCTAACACCTTAGAGTTACCGCCTCCGGACGCTGGTTGCGCCTCTTGGTTACTCCGCTCCATTTTTGTTGTATTTCAAAACAACCGTGTTTAAGTTAGGGTCAATTTAAACCGGGCTACCAAACAACTGAAGCCGCACAGGAAATACTTCCTGTGGGTCCCCTGCTTCGAGGTCACCGGTGAAAGTCAATGAGGAGACCCTCCATGTTACGCTTTTCCCAATCTGTGTTCGCCGGGCTTATCCTGAGCCTCGGCATCGTTCTTGCAGCCAGCCCCGCGGCTTACTGCGCAACCGCGTCCGCCAGCGTTACTGTGAATGCTACGCTGGCCGAATCCCTGACCATTACCGCCCCCGCCTCCATGCCGACCATCGCTCTTGTGGCCGGAGGCATCTCGCCGACGGTTACATCGACGTCGAATATCACCACCAGCTGGATACTGACCTCCGCTTCCAATACGGTTACCCTGACCGCGTCTTTTAGCACGCCCACGGCGGCTCTGACTGACCAAACCAACGGCGGCACCGGCACCATTCCCGCCACGGCAGTTGAGGGTGCGATAAACGGGGGAACACTTACTCCGTTCTCCTCGGGAGGCAGTCTGGTCTTGTTCACGGACGCGATCACCGCCGCGCATCCGGTTGGCAACCGTTCCGACAGCCTGAATATGGCCATCAACCTGACCGGTGTGTCGGTGCCCGCTGATACCTATCAGGGCACACTGACCTTGACGGCGCAAGCCAATTAATGCGCGGCAGCGCCTTCGCGAGTGGGCGCTGCACCTGGATTCCAGGAGGGTCACTGTCTTGCTGCGGATAGGGTTGAGCTTCGCGCTTTTTTTCTCGGGATGTTGCTCGTTTGCCCAAACCGTGTCTCCTGTCATCGTGGAGTACACGGGCAAGGCCGCGGGGCGCATTGCGCTCACCAATAACGCGCTGGTTCCCATGGTGGTGGTGCTGGAGCCGCACAGCTTCAGCATCGCTCCCAATGGGAATGGCGTCTACCGGCCGCTCGATCCGGACATTCACCTCAAGCTGTCGAGCATGAGCTTCCGCATTGACCCCGGCCAGACCTACTACGTTTTCTACAAGGCCACGGCCGACAAGCTGCCGGCCTGGTTCACCATCTACTCCGCCTTTTCGCCGCCGCATCATGCGGGCAGCATGGACGTGCGTATCCTGCTCCCTCACACGGTGTACATCTATCCCAAAAAGCAGCGCTCCAAAGGCATGGTCGCGGTGACGCAGGCGGCCTGGAACGCCAAGACAGGCAAGGTAGTCTGCGACCTTGACAATCGCGGCGTGGACCTGGAGCGCGTGCAGCAGGTGCGTATCGATTCCGGCAACCTGTCGGAGACAGACCCAGGGTTCCCGCTTCTGCCCGGCGGAACCCGTCATCTTGAGCTGAGCTGGAGCGAGAAGGAGCCGCCACAGACCATTCTGTTCCAGCTCGAGCACTCCACGCTCCAACAACCGGTGGTTGCGGGCAGTGATGCGAAGTGATGATGGAAAGCAAGGCAGCACGCAGCGGGTTGCGGATTTCAGCCCTGACCCTCCTCATCGTCTTCGCAGTCCCGCACCTGCGCGGCCAGGTCTTCGAAGTCAACGGCGGCTCCTCCAGCCTTTACCAGGCGCAGGGCGCCACCATCTCCGCGCGCGGACCCAGTTATGATGCTTCGCTGGGCGCCGGCATTGTCTCCGGCCAGCTGGTGGGCGGCGCCAATCTCACCGGAAAAATGGGGCACTCGACCTATGTAGCCGGCAGCGACTATATCCACTTTGTGCTTCCCACCGATATCTTCGATTCCAGCGACTACCTGGTCGCCCTGGGCGCAGGGATCACCACAAAGATTGGGAATACCGATATCTTCGCCTTTGGCGGAGCCACCTCTTCGGAATTTGAAAGTCCGTTTGTGGATGGTGTGCGCGCTGAGGAGCCTGCCGGAATCCTCTTCCTGAAGCGTCGCATTGGTCCCAGCCTTCAGCTCTCATCGGATATGGTGTTTTCGCAGCAGGTCACGGCCATCCAGAGCCTGCAGTGGCAACCGGCGGCCAAGACCGATTTCGCGCTTTCCGGCGGCGTGGGCGCAAACCAGCCCTACGGCGCCGCCAGCTTCGATTTCCTTCGTCCCTGGATCGATGTCAAGGCGGCCTATATCGAGGCCGGCAGTAACTTTCGCCGCGTGGCGGTGGCGGCGCCGCTGTTCAGTGAGCCGAACCGCGAAAATGCCATCGTTACGTTGCGCCCCTCCAAATACTTCACCGTGAGTGGCGGACGGCAGAACTTTCTCTCTCCGGTCACCAACTCCACGTCCAGCGTGCAGAGCTCGGTGGACGAAGGCTCGGGAAACATTTTCGTGGCCAGGACTAACGTGTCCGCGTCTCTCTATCACTCCAACTACCAGGGAACCTGGAACAATGCCACCGCATATACCATCGGGCGCAGTCTTTTACCGTTTCTTCAAGCCTCGTCCAGCTATCTTGAGAGCCGGCCGAACAACACGCCCAAAATAAGAGATTTCCTGGCCAATTTCAATGAAAAGGTCAACCCAAGACTGAATGTGTCCGAGATGGTGAGCCGCTCGCAGGGGCAAACTACAGTTTCCTTCGGAGGCGGCTTTCTTTCCAACGTAGCCAGTATCACCGCCGGTTACCAGACCTTCTATATTCCCCAGCGCAATAGCAATCCATTCGAGCAGGCGCTCATCCTCGACGTCCAGCTTCATGTCATTCACGGCCTCACCCTGCACGGGGCCACGTTTGTGGCGCCCGACGGCAGTCTGCAGTACACCGCTGATTCGCAGGCCGTGATGACCCGCCAGGGAGCGTGGGGCGCGCCCGGTGGAGGAGAGAAACTGGCGCAGGGCGCCATCGGTTCCAGCATCATTCGCGGGCGAGTGGTGGACGCGAGCGGGCGACCGGTCTCCGGCGCCGCTCTCATGATCGACAAGCTCCTCGTTTACACCGACGACGATGGAGTATTCTTCGTCAGGGAACGCAAGCCGCACACTCATGTGCTCAAGGTGATGCCGGCCCAGTTTCTTGGCGGAGCCGCCTGGAACGTGGTCTCGGCGCCTGAGAATGTGCGCAGCAGCGGGAAAGACAATGCTCCGGAGATCGTGATCGTGGTGGAGCGCGTAACGCTGAGCAGAAAATAGGACACTGGTCATGCGGAAATGGATCGTGGGCGTGGGATTGATAGCCGGTGTGGTCTTGAGCGCACCCTGGGTGGCGGCGGCGCAGGCGATTCGCGTGGGGCAAATCAGACCGCAAGTGGTTGTGCCGGAGGTCGAGGCCAGGTCGCTTACGGTAACCGCTTCTCCCACCCCGGTTGATATCACTCTGGTTGCCGGACGGACCTCCAGCGCCGAAACCGTCGCCATCACCACCACGTGGGAGGGCAACTGCACTGGCGGCTGCACCATCACCCTCTACGGATACTTCAGCACTGCGGCCGCGGCCTTGGCCGACGCCGGCGTAGACATCCCATCGTCGGAGATTTTGGGAGAAGTAACTGGCGGCATCCCAACCGCCTATACGGCCTTTACGAATACTTATAGCGGGGTCGGTATCGCCGGGGCGAGTCTTGAACTCGCCACGAAGACGGTCACCGGGGACGAAACTAAAGGAACCTCCTTCATCTACGACCTGAGTCTGGAGATCGACCTCGCCAACCAGACGACATTGCCGGCCGGCACCTATACCGGGACCCTCACCATTGAGGCAGAATCGCTGTGATGCAGGGATCTAACAGCCTCTTCTTCAGCTTGCTCCGCTTCTCGCCAAACTGATCGGCACCGCGAACAGCAAACCCCGTATCTAACTCTCGCCGCTCATCGAGCCGTTTAGCCCGTTGAAGATGGCGTCGAACCTGCCACCTTCAGCGGCAAAGCGCAGGTTCTTCACGTTCTCTACCACGACCTCCGGCGGCGTGGGTTGCCGGTCGAGAATTTCCATCACTTCGCCGATGAACTGCCCTAGCGGCATGGCGCGCGGATCGTCCACGCCGCCCATCAGGTGCGTCTGCACGTAAGGCGGAATCAGCTCCAGAACTTCAATATGTGTCTTACGAAGCTGGTAGCGCAGGCTCAGCGTGTAGGAGTGAATGGCAGCCTTGGTCGCGCAATACGTGGGTGTGAGGGCGAGGGGCAGAAACGCCAAGCCCGAGGAGACGTTCATCACCGCCGCTTGAGGCTGCTTCTCCAGGTGCGGCAGCAGCGCCGCGGTCAGCCGGATCGGCCCAAGCAGATTGGTGGCCACCGTGGCCTCCGCGTCGGCCAAACCGGGGGCCTGCGCCAGCAGCTTTTCCGCGCGCATGATGCCGGCATTGTTCACCACCACATTAAGCGCTGGAAATTCGTCCACGGTGCGCGCCGCAATTTCCTTGATAGCCTCCCCATCCTGCATGTCGACGGTAAACGACTTCATCCCGGGATTGGCCGCCGTGGTTTCATCCAGCGCCTGCCTGCGGCGCCCGGCAATCACCACCTGATTGCCCAGCTTATGAAAGGCCTCGGCCAGCCCGCGGCCGATGCCCGAACCGCCGCCGGTGATGAGAATCGTGTTCCCTGAAAGCTTCATGGCGTCAGGCCTCCCTGCGGCCATGATAATGGGTAGGCGCAGGAAACGCCGGGAACCTTTTCTCGGGCCGCGGAGTCAAAGAAAACAGCAATTATCCTGCAAGAAACGCAAGCAATCCCGTTCCATTGTCGAAGGACCGCCTCAATGCACCATGAAGGAGGAATAATGATTCGGGTTTTTCCTGCCGTTTTGCTCTCTGTCTTCGCCCTCGTGCTTGTAGCCCAGCGTCCCGACATTTCGACGGTAAAGGCGGCATCGCCCGCAGCCGCGCAGCCCGCCGCCCCTAACGACTTGCCCGTGCGCAAGGTGGTGCTCTACAAAAACGGCGTTGGCTACTTCGAGCACAGTGGAACCGTCAACGGCAACCAGCGCGTGGCCATCGATTTTACCTCTTCGCAGTTGAACGACGTGCTGCAATCGCTAACTGCGCTCGACAGCAACGGCGGCATGGTGAGCGCGGTCAGCTACAACTCCACCACGCCCATCGACCAGCAATTGAATTCGCTGTCACTGGGACTCAAGGTCCATCCCATGACACTCTCCGTCTACCGGGCGCTGTGCGGGCAACGCGTGGAAGTGACGGGCGCAGGCGCTCCGCTTACGGGAAGGCTGGTCAATCTTGAACATCGCAAAGAGACGGACAAGAGCGGGACGACCTCAGAGGATCGTTACTATCTGATCGTCGCTACAGATACCGGCGCGCTGCGCACGGCGGAGCTGACGGATGCGGTCTCCGTGCGCATGCTCGACGCATCGCTCGAAAAGCAATTCGCCAGCTATCTTGAAATCGTTGCCTCGGCGCAGAATCAGCAGACCCGGCACCTCACGCTCGAAGACCGCGGCCAGGGCGAACGCCAGTTGCAGGTCAGCTACATCAGCGAAGTGCCGGTGTGGAAGTCCACCTACCGCATCGTCTTCCCGCGCGATCCCAACGGCAGCGCCACCGTGCAGGGTTGGGCGGTGGTGGACAACACCGTGGGCGTGGATTGGGACAATGTGCAGCTCTCGCTGGTTGCAGGCGCGCCGCAGAGCTTCATCCAGCCGCTCTCGCAGCCGATCTATGCTCGCCGGCCGGTGATCCCAATTGCGACAGCGGCGCAGACCACGCCGCAGACGCACGAGGCGGCGGAGACTGTTAGCTCGGGAGCCATCTCCGGCATCGTCACCGATACCACCGGCGCGGTTATTCCCGGCGCAACGGTTACCGCAACGGCGCAGGGAACGAACGCAACCACGACCAGCAGCACCTCGAGCGACGGCAGCTTCACCATCTCGCCGCTGACGCCCGGCCTGTACACGCTCACGGTTGTGGCGAGAGGGTTCCAGGGCTATCAGCGCAACATCGATGTTGGTGCCCTTTCGACGGCTACGGCGAATGTCAGTCTCAATGTTGGGGCGGCGTCCCAGATGGTCACGGTGGTACAAGGGAGTCTCGCAGCTTTGGCCCCGGCTGCTCCCGGCGCCTCTGGCGGCCTTGGCTCGGGCAGCGGCTACGGCCCTGGCCTGGGCGGGAACGCCGGCGGCGGCTTCTACCATGTTGGCGGCGTCTACCGCGCCTCTGACGCCATGGAACAGGGCGATGTCTCCGCCAACGCCTTCGACGACTTCTTCGAATACGCGCTCGCCCAGCCCGTCACCATCCACAAAAACGAGTCGGCCATGGTGCCCATCCTGCAACAGGACCTGCCTGCCGAGCACGTGACCCTGTGGAGCGACAAGGGCAACACGCCCTTGCGCGCTGTCTGGCTCGATAACACTTCCAAACTCACCCTCGACGCCGGCAGTTTTTCCATATTCGAAAACGGTGAATTTGCCGGCGAGGGTTTGCTCGATCCCGTTCATCCCGGCGAAAAGCGCCTGCTTTCGTACGCCGTCGATCAGGCGGTCAGGGTTCGTCGCAGCGGCTACAACGATACGCGTACGCTGCGTCATATCGCGGTCCACGATGGCATGATGGTCGAAACCACCAGCGAAGTAACAGAGAATACTTACACCATCACCAATGCCGCCGATGAAACCCGGGCCGTGGTCATCGAGCACACGCGCCGCCCCAACTCCCAACTCGATTCCGACACCAAGCCCGACGAAACCACGGCTACAGCCTATCGCTTCCGCGTCGCCGTCGAGCCGCACCAGTCCGCCGATCTGCACGTGGCCGAGCGCGCCAAGCTCTCAGAGAGCATTGGCATCGGGTCGCAGTTCAATAACGGCGATTTTCTCGTCACCGTCAGCAGGTATTCGCCGGCGCTGGAAGAAAAGCTGCGCCCAGCTATCGACGCGGAGACCGCATTGACCGATTTCAATCGCAAACTCGATGAGAACGACCAGCAACAGAAGACCCTGGCCGGCGACGAGGCGCGCGACCGGGACAACATCACTGCCCTCAAGGGCAACGACGCTGCCAGGCGCTTTGTCGATGAGCTGAATCAGGCCGAAGACCAACTCCAGGCGGCGCGCAAGAATCAGGCGGATCTCGAACAACAGCGCGACGAGGCGCAAGCGCAGCTTGACGCCATCATTGCCAGGCTCTCCTTCGACACCGACCTCGATGTCGTGACTTCGACGACACGGTAAACGGCGGTATGGGTGCAACCCGGCCGTCCTTGCCGTCCTCCAAACATGCAAGAATGATTTGTCCCAGAACTGCCAGTTCCATTTAAGGTTCGCCCGCCGCGATATTTACCGGCTGTTCAAGAGCCATTCATTCCGTCTGCGAGGATTGGGCAGAGAGGCCAAAAAACATTCCAGCCCCAGCCACGTCATTCAATGTAGCCATGCGCCGCGTCGCGCTGATCTACAACCCAATTTCCGGCCGCTTCTCCGCCCGGCGCGCTGCCGCTCTCGAGCAGGCGGTGGCCGTGTTGCGCGAGGCCGGCGTTGCCGTCGAGACCTTCAAAGCCGGAACTCCGGGCAGCGGCATGGCGCACGCCCGCGAGGCCGTTCGCCAGGGCTGCGATGCCGTCATCGCCTGCGGCGGAGATGGCACCGTTCACGAAATTCTGCAGGTCCTGGTGGGAACCGAAACCGCGCTGGGCGTCATTCCGCTGGGCACAGCCAACGCGCTGGCCTCCAATCTATGCCTCGTGGCCGCGCCGGACAAAGTGGTGCGGAAACTGCTTCAGGCTGTTCCGGTGCGTATCCCCGTGGGCCGCATCCGGTATTCCAGTCTGGATGGCAATCCCGGCTCGCGCTATTTTCTCGTCGCCGCGGGCATCGGACCGGACGCCCTGCTGATGTCGCGGCTCGATTCCGGCCTCAAGCGCCGCTTCGGCTACGCGCTCTATCTCGTTGAAGCCTTCCGCATCTGGGCCACTCACCGGTTTCCGCTCTTTGAGGCCGAGCTTGTGCCCAACGGCCATCCCGAGCACCGCGTCTTTACCGCTTCGCAGTTGCTGGCTGTGCGGGTGCGCTCGTTTGGCGGGGCCGTGCGCCGCCTGGCCCCCGGCGCCACGCTGCACAGCGACTCGCTCCACCTGATCGCCTTTCAAACGCGCAGCCGCCTGGATTATTTCAACTTTCTTATGGGCGTGCTTGCGGGTCGCCATACCTTCACAAAAAGAATCGATCTTATCGAAACCGGCCATGTGGAGTGCCGCGCTTACAACGGCTCGCGCGAGACCCTCTTCGTCGAGGCCGACGGGGAAGTGCTGGGCTCGCTGCCGGTGCGCATCGATGTGGTACCGGAAGCCGTCAACCTGCTCATTCCGCCGGGAGTCGAGGCGTAAAGCGCGGCGCCGCGCTTGATTTTGTACCAATCCTGGGTGCCCGGGTCCCGCTTTTGGGACCTGGGATAGCACGAACCCAAAGTAGTCCTTACGCCGTCAGTAACCTGGCCGCCTCGTCCACCCCATCCCCATTCCGCTCCCCTGAACTTTTTCTTCCCATCTGCGTAAATCTCTGCATCCCGCCCGCGCATTTCCTGCGGAATAGAAAGGTAGCAGCAATTTATGGCTCGCGACTGGCAGCCCGGCTTCGAACAGCTCGTCGACGAGCACCAGTCGATGGTCTTCTCGCTCGCCGTGCGCATGACCGCAGACCGGGGCTTGTCCGAAGAGATTGCGCAGGATGTTTTTCTGGATCTGGACCGGCATTTGATGAAGCTGGAAAGCCCGCTCCATGCCTGCCGTTGGCTGAGACGGGTAACCATGAGCCGCGCTGCCGATGCGCTGCGCCGGCGACGCGTACGCGGAGTGGATCTGTGGGTCGAAATCGACGAAACCCATGGCGCTCAGCCTGAAGAGCGCAGTTCGCCGCTGGCGGCTGAGCTTGACCGGTTGCTGGCCACTCTGCCCGCCGCGCACCGGGCCGCTCTCGTGCTCCGCTACCAGGAGGACCTCACACCCGAAGAAATCGCAGCCACGCTCAATGCGCCGCTGGCTACCGTAAAGAGCAACCTGCAGCGCGGCCTCAAGCTGCTGCGCGCTAAAGCGGCAAGCCAGTTGAAAGACTACGTGAGAGCCGACAGGACGCCGAAGGGAGTTTTGAACGATGGACGAGTTTGAACGGGAATTGCGGCAGGCGCTGGAGCGTCGTCCGGCGCCGCCCAGCCTCAAGCGCAAGGTAATGGAGCGGCGCCGGCAGCGCAGGACCGCACAACAACACCGGCGCGTGCTCTGGTTCGAGCGGCTGGCCGCGGCGTTGGTGCTGGTCGCCGTATTAGGTGGAGCATTGCTGTGGCGCAGTGCCGAACAGCGCCGCAAAGGCGAGGCCGCGCGCCAGCAGGTATTGACCGCGCTGCGCATCGCCGGCCACGCCCTCAACCGGATGAATGCTCAGCTCAATGCCAACACTCGCGACGCGCAATAAAAAAACGCCGTGTAGAAAGAGGACCGAACGTGACCAACCGACCTGTTATGATGCTCCTCGCATTCTCCGCTCTGCTGGCCGCGCCACTGCTCGCCCTGCAGGCGCAGAACGCAAGCGGCGCGCAAGCCGCGCAACCCGTGCCGCTGCCGGCGCCGCCGCCGGTTGAAAAAGAGCTGGCGGCGCGCGCCTCCAACGTAACCGAGGTCACGCTGGGTAAAAACATGCTCGATTTCGCTGCCCAGTTCATGAGCGGCAAGGATGAGGACGATGTTGAGGCGCGAAAACTCATTCAGGGCCTCGACGGAATCTATGTGCGCGATTACGAATTCGAAAAGGACGGCGATTACACGCCGGAGCAGTTGGAGCAGTTGCGCCAGTACTTCGAGACCAGCCAGTGGACTCCAATAGTGCGCGACCGCGAGCGCAAAAGCCGCGAAAGCACCGACGTGATGGTCAAGATGGTCAACGGCGAATCGCGCGGCATGTTCATTCTCGACGCTGAGCCAAAGGAAATCTCCATCGTGCTCATCCTGGGGCCCATCCGCATGGACCAGCTCGGTCAGCTCAAGGGCCTGAGCGGACTGGGCGCGCTGGGAAGCGTAACGGCAAAAACGAAAGACAAGAACAAAGATGCAAAAGGCGGTGACGAATGAGAAGGTTCCTTTGGATTCCGATGGTTTTCACGGCGCTGCTGATTCCGGCCTCTGTCCTGGCCGCGGACTCCGATGCGCATGGCTTCAACGGCGTGATTAACTCCATCGAGCATCAATATCACGTGCGCGCCACGCGCATTCCCTTTCTCGGGCTCGCGAATTTCGTGGCCCGCAAATCCACCCACAGCGGCGTGAGCAGCATGCACATTGCAGAGTTTGAGAATTTCGCCACTCCCGTCGACGGCGACACGTTGAATCGCATGGTCGAGCAGAAGCTGGGGCCGGACTGGGAGCGCGCCATTCGCGACACCAGCCGCTGGGGAAATGAGCAGACTCTCATCTTCACCCGGTCCGAGGGGCAGCGCATGGGCATGTTTGTGATCGATCTGGATGGCAACGAGATGGACGTGGTGCAGCTCTCCGTCGATCCCAAATACCTGGACGACGATATCGACCAGTACTCCCACTCCCATCGCGACTATTCCAACTAAGTTCAACGTTCGCCGGAATCAAAGCTGCCATATGCCGCGCACCGGCGTCTGACTAGACTGGTCGTACCATGGCCAGTCCGCCTCCAACGCCAACCTCTGCGTATCGCGGCCGACTCGCGCCTTCGCCCACCGGGTACCTGCACGTGGGCCATGCGCGCACCTTCTGGGCCGCGTGGCAGCGCGCGCGCGAGGCCGGCGGCGCGCTCGTCATGCGCATGGAAGACCTGGACCCCGAGCGCAGCAAAGCCCTCTACGCCGATGCCGCGCTCGAAGACCTGCGCTGGCTGGGCATTCGCTGGCAGGAGGGCCCCGATCGCGGCGGGCCGTTCGCGCCCTACGTGCAGAGCAAGCGCCGCTCCTACTATCTGGCTGCGTGGCGCAAGCTGCTGCGCCGCGGTTATCTGTTTCCCTGCCGCTGCTCACGCAAGGATCTTGAAGCGGCGGTCAACGCGCCACACGAGCGCGTAGGCGACAATGCGCAGCGTCCATCCGGAAAGCTCGATGCCCTCGACGACGAGCCCATCTATCCCGGCACCTGCCGCTCCTTGCAGGGCCACGCACCACAGCTTCCCGGACCTACCACGGTCGACCAGGAATCGCCGCAAGGTATCAACTGGCGTTTCCGAGTTCCCGATGGAACCGCTATTGAATTCGAGGATCGCAACCTGGGCCTGCAGCGCTTTGTGGCCGGCGTCGATTTCGGCGACTTCGTAATCTGGCGGCGTGACGACGTGCCCAGTTACCAGCTCGCCTGCGTGGTCGACGACGCAGCCATGCGCATCACCGAAGTCGTGCGCGGCGCCGATCTGCTCCTATCCACGGCGCGCCAGATTCTGCTCAACCGCGCCCTTGGGCTTAGCGATCCAGCGTGGTTCCACTGCCGCCTGGTAGTGGACCATAACGGCCGCCGCCTGGCCAAGCGCTACGACGCCCTCAGCCTGCGCGCCCTCCGCCAGCGCGGCCTTACGCCCATGAAAATCCTCTCCGCGGATTTGCCGGTGGAAGTCTGAGCACCGCAGCACGAATTGGAAGAGGCGAAGCCTGTCTTATTTATCCGATAAACATTCTCGTCAACGGGGGTGGACGACGTTCACCCTGAGGTTCACCCGAATGCCGTCCTTAACATACGGTTCGAAAAGCCACTGATGTGCCCGCTGCTCAATGCAAGTTTAATTTGAGGCACGGCTGCGCTGCCGCTTACGCGCAGTTCGGCTCCGGCGTCGTTTACGACCCTACACAGTCCGCCCATGCCATTGAGCAGATTGAACAGGGGCAGAACATCTTCACCAACTGCGTCAAGCTGGCTGATAACGCGATCGCAACGTATAACCTGATTCACCAGCTATCGCTCGCGCTGCAAAGCCTCTATCAACCGTATCTCTCGCCTTCGACGTATTGGTCGGGTCTGAACCAGGCCGCCAACACTTCCGGCAACTCGTAGCAGTGGATGAACTCCGCCAACACCGGCGTAGGCGCGCAGTACGCCTATCAGCAGGCATCCATTCCACGCACTACCGTACGGCCGCAGTACAGTTCAATCACAACCAGCGGGCAGCGGCAGATCGCGGCGGAGGGCGCGACCAGCGATTTGAACGATGCGGTCACGGCCAGCAGCCTGCAAACGCTCGGCACGATCCCGGCCAATGAGCAGAAACGCGAGGCGGACATAGAAACATTGGAATCGGCCAGCCATTCCCTCGATCCGTCACAGCAGACCGATATGGCGAGATTTCCATGCATTCGGGTCATCAGGAGACTGAAGCGGCAACGGGCAGTACGTAAACGCAAAGAGCGGCTGGATGTCTGCTCGTCTCCAGGAATTTATCAGTGCATCGAAAGTGCATGAAATCATAATGCGGGTCTGCCAGGTCCCCCGTGATCTGATCCCTGGCAAGCGCCCCTGGTTTCCCGATTCCGATTTCGTATCGAATATCTCGGACCTGGGCTTCAGTTAAATAAGGCTCCGACCTGAGAATCGTATTCAGGCTGCGCAGCCGCGTCTGGTAAACACCGAATTTGCCCTTCACCAGTGGAGGGCCGCTCCGTCGTGCGGCATCGGCTGTGACGCTATGCACAACCGAAGACCGCTCGACCTCCGTTGTCTGCTTCAACGTTTGCGCAGTTGGTTTTCGGCAGCACACTCCGAGACTGAGACTAACGCAGAGGAACAAGCTTCCTCCACGGGCCAGGATTTGCTGGAGCGTGCGTGCGGGAATACACCAAGAACGGTGGTTAGTTGAGCTTTGCATGTCCAGTAAGGTTGCGGATTATTTGAATTTCTCTCTCTCGATAAGGTGTTCCATCCGGGTGGAAGAGATCGTGGTACCACACCGGAGGATCCTCCAGCACATACGGACGCTGCCATGAGTCCCAAGGTAAGTACGTCTGCGTTTTGCCTGCCACCAAACCCCAATTGATTGCTCCCACGTCGTATTTCTCTGCGATGGGCAGGATCGTATCGATGAGGCTGCCGGCTCCGCGCGCCATGTACTCCGTGCAAATGATTGGCCGGCGATATTGCTCGAGATCTTGCACCCGGTCCGCAAAATCCTCGGGCCAGCCATAGTTGTGGAAGGTCACGATGTCGGAATTTTCAATCTGAGTCTTTGCCATCGAAGACAGCGTAGAGAATGATGACCAATCTCCGTACCAGACGCCGCTTGTAAGTGGCTGCGTCGGATGTACGGAACGCGCCCAGGCAAATACCTGCGGAAGAAGCTCGAGAATGATCTCGTTTTTGTTCTTCAACTCCTCCTTGTTGTAGGAGCCGATGTTGTCGTTGTCCGGTTCATTCCATACATCCCAGGCCAACACGCGCGGATCGTTAGCGAACGCGCCGATGACACCGCGGACATACGCGCGCAAGCGCGGGTAATCCGATGGATTCGCGAGCTCGACGGCACCCGGACTCTGCACCCAGCCGGAGTTGTGCACTCCCGGAATCGGTGGATGCTGCGGCCCAAGCTTGGGATACGGATCCCAGCACGAATCAAAGAGAACAAACATAGGCCGAATTTGGCGGCCGGCAGCAATCGCGAGAAAAACGTCAAGCCGGTGCTTGAATCCCTCGGGATCCTGTTGCCAGAGCTGATCCTGCAAAAAGACGCGCATGGTATTCATGCCCGCCGCCTGCGCCCACCTCAATTCGCGATCGATTTCTTTTGGATCGAATGTGGTGGCCTGCCACATTTCGAGCTGGTTGATGGCGTCGCCGGGAATGTAATCCGATCCAACCAGCCAGGGCTGCTTTGCATACCACGCGTTCGCCTGTGCCTCCGTCCAGCGCTGCGCCTGGGCAAGAATTGGGGACACGAGGCTTACCGCCAGCAATAACGGAAATGCGATGCGCCGGAGACTGCTCGTTGAATTCATCTCATTTCCTTTTTGCGCTTCCCGCATGAGCGGCCACGGAACGCGCCTTTCGGACTGACAATTGTCTTCGTTTGCAAGCCGCTTCAACGGGTGAGCCGCACCTTGTCGATATTGAACGTATCTGTCCCCGAATACGTGAAGGCAACGGTGTTTCTGCCGGCGTGCAGCGTAACAGGAATGGAGACCCAGTTCCATTCGCGCATCAATGCTTTCACCTTGGAAGATGTGCCATCATTTACCCGCACCGCGATCCATTTGTCTACGAGTCCATTCCTCACATAGGTGAGATCCAGTTGGTAGGAGCCAGTTTCTGGTACATCCAGCCGATTCAGGATAAGGGACCCCTGATCGTGTCCATCCACTCCTCCGATACTGACGGCGAAGCCTCGTGAGCATTCCCCGCAGACAAGCAATTCTGCTCCACCTTTTCGCTGGTTGCCGGGCCACTCCGCTTCGAATACTGCCCCTTTTGCCCAGTCAAACTGCCCAGAGACTTTCAGGAGCTGAGACCCATGCGAAGGCAGCAGCGTTGAATACGCTTCTGCGAAGCTTCCCGGGTCTCTATGCAGCCACAAATCCCGAACGCGCACGTTTGGCTTCAATCCCAAATCGCTCCATCGCACCGAGACAGTGGCAGGGGCAGAGCCGAGATTGACCAACAGCACGGCTTTCACGCCGCTCGTCATGCTCTGGAGAGGCTTGGCCCACACCTGCGGACCATCCACGTTTCCGCTGATCTTGACCACGCCCGCCCCGAGCGGGTCCTGATCGACCGCGATCACCTCTTTATTCGTCAGAATTGCGCGCGTGGCCGCGTCCATACGCGTTAGATCGGTTCCCGCCCAAAGCGGCGCGGCCGAAATCACCCACATCGAAAAGTGGGTTCGATCCTCAAGAGCGTTCATGCCGGGGATGCCTACTTCCAGCATGTCCGGATCGTTCCAGCTATCGGGCGCCGTAAAATCCGCGTCACGCGCATTCGATTCGAAGTTTCGAACCATGCGGCTCCAGTCCACATGGTTTTTCTCCAGGCTGATGTCAAAATCTGTTCTCCATAGCTGCGCGAAATTCTGTGCCCACTCCCATGGCCGCTCGTTGCCCCAGGAGCAGATATAGAAGAGCATGGCGCGGCCCGAGTGCTGGATTGCTCGCCCCATTCGTTCGTAAATTTCGCGCCCAGTTACTCCCGACGGCTTATTGCAGTAATCCATCTCCACCAGATCCATGCCCCAGGACGCAAACGTCTTCGCATCCTGCTCCTCATGGTCGTAGCTGCCTTGATAGCGCGGATGAGGATAACAGGTGTAAGGTCCCACATCGGTATAGATACCGGCCTTCAATCCTCGCGCATGAATGTAATCGACCAGGACTTTCATCCCCTGCGGAAAGCGCTTCGCGTCCACGATCAAATTGCCGGCGGCATCGCGTCCGGGAGCAATGCACTCCTGAATGAGCACGTACTTATATCCGAGATCGCGCATTCCGCTTGAGACCAATGCATCCGCCTGATCGCGGATGGTCTGGGCATCGTAATCGCAGAAGTAATGATTCCAGCTTGCCCATCCCATGGGTGGAAGCGGCGCGAGAGTGCTGTAATCCTGACCAGTGGAAACTTGCGTTTGCGCAACCGCGGGTCTCATCCCGGTTGCAGCAAGCATCATCAGCACAAAGAGCGCCGCGCAGCATGTGCGGGAAGCGGCCGGAGAACGGCGCGAATCATTACAGATCGGCATAATTTCTCCTCGGTGGAAATGGCGCAAAAACCATTGCGTGCCTTGAACCCTCATCAGAAAAACCAAATGTTGAGCGCGATGATTGCAAGCAACACACCCACGGCAATTGTTTCTGGTTGCCTGTACCAGCCCTGATCGCGCACTTGCAGGCGAGGCGTCAAGGAATACACCAACCCGACGAGCGAATCCTCGTTTGCAGGCGCGGTCAGTAAGCTCACCGTAACCGTCACTACGACGCAAACGACAAAGGCAACGATAGCCGTCCAAAAAGCTTGGGCCAAGTCGCTGGCATACACAATGTGTACGCCGAAAAACCCACCGTGAATTCCCGGCACGCTGCCTCGCGGAAGGCTGATTCCGTGATGTACGCATGCTGCGCCCATACCCGCGAGCAGACCCGCAAATGCGCCATGGCCAGTGGTTCGTTTCCAGAACATCCCCAGCGCAAAAGTGGCAAACAGTGGCGCGTTAACGAATGCAAAGACCAGTTGCAGCAGGTCCATGATGTTGTTGAAGGAAGCCGCGAGATAGGCCGCACCCACCGACAACGCAATGCCTACTACCGTTGCCGTGCGGCCCATCCAGACATAATGCGCATCATCGGCTTTGGACCGAAAATACGCTTGATAGATGTCGTAGGTCCAAACCGTATTGAATGCTGTTACATTCCCAGCCATGCCTGACATGAAAGAGGCAAGCAGCGCTGTCAGACCGAGTCCCAGCAGCCCCGCCGGATAGTAGTCTACGAGCATCATGGGCGTCGCGAGATCATAATCGAGCACCTCGTGTCCTCGCGAGTCGTGCTCGATAGCGCCGGAAGGAGAGCGCATCACGGGCAATATGCCCATCGACCTCTCCGCTGGTGGCGCGTCCACCATGCTTGGCATATGCCGTATGGCCATCGGAGCTGCCACGGCAACCATCCCCGGTAAAATCACCAGCGCCGGGAAAAGCATCTTCGGAATAGACGCAATCAGAGGCACCTTCCGCGCGCGCTCCTGCGACTTGGCAGCCATTGCCCTCTGCACTACAAGAAAATCCGTACACCAGTAGCCGAACGCAAGCACAAAACCGAGACCGAAGCCGAGGCTGATCCAATCGACTCCCACAGGATTGCGGTTAGCCGATCCCAGATACTTCCACGCATGCGTATACGCGCCGGACGCATAGCCGTGTGCCTGCGCCAAAGCCGCCAGCCTGGCTTTCAGGCCGCTCCATCCACCTACGGAGCGCAGTGCCATCCAGGAGAGCGGCGCAATGCCGATCACGATAAGGAAGAACTGCAGCACCTCGTTATAAATCGCGCTCGTCAGGCCGCCAAGCGAGATGTAGCTGAGCACGATGGCGGCTGAAACCAGCACGCTGACATTGAAGTCCCACCCTAGCAGTAGGTACAACAGCTCGCCCATAGCGTACATGGAGACGCCCGAGGAGAAGACCGTCATAACCGCAAATGTGATGGCGTTCAGCGCTCTGGTTTTTTCATCAAAGCGAAGGCGCAGATACTCGGGCACGCTCCGCGCGCGCGAGCCGTAATAGAACGGCATCATGTAGAGGCCCGCGAACACCATCGCCGGAACAGCCATCCAGTAGAAGTGGCAGGTCGCCAGGCCATACTTCGCGCCGGATGCGCCCATCCCGATGACTTCTTGCGCTCCTAGATTCGCCGACAAAAACGCGATTGCGGCGACCCAGGTCGGCATCGAGCGGCCCGCCATGAAATAGTCTGACGAGGAACGCACACGGCGCTTGACGATTACGCCAATTGCAACTGTCAGAGCAAAATATCCAAATATGACCAGGTAATCGATCCAGCTAAGGTGAACCAAACTTCTCAAACATACTCCTGACCGTGGGAATTACTCAGGTTCCGCGCCCGTTCCGATGAGTTGGAAAGCTGTTCCGCCGCAGGGGACAAGCTGTCCGCCATCGACCACGACGGTCGCTCCGGTCACGTAAGAAGCCAGATCGCTCGACAGGAACACGATCATATTGGCCACTTCCTCCGGTGTTCCCATCCTCCCTAGAAGCGCGAGCTTATGGCATGCTTCGATCACTCGCTCGGGATTGGGGTCGCGCGCCGCTCCCCAGCGCAGCATGGGCGTGTCAATAGCTCCAGGAAGAACGCAGTTGGCCCGGATGTTATTGGCAGCGAAGTCCAATGCGATCGATCTGACCAGACCGACTATCGCGTGTTTGCTGGTCACGTAGGCCGCGGAGTTGCGATGTGCTACCAGAGACTGCGTTGATCCTGTAATTACAATCGAACCGCCGCCCCTCTTCTTCATTGTCGGAAGGACGTATTTGGAGACGAGGAATGCGCCGTCAAGGTCGACGGCTAGCGTTTTGCGCCAGCCCTCCTCTGTCGTGCTTACGGCGTTCCCATAGCTTTGAATACCGGCACAGTGCGCGAGTATATCGATACCCACGAAACGGGAAACGATCTCCTCAACAGCGCTTTTCACTTCATTGGGGACACTCACATCGACAGCGAAGAATGAGGCCGTTCCCCCTTGCTGGCGAATGTGAGCGGCTGTGGCTTCCCCGCTCTCGCGATCACGGTCCAGTACAGCAACAACGGCTTCTCGCGATGCAAAGCCGAATGCAGATGCCTGCCCTATACCGGATCCGGCGCCGGTCACTACCGCCACTTTGTTTGTGAAATTCATACTTTCACTAACCTCTTAGAGCACGCCGGTTTCAGAAAAGACGCTCTCCGCTGAAGCGCCACCAAGAAGCATTTGGCGCGCGGTCTTTTCCTTCCGCACCTGCTCCAAAGCAGTTGTAACCACCGGTCCCTCCATCTCTTTCGGCAGCACAACCACACCATCGATGTCCCCAAAGATGATGTCGCCTGGTTGGATCGTCACTCCATTGATTTCAAGAGGAATTCTGAAATCGACAACTTGCCCACGCCCGCGCTGATCCTGCGCATAGCTGCCGTAACAAAAGACAGGAAAATCCATGGCCAGAATCCCGCTCGTGTCGCGGGTATAACCCGCCATCACAGCACCCACCGCGCCACGAGCGCGCGCGGCTGTGCTCATCAATTCGCCCCACAGCGCATAGCGGGCAGAAGAGCCCGCCGCAACGTACACCTCGTGCTCCCGCAGTGAGTCGAGCGCCTTCAGCATCAATCCGAAGGGAGGATCTGGCAATTGAAACACATCCGTCTCATGCACCGTCATAGCTCGGCCGCAAACCACCATGTGCGGATCCAGCGGCCTGCACTCCGGCATCAGGAATTGGTGATGAAATCCGTGTAAATCGAGCACATCGCCAATGATCGCCGAAAAGAGATGCTGACGCATCAGGCGAAAAAGTTCGGCATCGTTCTTCCATTCCATCATGTTCTCCGCTGTCGGCTGCCAAAATACAACAAATCTAGATGTAAAACCCAGGCCGGCGGCTTGTAACGCCAGGATGCCGCTCCATCTCTTCTTCGACCAAATCGAATCCGAGACCCGGAGCGTCATCAAGCTCAAAAAATCCATTACGAACCGGGAGCGGTTTATCGAGTACCGCGTCGCGCCATGGCACGTCTGTCACCATGAACTCCTGAAAGAAAAAGTTTGGAACCGAAGCCATCACGTGGGCTGCAGCGATCGTTGAAATCGGACCATTCGGGTTATGCGGGGCAATGGGCACATTGTAAGCCTCGCACATAGTCGCGATCTTCTTCATTTCGCCAATTCCACCGCATCGCGTGATGTCGGGCATCAATATGTCCGCAGCATGCTTTTCCAGGATCGGCCTCGCCATGAATCGCGAGTGCAGCCGCTCACCGACGCACACCGGCAAAGATATCTGCCGCTTGATCGCAGCGATCTCATCGGGGAATTCAGGCCCGGCCGGCTCCTCGTACCACATGCAGTTGATTCCGGCTGCGGCGATGCGGTGGGCCATCTCGATTGCGGTGGGCCCGTTCAGCATGGCGTGGGTTTCCACCGCGATTGGAAAATCCGGGCCAACTGCCTGCTGGACCGCTACAAGTCTTTCGATTGCAGTTCGTTTCTGGCCCTCTGTCAGGCTGAGGTTGTCAGAAAGATCCTCTCCATACCAGTAATTCACGTGAGCGAATGGGTCCATTTTGCAGGCGGTGAATCCCTTTGCCTTCACTTCCGCAGCTTGCTGTGCGTAGTTCTCCGGTGTGCCTTCACCGCCCAGAAACCAGTAATTTGCATACAACTTAATCTTCTTGCGGTATGCGCCGCCCAGCAGTTGGTAGACCGGCATTCCCGCACGCTTTCCAGCGATGTCCCACAACGCGATGTCGATCGCGCTGATCGCGCTCAACACCGGTCCAGCCTGTCCAAGCCAATTGAAGTCGCGGTAGAGCTTCGTCCAAATGTAGTCGATCCGGCTCGGATCTTCGCCCACGATGGATTCCCCTGCGTGCCTGCAGGCTTCCAGTACCAGGGGGCTTCCAGGCCAGTTCGTGCCCTCGCCTGATCCAGTGATCCCTTGATCGGTGTAGACCTTGACCATTACCCAGTTGTACTTGATTCCTTCGATCAGCCAAGTCCTTACCTGCGTAATTTCCACGCGACATATCTCCAATGCGCTTGCAAGCAGCCGCTCTTCACGTTTTCGCAACTGGTAAAAGCATGATATTGCATTTCCGCCAATAGACAACCCGGAGCGCCTGAAATGCTGCAAACAGCCGGATCTCAGGCGCGACTGAGGACCCACCTAGAAGGACGTATGGATGCCAAACTCTACAATACGCCCGCCCTTATAGGTTGATAATTGCCCAAACACAGGGCTGCTGGGATATTGAGATCCTACGTCAATCCCCAGCGATGGATTGTTAACCGCGTTGAAAGTCTGCACGCGGAATTGTGTAGTAACACCTTCGATAGTGAAGTTCTTAAACGCACTCGCATCGAGATTGCTGTATGCGGGCCCTCGAATCCCACTATCCCTCCCTGAGATGTCCGTGGCGGTGAGCGCTGTGTATTGGTCGGTGTAAGCTGCCGTGTTGTACCAGGCAATGCGCGAGGGATGAGGCAGGCTCGGACTGATTCCCGTCAGCTTCGCGCGCTGATAATTCTCCGTGTTCAGCATGTTGTCTTCAGTGATGAAAATGCTGTAAGGGGTTTCGCTATGAACAGAGGCGATGCCGTTGAGCTGCCAGCCGCGCGCAACTTCGTCGAGGTAGCGATTGTGCGTGCTGGGGATCGGAAGCACGTATACAAAGGAAGCGACGAAGTTATTGGGAACATCGTACTCCGCAGGTCCATACTCGCCGGGTAGGTCATACGGGTTCTGAATGCCGTGAGCGATAAACTCCATAGAGTCCGAGTTGCTGTCCATCGCCTTTGACCATTCGTAATTGGCCGTGGCCGAGAGGCCATGCGAGAAGCGGTGCTCGAAGCTCAACTGCAAACCGTTGTAGTTAGACCAGCCGTCCCAGTACAGGCCATTGATATAGCTGAAATAGGGCGCCAAGGGACGGCGGGCATCAGGACTTGCCCAGGTGCTGATCGGTCCGGTTCCGTTAATCGGTGTGTTCGCGTCGCGTGCCCATTCAAGGTGCGTTCCCTTATTGCCGACATAGGTGATCCTGGCAAGGCTATTCCAAGGCAACTCCCGCTCCAACGTGAGATTCCACTGCTGGATGTAAGGCATGTGAAAAGTCTCAAAGCTCAGCTCGCCTGCTATATCTGACGTAAAGGTGGCGCTTGGGCCGAGATTGGTGCCTTCACCGACAAATGTCCCCACGGGATCCGGCTGCCCATTATAAGGGTTCTCCCAACTCAGAAGAGCGGTACTCGTGTTGGTCAGAAATTCGGTGAAATTGAACGGCTCACCATTCAGAAAGTGATTGTAGAGATCGTTTTTCGGTTGATCGTAAAAGATGCCGTAAGCCCCGCGAATCACTTGCTTCTGCGAGCCACCAAGTTCATAGGCAAAGCCAACCCGAGGAGAGAAATTTTTATAGTCGGCATTTGTCCCGCCCCGCGGAACGCCCTTATCTCCGTAGAAAAGCAATCCCGGAGGAGCGTTTGGGAAAACTGTTGAGCGCACGCCGGCGGCGAATGCGGAATCGCTGATTTCACTGATCGGGTTGAATGGGCCAACAAAATGCGGTGGCAGCCATGGCTCCCACCGGAGACCCAGATCCAGCGACAGGCGATTGTTCACCTTCCAGTTATCCTGTCCAAAGAACGCCCATGAAGTGAAGCGCGTATTCAGGATTTCCGGGCTTGCCTCCGTTAGTTGGTAGAAATACCCCATCAGAAAATCCGATAGACCATCTCCACTGAAGGTTCCATTAAAAGAAAAGTTGGGGTAGGCCGCATTGTAATCGTAGTACTGCTGCACCCGCTCGATCTGAGCGCCGAATTTCAATGAATGGTTTCCGAATTGATAATTGAGCGTATCCCCGATGGGAAAGCCGTTGCGGTCATTGGGAAGACTTCCAGCGCCGGTGCCAGCCGCCCCGGTCCATCCAGTGATGCCGAAATCCAACGGGTTCGGTGGAATGCTGAAGACGTTGAGGCCTAGAGAGTGAGAGGTAGGGTATCCCGGCGGAGGAGCGCCCGGAAAGCTGAAGATGTGCGCATATCCGATGTAGGCCAGATTGACCAGATGCGGCGAAAATACCGTAGTCAGCTCGACAGCGGCATTGTCTACGCTCCCAAGAAAACCGGCGGTTCCGTATGCAATATTGGTCGGCAATACCGCCGCCTCGCCACTGCTATAGCCGAAGCGGTAATAGCGCAACGTCAGGTGATTCGCGTTGGAAAGCTTCTGATCGCCGCGAACCGTCAATTGGTTTTGGTCCGTGTCGCTGGGAGGCGCGGCAAAACTATAGTTGTTCGGGGTTGCGGGGTCGGTGCTGTTTGGCGCAGCGGGCATGTAGTCGGTAAAAAATTGGGTTGCGGCTTTATCCAGCATCGCCGCAGGTATGCAGTTGTTGGTAAATGGCGAGCCTGTAATGGGATTCGTCACAATGAAGCTGCGACTGTCCTGGGAATGGTTTGCGAGGTTACTGGGGAGGAAATAGGAAAGGTCCGCACCATTGCAGCCATTTGCGCTGGTCGCCCCGCGTTGGGCCGGAGTTGGAATTGTGACGCTAGCAGCCGAGCCCGCCGTATGGATAATCGTCTGCTGGTCCGCAACAAACCAGAAAGACTTATCACGGCCGTTGTAGATATGCGGAATGTAGACGGGACCGCCCAGCGACCCACCAAACTGATGCTGGAGCAGGAACGGTTCCGGAGCATTCGGCGTGTAATGATTGGTTCCCCAGTCATTCGCATCCAGACCGAATGTGCTGTCCCGCAGAAATTCATAGGCGCTGCCGTGCAAACGGTTGCTCCCCGATTTGGTGATGGCATCGACAATGCCGCCGGAGTTCCTGCCGTATTCCGCATCGAAGTTGCTGGTCTGCACGCTGAACTGAGACAGCGCGTCGGGGTCCGGGTAGGGAGCGGGGACATTTGTGTAAGGATCATTGTTGTCTACCCCATCCAGCAGGTAATTCACTGTGTTTTCGCGTCCACCGTCGAAGGTAAAATCCGGAGTTCCGGGTAGCGTGGAACTCTGGATCTCGGAGTTGAAGGTAGGCCCGACCGCAATCACGCCCTGAGTAAGAGCCACGAGCTGACGCACATCGCGGCTTTCGAGCGGCAAATCCCGGATGCTCTTCTGGTCGACAATGCTTTTGATCGCGCCGGTCTGGGTGTCAACGAGGCTGCCTTCACCGGTTACGGTCACAATCTCTGTTGCGGAGCCCAAAGCCATAGGCACATTTAGGGTGAGGTGTTGATCAGCGGTCAGCACCAGGTCAGCATGCTGAAATGTCTTAAAGCCCTTGGCATCTACCCGTATTTCGTACCTGCCCAGCGGAACTTCGGGGAACACATATTCCCCCTGCCCATCGGAAAGGGTCGTCGACTTCACGCCCGTCTCTTCATTCGTCAATACAACCTGGGCATGAGGGATAACCCCACCCTGCGGATCGGTGACGACCCCGCGAATACGAGAATTGCCGACCTGCGCCAACGCTGGGATACCTGCCGCTAAAGCAAGCGCAAACACGAGCATCATTGCCAACCATGAGCCCGGCTGGCCTAACGCCCGCAGTGCCTTTGCCGATTCCTTCGTCACAGCCATTTCAGCCTCCATATTGGTCTTACCAATTTTCAGAAGACGTGCCAATTAGTGCATACGGCAATAGGCTCTGTCAACTAGCATCTTTATGTATAAATTTTTCAATGAGTTAAAGCGCTTGAGCTGGGACAGCTTGAACTGGTGTTCCCTGAATGGTCTTGCCTTTATTATAGGATTAAGACCAGCGGAAAGCGCAAGACCATCATACTGCTTATTGCACCAGAATTTGCAAGCTCGCGTATACTGCTGGTGAGTTTTAGCGAGGCGCGTCGAGGCAGTTCATCGGCGTTTCCCAAACGGATTGGAGCCATCATAATGCCGACTGCCGTTAATAGGTCTTACCAATCACGCAAACCGTCATTTCGCCAGCGCTCCGACCCTTCAAAAGTTCTCTCCATGCTGCGGGATTTCATTGATGAGGGTGGTTACGCACCCGGCATGGCTCTTCCGCCAGAGCGGGTCTTGGCCGACAAGCTCGGCGTCGGCCGTCCGGCGATTCGGGAGGGTATTAAGGCGCTCAGCATTCTCGATGTGCTTGAAAGCCGCCGCGGGGACGGCACCTATATCAAGTCGCTGGAAGGTCTGCGTGCCGGATGGCCTGCGCGAGTGGAATTGCGCCGCACCGATGTAAACCTGCTGGACCTGCTGGAAGTGAGAAAGATGCTTGAACCGAAAGCCGCGCGGCTAGCGGCAACACGTGCCAATGAATCGCAAATGCGGCACATCGAGGAGGAATGTTCCAGAATCGAGAATGCCCCCGATTGGAGCGGCATTGCCGAACACGACCTGCTGCTGCATACCGCCATCATTGAAGCGGCTGGTAACCCGATTCTGAACGAATTAAATAATGCGCTCGCCCGGCTCTTACGCCGGAGCCGGGAAATCACCGGCGCAAGCGCTCCTGATTGTAAGCAAATGGTCGATCACCATCGGAGAATCGTGGACGCCATTCTCAAGGGCGAGGGCGACGAAGCGGAACACGCGATGCTTGAGCATCTTCATCACGTCGGATTAGATCTGATCTCAAATCGGCGTCGATAATGCTTTACAAACTGAAGGTGGGGAGCACCATAACATTATTCAGAATCAGCTGTACCTCTTCCGTTTCTCCTGATCGCCTTGGTTTACGGATCTCGATTCGAGGTGTCAGCGATGCGCCAACTCAGGATAACGATGGATGCGCAGATCGCTATTCTCGCGGTGGCAGAAAAGGGCTCATTCGAAGCGGCCGGAAGATACCTTGGCATCGGAAAATCCGCTATAAGGAAGCGTGTTTGGAGACGATGGTTGAGGATCTGCGCATGCTGCTGCGCGAATTTGCGGGACGCAAGAGCCAGCCGACGGCCATGATCCTGGATAGCCGCAGGTTGCAATCGATGCCGGAATCGAGAGCGCGCGCCGGTTTCGAATCTCCTGTCTAACGTGGACCTGTGGGTGCCAGGGCGATTTGCCCTGCCTCCGAACCGCGCCATTGCCTTCAGGTACGCGGTCAAGGTCTCGCTCTTGCCTGTTTCAAGCTGCGAATGAGGTAATCCACGGCTTGCTAGATGAGCACTTGCGTCGGGTTATCGCGCTGCGTGGTCCGTTGCTGGTAGGGTGAGTCGCTGCGGCTCCGCTGCGCAGCATTTTTCCTGTGCGGCGCGGCGTACTGGGTGTGGGTTGTGCTGTTGTTGGCGATAACGTACGCTATTTTTCGCACATTTGATTGGCGATGGAGCTTGGTAGGTTGGTACAAGCAGGGGGAGCAAGACCTCTGAGGCGAGGACGATGGAGCCAACCATGGCAGCGGAAGTTGGGTCAGCCAGTGGAGTAAAGCCGGTCGTCGGGCCGGTAGTGCAGATCGACGAAGGGCGCATCCAGGCGCATTTGGACGAGGTGGTGCGGTCGACGGTGGAGGAGACGTTGAACGCGCTGCTGGACGCGGAAGCGGACCGGCTATGCGGAGCCAGGAAGTACGAGCGTACAGACGGCCGCAAGGATACGCGGGCAGGCAGCTATGATCGGCAGCTGCAGACCAAGGCCGGCGAAGTGACGTTGACGGTGCCGAAGCTGCGTTCGTTGCCGTTTGAGACGGCGATCATCGAGCGCTACCGGCGGCGGGAGTCGTCGGTGGAAGAGGCGCTGATCGAGATGTACCTGGCGGGAGTGAGCGTGCGGCGGGTGGAAGACATCACGCAGGCGCTGTGGGGCACGCGGGTGTCGGCCTCGACGGTGAGCGAGTTGAACCAGAAGATTTACGGCAAGATCGACGAGTGGCGCGAGCGGCCGCTGGTGGGCGACTTCCCGTATGTGTTCCTCGACGGCTTGTGGCTGAAGCGCTCGTGGGGCGGCGAGGTGAAGAACGTCTCGGTGCTGATTGCGATCGGCGTGGCGCAGACAGGCTACCGCGAGATTCTGGGAGTGAGCGAAGGCGCCAAGGAAGATGGGCCGAGCTGGACGGGGTTCCTGCGTGAGCTGAAGCAGCGCGGGCTGAAGGGTGTCGAGCTGTTCGTCTCCGACAAGTGCCTGGGACTGGTGGAGAACCTGGCCGAGTTCTACCCGGAAGCGAGGTGGCAACGTTGCGTGGTGCATTTCTATCGCAACGTGTGGACGGCGGTGCCTACCGGCAAGGTGAAGGAAGTAGCTGCGATGCTGAAGGCCATCCATGCGCAGGAAGACGCCGAGGCGGCTAAGGAAAAGGCTCGCCTGGT
>JASHRF010000005.1 GCA_030037545.1 Acidobacteriaceae bacterium | reverse complement strand
AGTAACCGGAGCGGCAGGGGAAGGCATGGACCGGACCTCTGGTAAGACTTACGGCAATCCTATAACGCCGGTTCCCATCAATGCTGTGAAAAGATCTCGCTCCCGAGAACCAGCTATCAGCTTTCCTGCTCTCTCGCTCCCTTAGCCCGCTGCCCCCTCAGTGCTCATCCTTCCCCGGCCGCAGCATCAGCGCACGGATGGCCTCACGCGGGTCCTTGCCTTCGTTCAGGATCAGCTCCATCTGCTCGGTGATGGGCATTTCGATGCCGTGCCTGCGGGCGAGGCCGAGCGCGGCGCGCGTGGTGAGCACACCCTCGGCCACCTTGCCGCCCAGCGACTGAAGAATCTCAGGCAGTTTGCGCCCCTCGCCCAGCGCCTGGCCGACGGTGCGATTGCGGCTCAGCGAGCCGGTGCAGGTGAGCACCAGGTCGCCCACGCCGGAGAGCCCGGCGAGGGTTTCATGGCGGCCTCCACAGGCGACGGCGAGGCGCGTGATTTCAACGATGCCGCGCGTGATGAGCGCGGCGGTGGAGTTGTGGCCAAGGCCGACGCCGGCGGCGATGCCGGCGGCGATGGCGATCACGTTCTTGAGAGCCCCGCCCAGCTCTACGCCGGTTACATCGGTCGAGGTATAGAGGCGGAGGGTTTCCGAAGCAAACTCCTGCCGAATGCGCGCGGCGATGGCGCGGTCAGGGAAAGCCACAGTAAGCGCGGTGGGCTGGCCCTGCGCCACTTCGTAAGCGAAGCTGGGGCCGGACAACGCGCCGATGGGCAGAGATAACGGCGATTGGCCCTCAGGAGCTAAAGCCCCTTCCGATTTCGCGGACTTCATGTACGGGCTAAAGCCCATACCCTGCTGAACGCTTGAAGGCACCAGGCATTTCGCGAGGACTTCTGTCATGCGCAGGCAGGTGCCGTCTTCAATGCCCTTGGTGGCGCTGACGACGACCTGGCTCTGGTGCAGATAAGGGCACAGGCGGCTCATGGTGGCGCGCAGAAACTCCGATGGCACCACGGAGACCACGATTTCGGAGTCGCGCACGGCGGCGCAATCGCCGGTGATGGCGATGGAAGCGGGTATGGGAAAACCGGGCAGGAACTGGAGGTTTTCGCCTGCTGCGCGAATCGCCTCGGCCTCTTCAAGGCTGTGCGCCCACAGCGCAACGTGGTGGCCGCCGCGCCGGTGGAGCGAGAGAGCGATGGCGGTTCCCCACGCGCCGGAACCTACAACGAAGATTTTGCTCATGCGGGTTGCCCGGGTCCGAAACGGTGTTCCGTGCCGGCAAAGAGGCGCTGAATGTTCTGGCGGTGTTTGGCGATGATGAGCAGCGCGACCGCAACCTGCACGGCGATGAAGAAGGCCGGCCGGTCGCCGTGGGTGAAGAACCAGGCAAAGACGGGGAATGAGGCGGCGCCGAGGATGGAGGCGAGCGAGACATAGCGGCTGAGAGCGAGCACCAGGAAGAAGACGGTGATGGCGGCCAGCGCGGCCCACGGCGCGGCCACCAGGAAAACGCCGAAGCCGGTAGCGACACCCTTGCCCCCCTTGAAGCGCAGCCATACCGGAAACATGTGGCCGATGACCGCGAAGAAGGCGGCGAGAGCCTCGAAATCCTGCTGCGGCGCGCGCGGCACCACGTAGATGCCCACCACCATCCAGGTCCAGACCGCAGTGCCCAGCCAGACGGCGGCACAGCCCTTGAGCATGTCGAGCAGGAAGGTGGCCGCGCCCAATCCCTTGCCGCCGGCGCGCAGCACGTTGGTGGCGCCAATGTTGCCGCTACCGACGGCGCGAATGTCCTGATTGCGGAAGAGGCGGACCAGCAGATACCCGGCCGGAATGGAGCCGAGCAAGTACGCGGCGACCGCGATCAGAGCAGTGGCAAGGAGCATTACGGAGAGAGTGTAGCAGGTGTGGGGTGACAGGGACGAGGGACTAAGGGACTAAGGGAACGAGGGAGCCAGAGGACAAGTGGCGCGTGGGGAAACGGGGTTAATACAGCGCGCGGCGGGCGGTGCGCACTTCGGCGGCCAGCACCTGCAATATCTTGAGCGCGAGCTGCGGGTCCGACTGCATGAAGGCTCGAAACTCCGCGCCGCTGATGTAGCGCACCTGCGCGCCCTGGTCGGCCCGCGCGGTCATGGAGTACGGCTGATTGCCGAGCAGCCCTGGCAGCCCCAGCAGCGACCCCGGAGTGGCGACCATGCACAGAATCGCTTCTCCGGCAGCTCCATCGATAGAGAGCGTCACCCGGCCTTCACGGAGAAGGTAAAGTCCTGTGGGCGGGTCGCCCTGGCGGAAGAGAACCTGATCCTTTCCGCAAGGGAAGGGCAGCGAGCGCTTTTCCAGCGCTTCAACGAGCTCGTTATCGGCCACGAACGCGGATGGATCGAAGTGCACGGGGACGCTTCCTTGGGAGAATTGTGATAAGTAGCCCATCGAATGATCTAACGTAATCATTCCATCGTTTGGGTGCAACTATACGTGATCCTTATCACAAGTGGGTGTTTACCGCGGCAGGTGCCGTGTCCGGCCGCCTATGAGCAGGGCGGCCGCGCGCCTCACTCGATTACATTGAAATACATACACGATGGCCGGCCTCTTCGACAAAACGCGCACCACGCTGGAGATGATCAAGTGGGAACACTCGGTATTTGCGCTGCCCTTTGCGCTTACGGGGATGCTGCTGGCCGCGCACGGATTGCCGGCGGCGCGCACCGTGGGGTGGATCCTGGTGGCCATGGTTTCGGCGCGTTCGGCAGCCATGGCCTTTAACCGCTGGGCAGACGCGGACCTGGACGCCGCCAATCCGCGCACCCGCTCGCGCGCCATTCCGGCCGGCCTGCTCACACGCAGCTTTGTTCTGGGATTTACCTGCGTGGCGGTAGCCGTGTTTCTGCTGGCGGCGGGCGAACTGAACCGGCTCACGCTGGCGCTTTCGCCGGTGGTGCTGGTGGTGCTGCTGGGTTACAGCTACCTGAAGCGCATTACACGCTGGTCGCACCTGGGGCTGGGCCTGGCGCTGGGCCTGGCGCCGCCGGCCGCGTGGGTCGCGGTGCGCGGCAGCCTCGATGCGCGCATTCTGGTGCTGGCTGCGGCAGTCACGCTGTGGGCGGGAGGCTTCGACGTGCTTTATGCCTGCCAGGACTACGAGCACGACCGGCAAGTGGGGCTGAACAGCCTGCCGCAGGCGCATGGGCTGGCCGCAGCGTTCTGGACGGCGCGTCTGATGCACCTGGCCATGCTGGGACTGCTGGTGTGGCTGGGCCGGCTATTTCATTTTGGCGTGGCGGGATGGCTGGGCGTGGCGGCAGTGGGCCTGCTGCTGGCCTACGAGCACGCGCTGGTTTCGCCGCGCGACCTGCGGCGGCTGAACGCGGCGTTTTTCACCATGAACGGCGTGATTGCGATGGTGTTCCTGTGCTTTGTGGCCGCGGATTTGTGGATGCGGCGTTAAAGCAATTCTAGGAACCAGACGCCGCTTACCTGCGGCGAGAAGCGGTGAAGCGCATCTCCGAGCTGGCAGTCTTATCTTATTGCCGGCCTTCTCCGGCCTCTGCTAGAGTCGCAACTATGTCAACCTATCTCCTGGTTCATGGTGCCTGGCATGGCGGCTGGTGCTGGCGCAAGGTTGTACCTCTGCTCGAAGCGCGGGGCCACAAGGTTCTTGCGCCCGATATGCCGGGACATGGAGATGATAAGACATCCGCGGAAACTGTGACGCTCAAGACCTACACCGACCGCATTTGCGAAATCGTGGAGGCGCAATCGGAGCCTGTGATCCTAGTCGGCCACAGCATGGGAGGCGTGCTCATTACTCAGGCAGCCGAAAACCGCCCCTTGCAGGTTCGAGCGCTCGTTTATGTAACCGCCTTTTTACCACGCAATGGCGAATCGTTGATGAGCTGGGCACAAAAAGATCGGGAGAGCATGGTCAACCCGGCCACGATTGCCGCGGTTTCAGAAGGAGTCGTGGGATTCAAGGCCGAATATTGCCGGGAGGCGTTCTACGCAAATTGCGCGGACAAAGACATAGCGTTCGCTCAGTCCCATCTCGTGAATCAGTCCGCCCAGCCCTTCGAAACACTGGTCACATCCACGGCGGAGCGCTGGGGTCAAATTCCGCGCTATTACGTTGAGTGCGCGCGCGACCGGACGATAACGCCGATGTTGCAGCGGGAGATGCAGAAGCA
The DNA here is from genome assembly GCA_030037545.1 of Acidobacteriaceae bacterium. Taxonomy (GTDB): domain Bacteria; phylum Acidobacteriota; class Terriglobia; order Terriglobales; family Acidobacteriaceae; genus Telmatobacter. The sequence goes on along the minus strand of JASHRF010000005.1, from coordinate 65,454 downwards.
GTCGCCGTGCACGCGGACCTATTCGATCGACACCGACCATTCGCCTTTCTTTTCTGCTCCTGAACAGCTTGCAGAAATTCTTTTGCAGATTGGAAGCCTGTAGCGCAGCCAAACCAATTCGGCGATACGATCACTGCGCGCGGTCGAGAAGCAGGAAACCACGGAATGAAGATCGCCATACAAGGAGAACCGGGCTCGTTCAGCCACGAAGCGGCGCTCAAGCTGGTGCCGGACGCGGAGATTGTGCCCTGCGCGCTTTCAGCCGAAGTGTTTGCCGCGCTGGCCCCCAGCTCGGGAATCGCCAACGTAGACGCAGCCGTCATCCCCATTGAAAACAGCCTGGCCGGCTCGGTTCTGGAGCATTTCGACCTGTTGCTGGAGCACGATGTGAAGGTGACGGCCGAGACGCTGCTGCGCATCCGACATAACCTGATTGCACGATCGGGCGCGGCGACCGGCGAGATTGATCGCGTTTTTTCGCATCCGGTGGCGCTGGCGCAGTGCCGGCGCTTCCTCGCCGCGCATCCGCGCATGGAGGCGTTTGCGTTTTACGACACGGCGGGCAGCGTGAAGCAGCTTGCCGAGCTAGGCGATCTTCATGTGGCGGGGATTGCTAGCCAGGCTGCGGCCCGTCATTACGGCGCCGTAGTGCTGGAGACGGACATTGAAGACAATCCCGAAAACTACACGCGTTTTTTCCTGGTGCGGCGCGCGGCCGAGGCGGAGTTCGATCCGGATGCCAACAAAATCAGCGTGGCTTTCAGCGTGGAGCACCGGCCAGGCTCGCTCGCCGGCGCGTTGAATGAGCTCTCGGCGCTGGGCACCAACCTGACCAAGATCGAGTCGCGCCCGGTGCACGGCAAGCCGTGGGAGTACGTTTTCTACGTGGATTGCCAGATTGGGTCAGGTGACGAGGGATCGCGCGCCCTGGCGGCGCTGGGCCGGCATTGCGGAATGGTGAAGGAACTGGGGCGGTATCGCGAGGCGCGGCAGGTGGCTGCGGGGTGAACTCGATCGTTCCGACCCTGGCCTCAGGATTTTGGAGATCTCCAGTTCGCCCACGATGCGCCGTTGAATCGGCTGCGTAGTTTCCTCTTCCACACGCCGTCAATGCTCAGGCGAGCAAGAAGCGCAGGAACCCTATCCGAGTGGCTCGCCGTTTCCGTCATCCACCCACTCTGCGCCACATGCCTCGCAATGCCAGGCCGCCTCTCTTGGCGGCACTGGAATCGCCAGGAAATAGAGCGCCACAAGCGACCGCCCGTGCTCCGTCCCGGAGCCCAGTGTAATCGCGGCCGATCCGCACTTTGGGCAGGTTGGCTGTACGAAGACTTCCCCCTCGCCATACGCGATTGTCTTCGGAGCCTCTTTCTCCAGAATCTCCCGTGCAGCCGCTTGGTCGCTTTCGTCAACCTGCAATCGCATACCGCCCACCAGATTGGAATAGAACCAATCCATCCGCACGAGATTCTCATCTGCAACCCAGGCTGGAATACCCGCCGATTCCAGCAGCGAACGTCCCACGTATGCCTCCGCCAGGTCCCGATAACGCCGTACCGTCACCAGGCGGCGAAATTCCCATTCCTCTGGCTCTTCCACCAGCGGAGGCTCAAGCCCGCGCCGCGCAAATTCCGCACGCAACGCCACCTGTGCAACTTCCAGCAGGCCATCGTACGAGCGAGCCAGTTCCATCAGTTCCGTCTCACTCATCTGCGCATACTGTGCCGCCAGATCTTCGGGGCTGGGCGTCATGGACTGAAATCCTAACAGGAATCGGGTGCGCGGCGGATCCAGGTGGTGTGAGGCGAAAGACAACCGCAGATCCCTCGCTGCGCTCAGGATGACATTCGTGGTGAGATGAGACCCGGCTGAAACCGGGTTATCTTGCTTGCCCTTACGGGGCCCTGAGAGCCCCTGGTTCCCTTCGCCGCTTACCCGTCGATATTGGAGCCATCCGGCATGGGCTGGCACTGCGGGCACCAGAAGGTGACGCGGGCATCGTGGCCCTGAATGCGGCGGCGGATTCGTTCGCCACAACGCCGGCAGGGCTGGCCTGCGCGGCCGTAGACCCAGAGGCTGGCGCCGGGGTCCGACGCGTGCGTGGTGCGCCGGCCGCGGCCCAAATACGTCACGACGCGGTCGCCGGAATCTTCAAGCACGTTCGCGCCGACCAGTTTGCGCGAAATTGCGATCACCGCCTCTACCTGTTCGGCAGAGAGCGCTGCAATTTTGCAATAGGGATGGATGCCGGTGACAAAGCAGACTTCCGACTTGAAGACATTGCCCACGCCGGCCAGCACGGACTGATCGAGGAGCATGTCGGCGATGGTTTCGCCGGGATGCGCGAGCAGGTGGCGCGTGACCTCGGCGGCGTTGAACCGGGCGCTGAGAACGTCGATCTCAGAGCATGGAATGCGCCGGTTGCGCCGGAGCGATTCCGCGGTGTGCATCTCCGCCATCGGCACCTTGAATCCCACCGCGATATATTGGCTGTTCTCGATGACGATGCGCATATTGAAGCGCGGCTGCATCCAGCGCTCGCCGTGCCGGTAGATGTGCCAGCTCCCGTTCATGAGCATGTGCGTGGCCAGGGTGGCGCCACCGGAAAAATGAATCAGCAGCCACTTGCCGCGCGACTCCACGCGCTCCACGGTGCGGCCGGTGAGGGGCGCGTGGTCGTGAAAGCGGGTGAGGTTCGGGTAGGTGGAGCGGAAGCCGGTTACGGCCTGGCCGCCGAGCGCGCGTCCCAAAGAGCGCGCCGTGCGAAAGATGGTATCGCCTTCAGGCATGGCGCCATTCCTGCATAACGCCGATCTCTATAGTCTGCGGCGAAACTCCTGTTGGAGGAGCTTTGTAACGAGGCACGGCTTCAGTGGTGCCGAAACAGCCAGCAAAATCGACGTGGGCTTTAGCCCTTGAGGGAATGCATGGCGCCGATTGCCTCAGAACGCGAACGATCATTGAACGTCTCCTGCATGAGTGCCGCGCGCCTGCCCCACCGGCAGCGGGATGCGGCGCAGGTGCATGCCGAGCGGGCCGGGATGGAAGCCGGCATCCATTAAGAAGCGGGCCATGCAATGCGCGGCCACCGGCTGGCCGTTGATGGTGGTGATGAGCACGCCGTCATGGCTGTGGGCTCGCATTCGTTCTTGTCCCTTGTTGCAGAGGAAATGCGCGAGACCCGACGCTGCTTGTGAACGCTCCGGCTCTTCGGCGGGCAAAAACACCAGCAGGTTGGGATTGCCGCGCCGCAGCCACGCAACCAATTGGCCGTTGCGCAGGATGACTTCCGCGTACGTGGCGCGGGTGAGGATGCGGGGCGCGGACTCGGAATCTTCTTCCATCGCCGGTAGAGCGGGCCAGCGCAATGCGGAGCCGTAGGGGTTGGCCGGATCGGTGGCGGCGAGCTGCACAAACTCCGGCTTTTCAGCGGGCGGAGGGGTTCGCAACTGGCGCAGCAAATCGACTGCGGCCGGCAGCGCGAATTGCGTGGCTCCGAGGCCGGCAACAAAATAGCCGCGGCGAATGCGGCCGCTCTCTTCGAGCGCCTTGAGCACGTCGTAGACGGCGCTGAATCCGCCGAGGACGTTTTCCGCGGCGACCGATTCGCGGAGCAGGATGCCGTAGCGGCTGAGGAGTTGCAGGGCGAGGGCGTGGCTGGCCTCGGTTGCCGTGGGGAAGTTGCTTTGAAAGGGCATGGCGTGAGCCGCGCCGAATGCAGGGGATAAAAATTCTCCCGGCTTTAGCCCCGGAGGCGCCGGCTCGCCGAGGGAGGACATCCCCTCCGTGGCTAAAGGCGCAACATCCACCTGTGCAGAATCGGCATGGCTAAAGCCGTGCCTTTTCAAAGCACTCCTGGCTCCCCCGGACCCGTTAGGCGGCCGCAGCGGCAGCAATGACCAGCGGCCCTGCACGTTGGGCGGCGTGGTGCGGCGGGAGCGGAAGACGGCGCCGGTTTGCAGGCGGCGTGGCGTGCGCGCGCTTTCCGGCCGCGCGGTGTAGGCGCGCAGCGCGTGCAGCGAATCGTTGGTGATGAGCCCGCGCCAGACGAGACTCCATAATGCATCCATGGTCTCGCCGGGATAGCCGCCGCCTAAGGCCTGGTGCAGCGGATCGAAGAAGCTTGCGCCGGTTGAGGCCAGCACGTCGAGGAGTTTCTCTTCGCGCTCGGTGAGCGGTTCGACAATCGGCCGCGATTGCGCCAGCAACGGCAATTTGTCGGCGAGAAAGAGCGCGATGCGGCCATCGCGCTCGCCGATCGGTTCCACGCCGGCCCACGCCACTTCGCCAGCGGCAATCAGCGTGTCGAGGCCAGCAGGAGCGTAATCGGCAATGCGCGCGGGCAGGATCGAAGTTTCAAGCAGCGAGGCAGGCAGTGGCGCGCCCTGCAGATTTTCGATGGCGTCGAGCAGCGCGTCGAGATGCGCCGGGCCTCCACGACGTGGCGTGAGCAGTCCCTGCCAGTGGGTGAGGAAGCGGGCCAGTGTGTGCTGCTCCACCGGCTCAACCTCGCGCCGCAGCCTGGCCAGCGACTTGCGGCGAATCTGGCGCAGAATTTCCGCATCGCACCACTCGCGATGAAGACCGCCGGGGCGGAATCCGCCTTCGAGCACCCGGCCCTCCTGCGCGAGCTGACGCAGTCCGTTCTCCACGGCCTCGGCGTCGAGCGCGAAGCGCTCCGCGGCCTCGCGCGTGGTGAAGGGTCCATGCGTGCGCGCATAGCGCCGCACCAGCTCCAGCACCGGGTGCGCAACCGGTTCGAGTAGCGCCACGGCCAGGCCCGGCGGCAGGGGAATGCCGAGCGCGTCACGATAGCGCGCCGCATCTTCAGCGGCGACGAGGCGTTTTTCTCCGGCAATGCGCAGGTCGAGCAAGCGCCGCGCGCGAATGAGGCGGTCAACGTTCGTGAGCAAGTCCGGCGAAACCACGCGCCGCGCCAGCTCTTCGCGGGAGAGATCGCCGAGCTTCAGACACAGATCATGAATGCCGTCGGCGGAGCGGGCGCGGTAGCTCTCGGCCAGGCACTGCGCTGCCTCTTCCACTTCGGCAATGGCATCGGCGTCGAGCAGCTCGCGCAGGTCGGCCTCGCCGAGCAGCTCGCGCAGTTGCTCCTGGTCGATGGTGAGCGCCTGCGCGCGGCGCTCGGCCAGCGGCGCATCGCCGTCATAAAGAAAATTGGCAACGTAGCTGAACAGCAGCGAGGATGCGAAAGGAGACGGCTTGCGCGTTTCGACGACATGCACCCGCACCTGGCGCTGCTCGATGGCGCGCAGGGTTTCGATGAGCGCCGGCATGTCGAAGACATCGCGCAGGCACTCGCGATAGGCCTCAAGCAGGAGCGGGAACGACGGATAGCGCGAGGCCACGCCGAGCAGATCGTAAGAGCGCTTGCGCAGTTGCCAAAGCGGGGAGCGTTGATCGGCGCGGCGGCGCGGCAGCAAGAGCGCGCGCCCGGCAGCCTCGCGAAAACGCCCGGCAAAGAGCGCGGTTGAGCCAAGCTGGCGCAGCACAAGCTGCATGGCTTCGGCGGATTCGACCAGAATCCAATCGGAGTCGGGCGGCTCATCGGTATCGGGGAAGCGCAGCACAAAACCGTCGTCGCCCCACAGCGTTTCCACCTCCGGACCGCCGGCGGCGCGGATGCGCGCGCTCACCGCCATGGCCCAGGGAACGTGTATGCGGCTGCCGAAAGGCGAGAGCACGCAGACGCGCCAGTCGCCCAGCTCATCGCGCGTCCGTTCAATCACAATCGTCCGGTCGTCGGGAACCTGGCCGGTGGCTTCGGCCTGGTCGGCGAGAAAGCGCAGCAGATTTTCTGCGGCGCCGGGATCGAGATCGTGCTCGGCGACCAGGCGGGTGAGCGCGGCCGGTTGCGGCAACGCGCGCAGCTCGCGCACCATGGCGCCGATGCGGCGGCCAAACTCCAGCGGCCGGCCGGGTCCGTCGCCTTTCCAGAAAGGCATTTTGCCGGGCTCGCCGGGGGCGGGCGTTACGGTCACGCGATCATGCGTGATATCGACGATGCGCCACGTGGACGCGCCGAGAATGAAGGTCTCGTTGGGGTGCGATTCGAAGACCATCTCCTCGTCGAGCTCGCCCACGCGCACGGCTTTGCCGTCGGTGTAGGCAAGAAACACGCCGTAGAGTCCGCGATCGGGGATGGTGCCGGCGTTGAGAATTGCCAACCGCGCCGCGCCCTCGCGCGCAGAGACTACGTTGCGGATGCGGTCCCAGGTGAGGCGCGGGCGCAGCTCGGCGAATTCGTCGGAAGGATAACGGCCGCTGAGCAGGTCGAGGACACCTTCGAAGGCGGAGCGGGTGAGGGAACCGAAGGGCGCGGCGCCGCGGACCAGGTCGAAGAGAAAATCGACGGGGACTTCGGGAGATGCGGTTTTCCCGGTCTCAAAATCGAGACCGGGGGCACCCAAGTTTCTTGACTGTTTGCCATTTCTTCCGGCAGTTCGTATTTTCTCGTTCCCTTGTTCCCTCGTTCCCTTGTACTCTTGTTCTCTCGCTCCCCTGTTCGCTGCCTTCGCCGGCGGGTGCGCTACGATCGCTACCAACTGCTGGCAGAGGACGTCAAGCGGATTGCGGGGGAAGCGCGTGGACTCGATACGACCTTCGTGCATGGCGCGAGTGACGGCGGCGCAGGCGACCAGGTCGGCGCGATACTTGGGAAAGAGAACGCCTTCGCTGACGGCGTCCACGTGATGGCCGGCGCGGCCGATGCGCTGCATGCCGCTGGCGACCGAGGGCGGTGACTCGATCTGGATGACGAGATCGACGGCGCCCATATCGATGCCTAATTCGAGCGTGGAAGTGGCGCAGAGGGCACGAATCTGTCCGGCTTTTAATTGCTCCTCGATCACCGAGCGCTGCGCCGCGGCCAGCGAGCCGTGATGGGCGCGGGCAATGGGCTCTCCGGCCAGGTCGTTAAGCGCGCCGGCCAGCCGCTCGGCGATCTGTCGCGCATTCACGAACAAAATGGTCGAATTGCGGGCGCGGATCATCTCCAGCAGCCGCGGGTGAATCGCGTTCCAGATCGAAATGCGGCGCGGCGTCTGCGAGGCCGGTCCGGAGGGAATCTCCTCCATCTCGCCCAGGCGCGCCATGTCTTCGACAGGGACTTCGATGCGCAGCTTGAGCTGCTTGGGTGCGACGGCGTTGACGATGGTGACGGGACGGTAGCGGAGGGCGAACGCTTCTGCGTCCTCAGGGACAGAGGGACACAAGGACAAAGGGACACGGACTTCCACTGCGCCGCTGGGCGATTCCGAAGTCTCGAGTTCGGCCTTTTCCGACCTCTGATCCCTAATCCCTGATCCCAGTTCTCTTTGTTCCTCTATCCCTTTGTCCCTTTGTCCCTGTATTTCGATTCCGCCTAAAAACCGCGCTACCTCTTCAAGCGGGCGTTGCGTGGCGGAGAGCCCGATGCGCTGCAGCGACCGGGCCGTCAGCGCCTGCAGCCGTTCAAGAGTCAGCGAAAGATGCGCGCCGCGCTTGGTGGGCACCAGGGCGTGAATCTCGTCGATGATGACGGTGTCGACGGTTCGCAGTGCCTCGGCGGCTCGCGAAGTGAGGATGAGGTAGAGCGACTCGGGGGTGGTGATAAGGATGTCGGCCGGGCGGTGCGCAAAGCGGGCGCGCTCGCGCTGCGGCGTGTCGCCGGTGCGCACGCTGATGGCTGGCTCGCGAAACGGAACAGCCATGCGGCGCGCCATATTGGCGATGCCGGCCAGCGGCGAGCGCAGGTTCCGCTCGACGTCGACCGCCAACGCTTTGAGCGGCGAAACATAGACAATGCGGCAGCCGCGCTGCTCATTGCCGGACCGTGGGGTGGCTTTGTCCCCTTGTCTCTTTGTCCCATTGTCCCTGTCTCCCAGCATCAACCGGTCGAGGCACCACAGAAACGCGGCCAGCGTTTTGCCCGTTCCGGTGGGCGCCAGGATGAGCGCGTTCTCGCCGCGAGCGATGACCGGCCAGCCCATGCGCTGCGGCGCGGTGGGCGCATCGAAAACCGCGCGAAACCACGCCGCCGTGACGGGATGGAAGCAGGCGAACGGGTCGGGGAGCTGGTCGGAAGTGGGCAGACGGCCGGTCATGGGACTCTAATCGAGAGTAACGCGAGAAGCCCGGCGAATACAAAGCGAAAAGCAGAGATCAGGAGCCAGAGATCAGAAATCCCGACAAGCACTGCGTACTGGTCTTTGATTCCTGAAACCCGATCCCTGTTTCTATGTAATGTCTTCGGTGTCGTAAACCGGCAGGCGGCGCTTGGGCACGCCGTGGACGCTGGCGAGCAGGTCATCAACCACGTCCTCGAGCTGGCGCTGGCTCTCGATCACTTCGCTCATGCTCTTCAGCCCTTCCTGCTCCTGAACGCGGGTTACGAGCACAATGGCATGGCATTGCGCCACATGATCGAGGTCAAGGCCCTCGGGGGTTTTGGCCTTGATGCTTACCTGCCTCATCTCCACGTGCAGAAGCTCGGCCACGCGGCAGCGCATTTCAGAGGCGATGGGGGCGATCTTAGGGGCGGCGAGAATCAGCGTGGTGTCGACGTTGGCGATGCAATAGCCGGCGTGGCGCAGCTCTTCGAGAGCGGTGTTGAGGAAGATGGAAGAGTCGGCGTCTTTCCAGCGCGCGTCTCCAGGCGGGAAAAAGCTGCCGATATCGCCGGCGGCTACGGCGCCCAGCAGCGCGTCGGTGATGGCGTGGAGCAGCACGTCGCCGTCGGAGTGGCCGGCCAGGCCTTCGGGATGGTCGAGCGTCATCCCACCAATGCGCAGCGGCACGCCGGGGGTGAAGGCGTGCGAATCAAAGCCGAATCCGATCCGAGTTTCCATGGTCTCCGTGCTTGGCCGTTAAGAACCTTCCGGAAGCGACTGCAGTCCCGTGCGGAAGGGATTTAGAAAAGCAACCGCAATAAAGAAAAGCAACCGCGTATCCTTCGACTTCGCTGCGCGCCGCTCCGTCGAAAATCATCGCGGATTCGATCGTCCCTGCGGGACTTGGTCCGTGTGCCGGCAGCTACCCAGGGCTGCGCTTGCCCTGGGCTATCAGCCTGTGGCGAAAGTCAAAAATTCGAAAGAACCATTCCTCAGCGGCTAAAGCCGCATTGATTTGAGACCACTTACGGCACGGCTGAAGCCGTGCCCTTTCAAAACTCGACTTTTACCACAGGTTGCTATCCCTCGCTGCTCCCTTCGGGAGCGGTGCAGTGGCGGATCGGCCTCGGCCCCTCCACACCTGCTTCCATTTTCATCCCATCCCGTGGCCCCGAAAGGGCCATAACAACTCAGGATGACAGAGAGTCAAGCGCTCGTCCGGTGGTGCAGGTAGAATTCGGCCAGCTCCAGGTCGCCGGGCTGCGTAATCTTCAGATTAACCTGAGTTCCGGGAACCACAAAGACGGATTGTCCGGCGCGCTCCACCAGAGAGGCTTCGTCGGTGCCGATGAAGCCGTCGGCTTGGGCCTCGGCAAAGGCATTGCGGAGCAAGCCGTAGCGGAATCCCTGCGGCGTCTGCGCCTGCACGATGAACTCGCGGGGGATGGTGGACGTAATGATGGCGCCGTGGGCGGTTCGCTCCACCTGCTTGATGGTGTCCACGGCCGGCATTCCCACGATGGCCGCGCCGTGCTCGGCGACGGCGTCGATGGTGCGCTCGATGGTGGCCGCATCGATGAGTGGGCGCACGGCGTCATGGACAAGGACGATGTCGTCGTCCTGGGCAGGAATTGCGGCCAGCGCGTGGGCCACTGATTCCTGGCGCTTTTCACCGCCTTCGACCACGGTGGCGCGGGTGGCAAAGCCGTATTCGGAGATCTGCGCCGCGACGCGCTCCATCTCCGGCTTGCGGACCGCGACGTAAATAGCGGTGACCCGGCTGACGGCGGCAAAGGCGCGCAGCGAGTGGATGAGGATGGGAGCGCCGTCCAGAGCCAGAAACTGTTTGGGCTGGGACCCGGCCATCCGGGTGCCTAAACCCGCGGCGGGAAGAATGGCAAACACTTGCATCGCTCGACGAGTATAGCACTGCGCTGGCTGACAGCGCGGCCTGTCACGGGGGAGATAGAATGATCGCTACGACACTTCAACAAAGGATGGGCGCGATGCGGATTCGTCTGTTGCTGCTTACTGCCGGATTCCTTTGCCTTGCCGGTTTCATGGCTGCCGGCCAGGTACCCGGCGCAGCCGCGAATGCAGGCCAGGCCTCCAGCGCGAGTTGCGAGCAACTGGCCGCGCTGAAATTGCCGAACGTCACCTTCACCGCGGCCGAGCTCGTTGCCGCCGGAACTTTCGTCGCACCGCACCAGGTTTTTGGAGGGCCGGATTCGGCTGCTTTTTACAAGCAGCTCCCGGCCTTTTGCCGGATTGTGGCGCACGACAAGCCCACGGCGGATTCCGACATCGTGATTGAGGTCTGGATGCCGATGGCGGGATGGAACGGCAAGTTTCAGGGCCTCGGCAACGGCGGCTTCGCTGGAGAGATCGATTACACCGCAATGGGCGCAGCAGTAGGCAAAGGTTATTCAGCTGCCGGCACCGATACTGGGCATGTTGGATCGCCGATCAACGCGACCTGGGCCCTCGGCCATCCCGAGAAAGTCATCGATTTTGGTTATCGCGGCATCCACGAGATGACACGCGTGGGCAAGCTGGTCGTGCAGCAGTTCTACGGCGGCTCGCCCAGCCGCTCCTATTTCGCAGCTTGCTCGGATGGCGGCCGCGAAGCTTTGATGGAAGCGCAGCGCTATCCCGCCGATTACGATGGAATCCTGGCCGGAGCGCCCGCCAATTACTGGACCGCCCTGCTCTCGACTGCTGTCGTCGACACACAGGCCCTTACCGCGACTCCAGGCAGCTTCATTCCGAAGACAAAGATTCCGACCATCGCCCACGCGGTGCTGGCGGCCTGCGACAAACTCGACGGCGTGAGCGACGGAATCCTGAACGATCCGCGCCAATGCCACTTCGATCCGGCGTCGATCGAGTGCAAGAACGGAGAAGACTCAGCTTCGTGCCTGACCGCGCCCGAGGTGACGGCGCTCAGAATAATCTATGCGGGACTGCGAGACGCTGACGGCCGCCAGATATTTCCCGGTTACTTGCCGGGCGCAGAAGAAGGCGGCAACGGGTGGGGAAGCTGGATTACAGGCCCGGCTCCGGCCAATAGCCTGATGGCTTTCTTTGGCGTTGGCTACTTCTCAAACATGGTGTACGCGAAGGCCGATTGGAATTTGAGGACGTTCACGCTGCAGAGCGGGCTGCAGATGGCGAACGAGAAAACCGCGGCCGCACTGAATGCGGTGAACCCGGACCTGAGCGCGTTCCGGGCGCGCGGCGGCAAGCTGATCCTCTACCACGGTTGGAACGATCCGGCGATTCCCGCGCTGAGCACTGTCAACTACTACCAAGAAGTACAGGCTAAGCTGGGCCGCCCTGAGACTGATTCCTTTACGCGCTTGTACATGGTTCCCGGAATGCAGCATTGCAGCGAGGGTCCCGGTCCTGACAACTTCGGGCAGTCATGGACCTGGCCTGCTGACGATCCGGGACACAATGTCCGCGTTGCCCTTGAGGATTGGGTCGAGAAGGGGATTGCGCCGGCCACTATCATTGCCACTAAAACGGCAGGCGATGATGAACAGGGTCCGGCCATCATGACCCGGCCGCTCTGTCCGTATCCGCAATTTGCCCGGTACAAAGGCAGCGGCGACACAAACCGCGCGGAGAACTTTGTCTGCGCGGCTCCATAGACCATATCATCCGCTCCGAGCTGTCAGCCTTCAACTTTCAGGCAACAGCTTGCGTGCCGGCCGGGAAGCTGTGCCAGCGCTTCGGGTTAGGGTGACACCTCAGCCAGCCGGACGGATAGCCGATAGCCGAAAGCTCAAAGCTGCCGGCTGACGCAACTCATAGCGGTCCTTCGGCTACGAGAGCGGTTTACCTTCTGGCGCTGCTGAACATGGAACGAAGCGTACCTTCCATCTCATCCCGCTGCGGCGCAGGCTGCGGCACCGGCTCGACCCTGGGCGCAGGCGCTACACGCGTCTCCGTAAACGGCACGTCCCTTACCGCAGCGATGGAGGGCGAATGCTCCCTCGCAGGCGTCTCCTCGGCCCCATTCCTGAATCGACTCTGCAGCCGTTCGATGGCCGCCATATCCAGCCTGAAGTCTTCCTCCAGTTGACGCTTTAGAGTCTCTAGTTGATCGCGATCAATACCTGGCATGGTGATGTCCCTTTCCTTGACCTCTCGTCGTTGATCTCTCGTCGGAAATCTCTCCGAACCAGAGAGAGTATGGCACGCATGGTGATCTCTTGAAACTCACACAAAGGATGCATGTGTTGCCTTTTCAGGCACCTCGGGAGCGGGAAATTTCCTCGCCCCATGGTTCCCTCCAGTGGGGGTCTTGGATAGTACGAAAGGTGACCGCCGGAGCCCCGTTTTGAATCGTTGCGGTGTCTTTTTGCTGCACTTAGCGAGGGAATCGTTGCCCAAGCGTGCTCCGAATTGGAGCCGTATCATCGTCTGGTGCGCACTGGAGCTCCGCATCTCGCGCTTGACACCTCCCACCTTCGTCCGGGGTTGTGCCTGGCCGCAGGTGTCTCAGGCGGAGCCGATTCCGTGGCCCTGCTGCGTGCGCTGGCGGAACGGAGCAGGGAACTGGGACTGGTGCTGCACGCGGCGCATCTGCACCATGGATTGCGCGGGGCGGAAGCCGATGCCGATCTAGAATTTTCGCGCCAGTTGGCCGCGCGGCTGGGCGTGCGGTTCCACGAAGCCCGCGTGGACACCGCCGTGGAGGCTAAGGCCAACCCGGCGACCGGCAAACACGGGGAGACGGTGGAAGAAGCTGCGCGGCGTCTGCGCTACGCCTGGTTTCGCCGGCTGATGTCTGAAGTTCCGCTGGATGCAATTGCCACGGCGCACACGCTCGACGACCAGGCCGAAACGGTGCTGGCGAAGTTTCTGCGTGGGGCGTGGACGGAGGGCCTGGCGGGCATTTCTCCGGTTCTGGAATTTCCGGAGGGACGCATCGTGCGCCCGCTGCTGTCTCAGACCCGCGCCGAGATTGAAGCTTATCTCAACGCGCTCGGGCAGCCGTGGCGCGAGGATTCCTCGAATCGCCATCTTTCGTTCACCCGCAACCGCATCCGGCACGAGCTGTTGCCGCTGCTGGAAAGCTGGAATCCGCGTCTGCGCGAACACCTGGCGCAGATGGCCGAGCTAGCACGCGACGAGGAGGCATGGTGGGAGACGGAGCTGGCAAGGGCGGCTCCGCAGTTGCTCCTGCCCGGCAAGCCGGTGCGCGGCGGCGGCCGAGCTGTGGGAGGGAGCGGGGATTCGATCGCCATCGACGTCAGCCGGTTTGCGTCGCTGGCGCCGGCCCTGCAGCGCCGGTTGCTGCGCCACGCTGCTGCCCAGCTTGGGGCCGCGCCCGATTTTGCCGCCACAGAATCCCTCCGGAGCCTGGTTCTAAGCGGACGCACCGGACAAAAATGCGAGCGCGAAGGCCTGCACGCCGAGCGTACCCCACGTGAGCTGCGCCTTCAGCCCGGTCCGGTGGCCCGCAACGCCGAAGCCGCTCCTGCTTACGTGGTGACGATCCCCGGGGAAATTGAAGCACGCGCCTTCGGCCTGCGCCTGCGCATCGAGACCTTCGGAGATCATGACGAGTCAAACAGCAAGAAGTCCGAAGCCAGGCGTGAAGCTGCCGCCGAAGCGCAGCCTGCTGCCGGCCGAGGTTCCGGTGCAAGCGCAGACGCGGCGCGAACGGCCACCCTCCGTAGCTGGAGGGCCGGTGATCGCGCCAGGCTGCGCCACTCCGGGAGTCCGCGCAAGGTGAGTGAGATCCTTGAGCGACTGCGCGTGACGGGGTCCGACCGCGCCGTTTGGCCGGTACTCGAGCTGAACGGCCGCATCGTATGGATGAAAGGCGCCGAGCTGGAGCCGGAGCCGGGGATTACGGTGCGTGCGGAGATACTGAGTTTCGATCCCGCAACTCCTTCTGCCTGTGGTACTTCCGGGAAGGGTTGATGGCGTGAATGCGGCGCTTTTGCCGGGCGCAGGATTGGGCGCGTTTGGACCGGGCTTGGGAGTACAATTTGAACTACTGCTCATCCCTCAGCGGTGAGCTGGAAGTGTGGCTTTAGGGGCGTCAAATGGGTTTCTGGAACTTGACGGAAGCGGTTGGCGTCTAAAGAAAGATGTAGCTGCGGTGGTGGAGGCCATGAGTTTTCTCCCTCGCCGGGGAAAGAGGAGTCCTGGTGAACTCAAGCGTTAAGACAATCATGTTCTGGGTGTTTATCCTCATCTGCCTCATGCTGTTGTGGGGCGTGGTGGAGAGAGGCGCCAACATGGGGAAAGAGCAGACCTACAGCTACTCCGACCTCTTCAGCAAGGTGGAGGCCGGCCAGGTGCAGGATGCCGTCATTCAGGGCGACGACCTGAAGGGGCACCTGAAATCCTCGCCCAAAGAAGAATTCCACACCAACATTGGCAGCAACTATGAGGACCTTGAAAAGGCGATGCTGGCCGCCAAGGTCGACTTCTCCATCAAGGAGCCGCAGAGCAACATTTGGCCCATGCTGCTGGTCAACATCGGGCCGTTCGTGCTACTGGGCGCCATCTGGTTCTTTATGCTGCGGCAGATGCAATCTGGCGGCAACAAGGCGCTGTCGTTCGGCAAGAGCCGGGCGCGATTACTGTCGATGCAGCAGAAAAAGGTCACGTTCAAGGATGTGGCCGGCGTGGATGAGGCCAAAGAAGAGCTCAAGGAGATCATCGAGTACCTGCGCGAACCGCAGAAGTTTCAAAAGTTGGGCGGGCGCATTCCCAAGGGCGTGCTCCTGGTCGGCCCTCCGGGAACCGGCAAAACCCTGCTCGCCCGTGCTGTGGCCGGCGAAGCCAACGTACCGTTCTTCTCTATCTCCGGCTCGGATTTTGTGGAGATGTTCGTAGGCGTGGGCGCGAGCCGCGTGCGCGACCTGTTCGAGCAGGGCAAGAAGAACGCTCCCTGCATCATCTTTATCGACGAAATCGACGCCGTGGGACGGCATCGCGGCGCCGGGCTGGGCGGCGGGCACGACGAGCGCGAGCAGACGCTGAACCAATTGCTCGTCGAAATGGACGGCTTCGAATCGAATGATGGCGTGATCCTGGTGGCCGCCACCAACCGGCCCGACGTGCTGGATCCGGCTCTGCTGCGGCCGGGGCGCTTCGACCGGCGCGTGGTCGTCGGCCTGCCTGACGTTCGCGGCCGCGAGGAAGTCCTTCGCGTGCACGTGAAGAAGGTGCCCGTCAGCGACGACGTGAACCTGAACGTGCTGGCACGCGGAACTCCGGGCTTCAGCGGCGCCGATTTGGCCAACATGGTGAATGAAGCTGCGCTGAACGCCGCGCGCATGAACCGCAAGCAGGTCACGATGTACGACTTCGAGCTGGCCAAGGACAAGGTGCTGATGGGCGCGGAGCGCAAGTCGATGCTGCTGACCGACGAGGAGAAGCGCGTTACCGCGTATCACGAGGCCGGCCACGCGCTGGTTTCGTTCCTGCGCGAGCACTCCGATCCCATTCACAAGGTCACCATCATCCCGCGCGGCATGGCGCTGGGCGTCACGGTGTATCTGCCCGACGACCGGCACAACTACACGCGCGAGTATCTCGAAACGCGGCTGGCCACGGCCTACGGCGGGCGCGTAGCGGAGGAGATTTTCCTCCACCAGATGTCGACCGGCGCGGGCAGCGATATTGAAACCGCAACCGACCTGGCGCGGCGCATGGTCTGCGAGTACGGCATGAGCCGGCTGGGGCCATTGACCTTCGGTAAAAAGGAAGAGCAGATCTTCCTGGGCCGCGAGATCGCGCAGCATCGCGACTTCAGCGAGGAGACGGCGCGCCAGATCGACCTGGAAGTGCGGCGCTTGATCGACGAAGCATATCAATCGGCGCACAACATTCTGGAAGCGCATCAGGACGCCATGCACCGCATTGCGGCGGCGCTGCTGGAGCGGGAGACCATCGACGCCGAAGAGGTGAAGATGCTGATCGAGGGCAAGGAACTTCCGCCGCTGCGCTCGGTTCTGGCTTCGCCCACGGATCAGGGCGGCACGCCGCAGCAGGTTCTCAAACCCGAGAGCCGCGGCGGGCCGCCGTTCCCAGAGGGTTCGCCGTCGCCGGCGTAGAGGCGGTTCACATTTCACAGTTCGCAACAGGGCTGCTCTTCGGAGCAGCCCTTTTTGCCTATGCGCGAACACTGCGATCCTGTCTGACCGCTGGCAGCTGAAAGCTGACGACTGACGATTCACAACTGACAACTGTGAACTGTCTTTCTGTACCATCGATGCATGGCGCTGGTCGAGGTCGATTCGGTTACAAAGAGCTATCCGCGGCGCGCGGGATTGCGCACGGAGGAGCACCCGGTCGTCCAAGACGTCTCGTTTTCAATTGAGGCGGGGGAGACACTGGGGCTGGTGGGCGAGTCGGGCTCGGGAAAAACCACCGTGGCGCGCATGATCTGGGGCTGGTCGAGCCCAGCCGCGGCGCGGTGCACGTGGAGGGTGTGGACGCGGCGCGCGTCTCATGCCGAGCTGCGCCATCTGCGGCGGCAGATGCAGCCGGTCTTTCAGAACCCGTACGCGGCGCTCAACCCGCGCATAAAGGTGCTCGACATTGTCACCGAACCGCTGGTGATTCATGGGATGATATCGCAGGCTGACGGAGACCCCGCCTGGCGACAAAAATCCGCCGGGGCGGGCCGCGAGGTGCCGCTGGTGCGCTATCTGAGCACGCGGATTGCCGTGATGGAACGCGAGTGGCTGGTGGAAACGGGCGAGGCGGAAACGCTGTGCGCGCAACCGCGCGAGGCGTATACGCGGCAGTTGATTGCGGCCACGCCGGAGCTGCCGGCGGGTGCGGCGTGATTCGTGGCTCGCGATTCGCGACTGGGCCGACGCTCGTGGTCTCCCACCCTTTCCGCGATCAAACTGCGGAAAGGACGGGGCACGGGAAGGTTCAGTGCGATTGCGGCGGCGTGGTTGAGCTGGACGGCGCCGTCGTGGCGGTGGGAGCGGCGGGCTTGGCGGGTGCGGGCGCTGCCTGCGGTGTGGCCGGAGCTCCCGGGGTTGCGGGCTTGGCCGGTTGCCCGGGCATCGGATGGCCCGGCGTGGCGCCCGGATGCGGCGGCATGGGCCGCGCGGGCATGGCCGGCATATCGGTCACGTCTACCAGTTCCACGTCAAAGATCAAATTCGACCTGGGCGGGATGCCGGGACGATCGCCGTGGGCGGGAATGTTGCGCGTGCCGAGCGCCAATTGCCAGGGAACGAAAATGCGGCGCTTGCCGCCCACGTGCATGCCCTCAAAGCCCTGGTCGAAGCCGGGAAACATGCGCCCAAAGCCTTGCGGAAAAACGAGCGGCTGCGGCGGGCCCAATTCCGGGTTTCCCTCCGCATCCATCACCGGCTTGCCGTTTTTCATCACCGGGATGCGGTGTTCCTCGGAAGAGTCGAAAACCTGGCCGGTGGAAGCAAGATAGCCGGTGTAGAGAACGTGGTAGAGCTTGTTCGGCTCGGCCAGCGGCCCGGTGCCGATTTTGTAGTCTTCATATCTGAGGGTGAAGGCGGTTTTGATGATTCCATGGACGACCGGGATCTTTGCCGGTTTGGCGGAGGCGGTAGAGTGGGTCGCGGTGGCCGGGTTGGCAGCCTGGGTCGCGGATTTGCCTGGGGCCTGTGCACTTGCCGCGGTAACGCTCGCCGCCAACAACAGAAGGAGGGCAGTTTGTTTCATAGGTAGTAAATTCTCCAGCTTGAGTTTCCAACCGGAGTTTATCAGGTAAAGGGAGTGGGCGAGCAAGGGAGCCAGGAACGACGGGACAAAGAGGCAGAGGGACAAAGGGACAAAGAAACCAAATGCTCCCATGTTTAACGCGTCGGCCGAACCATCAGTCCTGCCAACAGCGCCGTGCGAGGAGCCAGGTGCTCCACCAGCGCAGACTCGTGGTGTGCGTGCGCACCTTCGCCCACCGCGCCCATGCCATCGAGCGTGGCAATGCCCAGCGCGGCCGTGAAGTTGCCGTCGGAAGCGCCGCCGGTGGCGGCCTCATGGAGCGCAAAGCCCAGCTCGCGGGCCAGCGCGCGGGCCTGCTCGTAGAGAGCTACCGTGCCGCGACTGCGCTCCATGGGCGGCCGATTGATGCCGCCGGTGACGGCGATGGCACAGCGCTTGTCGATAGCCTTGAGCGCGGAAAATTTGCGCTCGAGGCGCGGGCCATCCGCACGGCGGGCAATGCGCGCGTCGATTTCAGCAAAGGCTTGGGCGGGAATCACGTTGGTCTTTGTGCCGCCTCCGGCCACGCCCACGCTTACGGTGAGGCCGCGCTTCAAATCCGTCCAAGCGCTCACGGTTTCAATGGCGCGGGCCAGCTCCCGCAGCGCGCTGGCGCCTTTTTCAAAGTCCACGCCCGCATGCGCAGCCACGCCGCGCACATCGATTCTCCAGTTGCCGGTGCCCTTGCGCGCGGTCTTGTAAGCCAGCCCCTGCGCCGGCTCCAGAACGAAGACGGCCGCAGACTCCGGCGCCAGCCGTTCCGTGATGGGCCGCGACGCGGGACTGCCAATCTCCTCGTCGCCATTGAGCAGGAGCACGATTTCGCGAGCAGATTGGGCTCCCAGAAGCTGCGCTTCCAGGAGCAGCTCAATCGCCGTGAAGGCCATGGCAACGCCGGCTTTCATGTCGAGCACGCCCGGCCCGCGGAGCCGGTCGTCGCTCGCGCGCCACGGCATGGTCTTCAGTGTGCCCAGCGGCCAGACGGTGTCGAGATGGCCCAGGATCAGGATGCGGTTTGCGGCGCGGCGTGGCCCGAAGCGCGCCTCGAGAATGTTGCCGAAAGCCTTCTGCCGATGCAGCTTCACGCCTCCGCCCAGGGAGCGGGCATGAGCCGCGGCCAGCGCCACGCAGGCATCGACGGCGGCCTTGTCGTCAGAGGGCGATTCGACGACCACGAGCCTTCGCGCCAGTTCCACCAGCGCCCGCTCTTTGCGCCGGGCTCCGGCCAGGAGCGCGCGCATGGGTAAATCGGGATGACTGTCAGGCATCGACCTAAAAGATTCCTTCCTTGGGACCCGAGCCAAATGGGTTCTCGGTCATTCTGATTCTAAGCCATTTACCCGCGTGGCCCAGCGGCCACGCCGGGGTTGGCCAGATAAATTCCGATGTTCGAGGTGTGGTAAATTTGCCACACTCACAGTTGCTGGCCGCTCGTCTAATCTATTGTGGAATCTTCGTTCCCCAGAGCTGGAGAAGGGGTATTGGGCCAATCCGCGCAATACGAGCAGACGATTGCCTTGCCGCTGGAGTTTAGCGGAGTGGGATTGCATTCCGGCGCACCTGTGATCATGCGCCTGCTTCCCGCGCCGGCCGGCTCGGGCATCGTTTTCCGGCGCACCGACCTGGACAACTTCGAGATTGCCGCCACCGGCCGCAATGTGGCCAAGGTTAGCTATGCCACCAGCCTTATGCGGCAGGGCGTGCTGATCTCGACGACCGAGCATCTGCTTTCGGCGCTTATCGGCATGGGCGTGGACAACGTGATCGTGGAACTCGACAATCTTGAGCTGCCCATCCTGGATGGCAGCGCGTTGCCTTTCGTCGATGCATTCCGGAACGGCGGCATCCGCACCCAGCGCCGCCGGCGCGAGGTGATTCGCGTGCTCAAGCCCATCGAGGTGCGTGAGGGCGACAAGTTTATCGGCGTCTATCCGGGCAGCGGCTACAACATCTGCTACGCCATCGATTTTCCCGCTCCCATCGGTAAGCAGGATGTGTGCGTGGATTTGGCGGCGGAGACTTACGGCACCACCATAGCGCCGGCGCGGACCTTCGGCTACAAGGCCGATGAGCAACGGCTGCGCGATATGGGCCTGATCCGCGGCGCCGGGCCGGAAAACGCCATCATTCTCGGCAAGCACGGCCCGATGAACGGGTCTTTGCGTTTTGCCGATGAGTACGTGCGCCACAAGGTGCTGGACCTGATCGGCGACCTGGCGCTGGCGGGACGCCGCATCGAAGGGCGGGTGGTGGCCGAACGCGCCGGCCACGCCATGCACACCGCAATGGTCTCGCGGCTGCTCAAGGACCGCTCCGCGTGGGAGCTGGCGTGGGTGAACGTGGGCGACGCGGCCGACGAGGCTCGAATGGCTCCGCCGATGCGTGGCGGCTCCATGCGCGAAGCGGCCGTGTTGGGGCTGTGATCCGTTCCTCGTACACAGCTCGTCCGCTCCGTTACGATTAAATCTGTGCAAACCATTCGAGTCGACACACCCTCGGCAAGATACGAGGTTTTTGCGGGCAGCGGACTGCTGGAGACGCTGGCGCCGCGCATGGAGCGTGCCGTAGGCCGGCTGGCGCATCCAGAAGGACGCGGGCGCCGCATCTTCGTCCTCACCTCGCCTGCCATCTGGGCGCTGTGGAGCGGCAGCTTCCTGCGCTCATTTGCCGAAGAGCCCATGGTGTTGTTTCTGCCCGCCGGTGAAAAACACAAAAACCTGCGCAGCGTGGAGCAGTTACTGCGCGAAATGGTTCGCGGAGGCGGCGATCGCGGGTCGGTCCTAGTTGCCTTCGGCGGCGGAATTGTGGGCGACGTGGGCGGGTTCGTGGCGTCGATCTTCATGCGTGGAATCCCGTATGTGCAGGTTCCCACGACGTTTCTGGCCCAGGTGGATTCGAGCGTGGGCGGCAAGGTAGGGGTGAATCTGCGCGAAGGCAAGAATCTGGCGGGCAGCTTTCATCATCCGCACGCGGTCTTCGCTGATATCGGGGTGCTGGGCACGCTGCCCGACCGCGAGCTGCGTGCCGGCCTGATGGAGAGCGTGAAGGCCGGCATCATTCGCGACCGCGCGCTGGTGCGCTTTATGGAAGAGCACGCGGACGCGGCGCTGGCGCGCGAGCCCAAAGCTTTGGAACGAGTGATTGCCACATCGATCCGCATGAAGGCCGGGGTGGTGAGCAAAGACGAGCGCGAGAGCGGCCTGCGCATGATTCTCAACTTTGGCCACACCGTTGGCCACGCGCTGGAGCAGGTGACCGGATACACGGCCGTGCTGCACGGCGAGGCAGTGGGCTGGGGTATGGTGGCCGCGCTGGAGCTGGCACGGCGTCGCGGAACCATCAGCGGCACGCAGATGGAGCGGCTGGAGCTGCTTATCCATCGTTACGGGCCATTGCCGGAGCTGAATCTGCGCGCGGCCAAGGTGGTGGCGGCCACCGGCGCCGACAAAAAAAATATCGGCGGCGTGCGGCGCTTTGTGCTGCCGGTAGGCATCGGCGATGCCGGCGTGGTGGAAGATGTGACGCGGGCGGAGCTGGAAGCGGCCGTCGAGTACATGCTGGCGCGGGCGAAGGCCAGGGACTGAGGGGCTAAGAGACAATGGGACAAAGGGATAGAGATAAAGAGATAAAGAGACGGGACGAAGGAGACAGATTCACGCCGGAATCGAAAGCGACTTTTCAGTGTGCACCGGGTCCAAGATAGAAGGCTGTCGTGTGCCTGCATCCAAGGAAGTGAAAGATTAGAACTGAAAACCGGCAACTGAAAGCTTATACACCTGACAACTGAGAGCTGAAAAGCTGAAAACTGGCGGCCCCGAAAGCCGATGCCTGAAACCTGAGACCTGTTATCAGACACATCCGAATCCGGTTAGATACTCGGAAGCGCGCACGGA
Organism: Acidobacteriaceae bacterium; assembly: GCA_030037545.1. Lineage (GTDB taxonomy): Bacteria > Acidobacteriota > Terriglobia > Terriglobales > Acidobacteriaceae > Telmatobacter. Next base: position 43,724 of record JASHRF010000005.1, on the reverse strand, counting down.
TCGACGTAGACTGGAGTAGCTCTGGATGTCCGCACCCTCCTCGATGTGCAGGACTGCCCTGTGGATACTGGCGCTGGCGGCTGGCTGGGGGGCTTTCGCCGCTGGCCCGGTTCGCGCCGTGGCTTCCGACGCGCCGGTTCGCCCCGTAAGCCTTCATGGGAAAGCTGCGCGCGTCCCGTATAGGCCGGCGCGGGCGCGCGGCCCCGCCCATCCGCACAGTGGACCTCGGGTAGAGCACCGGCCAAAGCTTCAACACCCTGGTCACCGGCCCACTGTGCATCGGAAGTCTCACGCTTTTCAGCTTCACGCTGCAATTCAATTACCTCCCGCTTCCTCAGATTCCCGCATCGCCGAAGAACGAGCATCCGCGCTTCGCAATCGCCGCGCCATGGAAGAGTCGCGCCACCAAGAAGAGTTGACAAGCCAGCGCGTGAGGATGGAAAGAGAAGCCGCGGCGGAGCGGGTGCTTGCTGGTTTGCATGCCGAACAGAGCGCTGGTACGGAGGAAGCGAGGGCCGGCCAGATGCCGGAGAGCGAAGGCCGCCCGGCAACGGAAGCGCGCGCAGTGCGAGACAATTCCAGCGCAGAGCAAGACCGGGCTCGCGCAACGCAATACGATGCCCGCGCAGAGCAATCCATTGCCGCGCCGGTTGCCGAATCTGCCGCCGTGCCCGCCACAGCAGCGGAACTTGAGCCCGCCCAAGCTCCCGCTGCCAATAACGTCGACCCTAACCCTTTCACCGAGCGTGCTTCGCTCTCCATCCGCCGGGGCGTCATGCCTACGCCGCTGCGCGGCTCGCTGGCCTTGCTGGAGCGTCAGGACGAGCGGCTGAAGGCCGACGGGCTGGAACCCATTCAAGACGAAGCGGATCTCACGGCGCGCATCGCGCACCATCTGCTGACGCCGCTGCCGCTTTCCGAAGCGCTTACGGTGAATCCGGAACTGCCGATGCACCACCGCTATTGCCGGCCGTGGACAGCGCGTTTTCTTGCCGACCTGGCGCGTGCGCACGAAGCGGCGTTTCACCGGCCGCTGGAGGTAAGTTCGGCGGTGCGCCCCGTTGCCTACCAGGAGCAACTGACGCGCATTAACGGCAATGCGGCGCCGGCCGAGGGCGCCATCTTCAGCCCTCATGAGATGGGCGCTACTGTCGATCTTGCGAAAAAACAGATGAGCCTCGACGAGATTGCCTGGATGCGCCGCCATCTGCTGGCGCTCGAACTGGAGGGTAAGATCGACGTGGAAGAAGAGTTTGATCAGGCGTGCTTCCACATCTCCGTTTACCGCAGCTATTTCCCGGAGCACGCTGCTCGCCCGTCCTCTGCACACTCCGGTAGAACGCGAAGAAGTGCGAATCGCACCCAGCCGGTTCCGGCTGTAGACGCGCAAAGCGGCCAGTAGCTGTTCGCGGTCCGCCGTTCACCAATCAGGATCTATGGTTCGCGATCCACGATTCCCGGGCCTCCAATGCCCGCCCGGAGAAAATTCATTGGCTCAGAGGCCCGGTTCGAGGGTAAAATCGCGGGCAAACGCATTTGCGCCGGAGAACCGGGTCGCGGCGGGAGTGCTGCGCGTTTGCACGCGAGGGGGAAATCGTATGAGCGAAGTTCAGTCACCGGCCACCGAGGCCGCCGGTCTTAGCCAAATCGAGCGCGTAGTTGACGCCTTCACCGCGCCATCGAAGACCTTTGAAGACATCAAGCGGGGCAACCGCAGCTGGTGGCTGCCGTTCATTGTCATGGCGCTCTTCGGCTACATCTTCTTCGCTGTGGTGTCGCAGAAGGTGGGCATGCAGCAGGTCATGGATAACCAGATTCGCCTGAGCCCCAAGACGCAGGAACGGATGGCGCAGATGCCGCCGGAACAGCGCGAGAGGGCAAACAAGATTTCGATCGCAATCGTCCAGGGGACGTTTCTAGTGACCCCGCTGATCGGGCTTGCCGGGGCGGCCATCATCGCCCTGGGCCTGTGGGGAACCATCAACTTCGTCTTCGGCGGTAAAGCCAAATATGGGCAGATCTTCGCTGTCTCGTACTACGCCTGGCTTCCCTCAATCGTCAAGGCACTTCTGGGGGTGGTGGTTCTCTACGCGGGAATGGCGCCGGAGTCATTCAACGTCAAGAACTTTGCGCCCACCAACCTGGGGGCGTTTATGGATCCCACATCCGCGAGCCCGGCGCTTTACTCACTGGCCAGTTCGCTCGACATCGTCACTATCTGGATGCTGGTGCTGATGGGTATGGGCATCGCCACCGTGGCTGGAGTCAAGCGCAGCTCCGGTTACATTGCGGTCTTCGGATGGTGGGCTGTTTTCGTCCTGATCGGCGTAGGCTGGGCCGCGGCATTCGGCGGATAATAGAACAGTTCGTAGTTCACAGTGTCCAATCCTGGTAAACAACGGCTGCCAAACTGTGAACTACGAACTGAGAACCGTGAACTGGCCTACTCCGTCCAGCGGCGCATGACCAGGCTGGCGTTGATGCCGCCGAAGCCGAATGAATTCGACAGCGCCACGTCGAAGCTGTGCGCGATGGCCTTGTTGGGCACGTAGTCGAGGCGGCATTCGGGGTCGGGGTTCTCAAGATTGATGGTGGGCGGCAGCATCTGGTTTTGAAGCGCCAGCACCGTGATGCCCGCTTCCAGGCCGCCCGCGCCGCCCAGCAGGTGCCCCGTCATGGACTTCGTTGCCGAAATCTTGAGGGTTCCATCGAGCGCGTGCTCGCCGAAGACGCCTTCGATGGCGTGCGACTCGTTGCCGTCGCCGGCCGGCGTGGATGTTGCGTGGGCGTTGATGTATCCTACCTCACCCGGCTCAATGCCCGCGTCTTTGAGCGCGGCTCTCATGCTGCGCTGCGCGCCCTGGCCCTGGGGCGCGATGCCGGTCATGTGGTAGGCATCGGCGCTCATGCCGTAGCCGATGATTTCGGCCAGAATTTTGGCGCCACGGCGACGCGCGAACTCCAACTCTTCGAGGATGAGGATGCCGGCGCCCTCGCCGATGACAAAGCCGTCGCGATCCTTGTCGAAGGGGCGGCTGGCGCGGGAAGGCTCGTCGTTGCGCGTGGAAAGCGCGCGCATGGCGGCAAATCCGCCCACCGACATGGCCGTGACCGCAGCTTCTGCCCCGCCGGCAATCATCGCATCCGCGTCGCCATGCAGGATCATGCGCACCGAGTCGCCAATGGAGTTGGCGGAGGTAGCGCAGGCCGTCGCAGTCGCGGATATCGGTCCCCTGGCGCCGTAGCGAATGCTGATCTGCCCCGCAGCCATGTTCACGATGGTGGCGGGAATGAAGAAGGGCGACATCTTGCGCGGGCCGCCATGGAGCAAGTTGGAGTGCTCGCGCTCGATGATTTCGAATCCGCCGATGCCGGAACCGATGAAGACACCGATACGGTCACCGTTCTCCTCGGTGATCTCGAGGCCCGACTGGGTCATCGCTTCCTGAGTGGCGGCGAAGGCGAAGTGGATGAAGCGCCCCATCTTGCGCGATTCTTTTTTGTCGACGAAGTTGAGGGGGTCGAAGTTCTTGACTTCAGCGGCGAAGGTGACCGGAAAACCGGTGGCGTCGAAGCCCTGGATGGGCCCCATGCCGCTCGCGCCGGCGAGCAACTGCCGCCAAACTTGGGGCGCGGTGTTGCCCACGCCGCAGAGCAGGCCGAGTCCGGTTACAACCACTCTGCGGGCAGATTCCTGAGTTGCCTGGATCAAAGCCTACTTGCCGCCTTTCGCGTTCTTCTCGATATAGTCGATGGCGTCTTTGACGGTCTTGATCTTCTCGGCGTCTTCGTCGGGGATTTCGAGGTCGAATGCCTCTTCGAACTGCATCACCAGCTCGACCACGTCGAGCGAGTCGGCGCCCAGGTCTTCCTGGAAGCTGGCGCCAGGAGTAACCTCGGCTTCGTCCACCTGCAACTGCTCGACAATGATCTGTTTCACCTTCTCTTCAACGGCCATGCGTATCTCCTCGATGGGTTTCGGATCTGAAGGAAAATTCCCGGCGCGAAAGCGAAGTTTCCGATCCCGCGTGCCTACAATACCGGGCCATACCGGTCCGGGGCAAGGTGGGACAAGCATCGCCAAATGAAAAGATGCGCGGCAGCCCCGAAACTTCAAGTCTACCGGTCAGGGTGGGGTGTGTAAAGGCGCGGCGGGGCGGGGAAATGGTTGGAAAACAGGGACCTAGGGAACGGGGATCAGGGACCAGGTAGTGGCGCGTGGCTGGTTCCGGGATTTCGACGGGAAATGCACAGAATCGAGGCGTATATTCGGCGAAGAGACACTTTGATTTAAGGGGGAACGATGCTGGCCTTGATCGTGGGTGCGATTGCGGTGATTGCGGCGTTCGTTGTGGGGTTCATGCTGCGCGGGGCGGCGGCGAAAGGAGAATTGAGCACTGCGAAGAGCGAGCTGGCCCAGGTGAAGGCCGAATCGGCCGGGCGCGCGGGATTTGAGGTGCTGGCTGCGGAAAGGCAGCGCTCTCTCGATCGGCTCGCAGCGGAGAAAGAAGAACTTCGCACCGATCTGCGGAATAAGGCGGAAGCGGAGAGCCGCGCTCAGGCGCGCATCAGCGAACTGGAAGCCGAGTTGCGCAAGGACCGCGAGAGCATGGCCGAGAAAGTGGCGCTTCTCGACAACGCAGAAAAGTTCTTGGCCGACAAATTCCAAATCCTTGCGAGCGATATTTTGGAAAAGAAATCGAAGAGCTTTTCCGAGGGCAGCCAGAAAGAGCTTGGCAATCTCATCAGTCCGCTCAAAACCCAGATCGAAGAGTTCCGGAAAAGGGTCGAAGAAGCTCAGAGCGACTCGAAGACCGGCGTAGCCACGCTGCAAGGCCTGATCGGCGGGCTGAGCAATCTGAACCAGCAACTCACCGAGCAGGCGCGGAACCTGACCACCGCGCTGCGTGGCTCGGCCAAGGCGCAGGGCGACTGGGGCGAATTCATCCTGCGCGATCTGCTGGAAAAGGCCGGCCTGCGCGAAGGCGAGCAGTTCAGCTTTCAGCAGAGTTTCTTTGTTGAGGGCGAGGACGGCGAGCGGGCCAAGGCTGCGCGCACCGATGTCATCATTTTTCTGCCCGGCGGCCGCAACCTGGTCATCGACTCGAAGGTTTCGCTTACTGCGTATACCGATTATGCGAACGCCACGACAGACGCGGAACGCAGCGCCGCGCTCAAGCTGCACCTGGCCAGCGTACGCGGGCACGTGGTGGGGCTGAGCAAGGCCGGCTATCATCGCCTGCCGGGTTTGGAGACGCCTGATTTCGTGGTGATGTTCGTGCCTGTTGAACCGGCATTCCTTATCGCGTTGCAGAACGACCCGGAGCTTTGGGCAGATGCTTATCAACAGGGGATTCTGCTGGTGGGGCCGACCACGCTGCTCTACATTATTCGCATCGCCCATGTGCTTTGGCAGCAGGAGGCGCAGACGCGCAATGTGAAGGAAGTGATGGATCGCGGCGCCAGGCTCTACGAGAAGTTTGCCGGCTTCGTCGCCGATATGGAAGAAATCGGCAAGAGCCTTCGCGACGCCAGCACTTGCTACGAAGACGCGCGCAGCAAGTTGAGCATTGGCCCCGGTAACTTAATCAAACAGGTGGAGATGCTGCGCCAACTGGGCGTGAAGCCACGCAAGACGTTGCCGGCAAAGCTTCTGGAGGCCGCGGACGTGGAGGAATCCGGACTGGCGCTGGCTGCCGAAGCGGAGGAGAGCGGCTCGCGTTAAGCCCCGACGCCAGAAGGAACGGGGCGTTTCTGAAGGGCCCTGCACTCTGGAGTTCCTGCCTTTGCTTCCCCCGGCGCAGACACCTGCGTACAATCTTTTCAGGCATCTCGGCGAATGCCCCGCTCCATGCGCCTGAAAGCGAAACTCGTTCTGGCCATTACGACCCTGGTTTTTCTGGTGGCCGGGCTGCTGTCGCTGGTCTATGTGAGCCAGTTGATCCACGCCGCGGTCCAGCAGTCGTACGACACCAGCCGCATGGGCGCCGAGCAGATCTGGCTGGCTCTCGAAAACGCTCTTGACACCGGTCTCAAGGGCCGCACCGTGGATCCCAACGATCCCAACGAGCTGCGCGGCATGGTGGCCGACACCGTGCGCCAGAGCGCGGAGCTGGCCAGGGTGATCGACTCCGTCAACCGTTACTCGTTCACCGTCTACGACATCAACGTGGGCGACAACCAGGGCAGCACGCTGATCAGCAGCAATCCCGACAATGAAGGACGGCCGTTGCCGGCACGTCCCGATTACAGCCAGCTCCTCAGCGCCAACCCGGTCCACCTGATGAAGACCGTTTTCGGCCCGCCGCAGGTCTACGACGTGGTTATCCCGCTGGATAATAACGGCAAGCTGCTGGCCACCGTGCATGTGGGTGTGCGGACCACGCTGTTAAGCGCGTCGTACGCGCCGCTCCTGCGCAACGCGGTGCTGCTGATGGGCTTCGCGCTGGGAACGGCACTGGTGGTCGCCTTCCTGCTCAGCAACCTGGCGTTGCAGCCGCTCGAAGACATTAGCATGCAGCTCGACTACTGGACCGCCGCAGGCCCGGTTCCGGCCGAAGACGAGGAAGAAGCGGCGCCGCCCCAGGACATGGTGGCGCAAGTTTCTACCAAGATCGAGATGATCGGCCAGCGTATGCGCAGCGTGGAGGAAGTCTTCTCCGCGCTCACCGAAAACCTGAACCAGATTCTCGGCAATCTGCAGGACGGCATTCTGCTCTTCACCGGCGGCGGGCGCGCGGTGCTGGTTTCTGAAGCCGCGCAACGCTTCCTGCAGCTTGATCAGCACACCATTCTCGGCCGCCAGGCCTGGGAGATCTTCGATCGCTCCACGGTGCTGGGACACGCGCTGATGGAAGCCTTTGAAGCCCGCAGCGATCTGGTGAAGGAAGAAGTTCGCACCGAAACCGGCCGCCGCATTCAAGCGTCGGTGGATTTTATTCACGACGATGATTCGCGGCGCGATCTGGGCGCGCTGGTCACGCTTCACGATCTGGAATCAGCCGAGGAGATCGAGACGGAGCTGGAGCTCTCGCGGCGCATGGCGGCCATCGGCCGGCTCACCTCCGGCGTGGGCCACGAGGTGAAAAATCCCATTAACGCCATTGTCGTGCACCTGGAGCTGCTGCGCTCCAAGCTGGGGGAAGGCGCGCCGGGCATGAGGCACCTGGAGGTGATCGACGCGGAGATTCGCCGCCTCGACCGGGTGGTGCAGACGCTGGTGGACTTCTCGCGACCGGTGGAGCTGCGGCTGCGCGAGCAGGACCTGCGCGCGGTGATCGCTGAGGTGCTGGCGCTGGCCTCCGACGAGCTTTCCATCCACAACGTGACGCTGGTGAGCCACATGCCACGCGAGCCGCTGATCGCCAACGTGGACGCCGACCTGCTGAAACAGGCGTTCATCAACGTGATCCAGAATGGCGCCCAGGCCATGCCTGAAGGGGGCCGGTTGGAAGTGACGCTCGAAGAAGAACGTCCCAAAACGGTCAACGGGTCGTCAGCTCCGGGGGCGCGCGCGGCTATCCTATGCATCGGCGACACCGGCCCCGGCATTCCGGAAGAAATCCGGGAGAAGATCTTCGACCTTTATTTCACTACGAAGAGCGGCGGCAGCGGCATCGGGCTGGCCATGACCTATCGCATCCTGCAATTGCACCATGGCGGGGTGGAAGTACAATCGAAGATGGGCGAAGGCACGGAATTCCGGCTGCGGATTCCGCTTGCCGCCGCGGAACGGGGCCGCCGGCAGCTTCAGCCGGCCAACGCACAGATTTAGAGCATTTGCGGAAGTGGAGAAGCAGGATCGCCGCTTAATTGACGCTGCAACAGCGAGTTAGCTCCTTCTTGGCGCCTGCAAGGGCGATGGGCGCGTGCTTCTCCGTCAGGGTCAGTCCGAAAAAGTGCCGAAGAAGGGGATTGGTTCCGAGATGAGGTTGCCTGCAAGGAGCATTGCGTGGCTGCTGCCGCTATTTCTTACGGGCTGCTTCTTCCATCACACGCATCAAGCCCAGAAGCAGCAGCTTGCGCCGCCTCTACCGCCCCAACCGCAGATGAGCACCACCCCCGTGGAGCTGCCGGATTCGGCCAACATGATTCCCGCTGAGCCTATTGAGAACGCCGAGATGCCGACCGAGAAAGCGCCCAAGCGGCACATCCACCACCGCAACCCGGAAGATAAAAATCCCGAGGAGGCGTCCAATGCTCCTCCTGCCCCTCCTAATGCACCGTCCGCGGTCAGCGCCATCGGCCAGCTTTCGTCAGGCGATCCGGCCGATTACCGCAATGAGACTGCCGAGTCGATCGACGCCATCGAGCGCGGTCTAAACCGCATCAGCCGTCCGCTTTCCGACACCGAGCAAAAGACCGCCGACCACATCCGGGAATTTCTGAAAGAAGCACGCGCCGCGCTTGCCTCCGGCGACGTAGACGGTGCGCACACGCTGGCGGTGAAGGCGAAGGTGCTGCTGGCGGAGTTGACCAAGTAGCAGGAAAACAGGGAACGAGGGAGCAAGGGGACCAAGCGGGCGCGCCAACTTTCCAGCCAAAGGCAAGCTCTTCCGCTCAAGCCCCGCGTCTTGGCGTTGTCTTCGATGAGGCACCTCAAGGCCTCTGCTCCTTCGGTTCCGCATCCTCGCCCGCATACTAGCCTCTGGTCAGTGGTGTCCTCTGCCCCTGCTCCTCGCCCCGTGCTGCTGCGGCGCCGGGCGCTGCTTTTTTATGCCCTTGGTCCCTCGTTCCCTGCGTTTACATTTCTCCCCAGCTCAGCTTGGTACGCAGGGCGTCGAAGAATCCGCTCTCGCTGAGGCGAACCAGCTTGACGGTGTGCGAGGAACGATGGCAGCGCAGCTCGTCGCCTCTCTGGAGCTCGACGGCGACCTGGCCATCGACGGTGAGCAACGCCAGGTTAGGAATGCCTTCGACGCGCACCGTGAGCCGGGCGTCGCCGCGCACCACGATGGGGCGCAGGGTGAGCAGGTGCGGGCAAATGGGCGTGACCACCAGCGCGTCCACATCCGGCGTGAGGATAGGACCGTTGGCAGCGAGCGTGTAGGCGGTCGACCCGGTGGGCGTGGAAACGATGACGCCGTCGGCGCGGAAGCGGGCCACACTGCGGCCCTCCAGCTCGACCGCAAACTCGCCCATGCGCGCAATGTCGCCTTTCGAAACCACCACCTCATTCAGGGCTTCGTAGCTGGAGTACGCGATGCCATCGCGCCACAGTTCAGCGTGCAGCATGGCGCGCTCATCCACCTTATGGCAGTTCTGGCACCAGCCTTCGAGGGTTTTGTAGACGTCGGCGAGCCGAATCTCAGTGAGGAAACCCAGAAAGCCCAGGTTCACGCCGAGGATGGGCGTTCCCAGCTCGGCAAAGACGCGCGCCACGGCCAGCAGCGTGCCGTCGCCGCCGAGCACGATCACCAGGGCCGGCGACCATGCCGGCATTTCGGTGCGCGCCACGGCCGGCGCCACGGTGGTGTATTGGCCGCCCTCGCGGTCGATGAGCGGCTCATAGCTGTGCGCGCGCAGCCACGCAATCAGCTCGGGCAGAATGCGCGCGAGCTCGTCCTGGTGCGGCTTACAGGCGATGGCGATGCGGGTCATGCGCTACAAGTGTAACGGATCATAGGGAAGTTCGCGGAGATAGCGGGGTTAGCAGAGCTGGCTACGCTTGGCGTAAAGAAGGAATTCGCGGTTACCTTCGGCGCCGGTGATGGGCGATGGAATGGTCCCCACCACCATCCACCCCAGTGCGCGAACGGAGGCGGCGACGCGCTCAATTGCCAGCTCCTGGGCGGCCGGATCGCGGACGATTCCGCCCTTGCCCACGTGTTCGCGTCCGGCCTCGAACTGCGGCTTGACGAGGATGACGGCCTGCTCGAGCGATGGCGCAGCAGCCAGCACAGGCGCGAGCAGCAGCGTGGCGGAGATGAACGAGACATCCATGACCAGCAGCGTGGGCGCGTGCGCGCCTGGCGCAAGGAGCAAGCCGGATTGCAGACAATTGCGCTCCAGCAGGCGCGCATTGGTGCGCTCCAGCAGGCGCACGCGCGGATCGTTGCGCAGCTTCATCGCGATCTGGCCGAAGCCGGTATCGACAGCGGTCACCTGCGCCGCGCCGTGCTGCAACAGGCAGTCGGTGAACCCTCCGGTGGACGCGCCGATGTCCACGCAGGCGCGTCCGCCGACGGGGATCTGCCAGTGCTCCAGCGCACGGGCGAGCTTGAGGCCGCCGCGGCTCACGTAAGGCTGATCGTCGCCCAGCAGGCGCAGCGCCGCATCGCCGGCCACGGCTGCACCCGGCTTGTCGATTTTCTGCTCGTTGACGAGCACGCGCCCGGCCAGGATGAGGGCGCGCGCCCGCTCGCGGCTGGGCGCGAGGGCGCGCTCGACGATCAGCAGGTCGAGCCTCGTCTTCACACGCCGTGCTTTGCCGGGTTTGGGTGCATCGAGCATGGTGGGCTCAGAGATCCGATCGAACAAAGGCAGAGAGTTAAGCGTGCGCTGCGCGCATACAGCGGGTTGGCATGTTGGCGGCAGAGCTCGCACGGAAACTGCAAAGGGTCATTCCCGCTGTGGAAATGACCCCTTTGCGAGATGGGTTGCGATCCGGCTACGGGAGGTTCGGAACGGTCTGACAATCGGCGAGCGTGTAGTTCGCGCCGTATTGCGCGATCATTGCGGACGGCGGCAGGTTGCAGGGCTGTCCATAGCCCGGAACGCGGCTGCTGTAATTGATGTTGTTGATGGTGACGCTGCCGCCGCTATACGTGGTCACCGTTTGCGATCCGCCGCTCTGGGAGGTGGTTCGCACGTCCAAGATGTTGCCCTCGGTGAGGATGGTCGTATCGATGAGATCAGTTTCGGTCTCGACGATGGTGAGGAAGTCGCTGTTGGGCGCTGCTGCGTAAACCTTGCCGTAGAGGGAATTTTCAGTGGACACCACGGTGCGCGGAAGACCCGTTACCGGCAAGGTCTTTTCCACGGTGTAGCTGGAAAGATTCACGACCGTAACCGTTCCGTTGCCGGTGGCAGTGCAGTTTGACCCGCAGTCGCCCTGATTGGCGGTATAGGCGCGTGAGCCGTCGAAGAGGACGGTCACGCTGGCCGGGTTGGGGCCCACCGGAATGGTCGCGGTGATGGTGCCGAAGCCTCCGGTAATCGCGCCGCAACCCGCGTAGGTGCTGGTGGTGCTGCCTGGGGCTACGCAAGTCGGGTTGGCATAGGTGTTGGAGTCGTTGCCGTACTCATCCAGACTGGCATTGATCACGCTGATCGTTCCGGCATCGTAGTTGGCCACCACAAGCTGTTCCGTGGCGACATTGTATTCCGCGTAGACCGGACCCGAACCGGCCGGAAGCTGAATGGTCGGATGGCACGTGACCCATTGATTGTTTTGATTCTGAAAAGGCGTGCACGAATCGAGGCTGGGGTTCTGCGAGTTGATCACGGTGATGGTGTCATCGCCGCGGTTGAGCACAAACAGGCGGCGCTGGTCGGGCGTCTGCACGGCAAATACCGGGCACTTGCCCAACGGAATGGGTACGTCGAGATTGTTATTTGACAGCTCAATCGGCTGAGCCGTGCCCGGCGGCTCGGCCGAGGGTGTCAGGTTACATTCCACGCCAGTGGGGCTCAAGCCCAGGTTCTGGCTGATCACAAACTCACGCTGGCCGCCGGCCGTGGGAGCGCCGGCAATGAACACCGGCGTGCTGGCCGGAGCGATGGGAACCGCATTTATTTGTTTCTGCGGGCTGCCGGAGAAGATGTCGACGCCGGTGCTCTTCGAAAGGCAGTTGACGTTCGAAGGGGACGAATCAATGTTCAGATCGCCGATCCACAAACCCATCCCCGTGGCATCGATGTTGATAGGCTGCGCGCAACTGGAAAGCGTGGTCACAAGCTCCGACTTCTGCTGTAAGGAGGTGCTAACCGGGAAGTTGGTAATCGTGTGGTCGCTGTTGTAGGTGTAGCCAGTGCCGCCGTCGGCCGACGTATTGTCGATGGTGAACGCAATGGGGGCAGAGCCGACGGACGCTTCGGCCATGATCGTGTCTCCGGAGTAGTCGATGATGGTGGCCACCCCGTCGGAGGTGCTGGAAGGATACGAAACCGTCACCGCATAGGAAGTGGGCTGGGCGGGTGGACCGCTGGAGTTGACCGGCGTTACCACGGGACGATAATTGTTGCCGCAACCAGCAATCAGGACGGCGGCCGCAAGCGCCCCGCCCACCTCAGCCAAAAGCACGCGCACATGGCTTATTCTTACGGGAAAAAGACTCATTCGAAATCTGTCCTGCTTACTTGGAGATTGTAAATCAGAGAGGCGGGGACGGAGGGCTAAGGAACTAAAGGACCAGGGACCGGGGCAAATGCGCTGCCAACTTGAGCGAGCGCAGCGAGGGACAAGAATCCGCGGGTGCTTTTCGTGGCCCGATTTGCCGCCCTACGCTTGTCTTCTGTCCCCAGATTCCCTTGATCCCTCAATCCCTTAGTTCCCGTTCCGCACGCGATACCATGGGGCGTGAAGCCTCAGAAGCTGGCCTGGCAATCGAAGCTGGTGCTCTTGCTGGTGCTGCCCGCGGCGGCCACCGACGCGATGCTCAAGACCGAGCGGTGGACATTGCAACAACCGGGAGTCGCCGTGTGGGCGCTGGGCCTCAGCATCCTTCTGGGGCTGGTGACTTGGTATCTGCGCGCGGCCACGCCTGTAGCCGCCGCCACTGGCGCCATCATCACTGCGAGCCTGATGTACTCGACCGTCTATTTTCCCTATGAACCGTGGCACACGGCGCTGATTCCGGTGCTGGCTGTCTCTCTGCTGGCATTTGCCGCCACGCGCATAGGCCGCGACACCAAGGAACGGATGGGGGCAGCGGAGCTGCGCGAGGGACGGTCTGCGGCGCAGGTTGCAGCCAATCTTGGCGTGGCCGCGCTGGTGTCGAGCGAGTTCGCGCAATCGTGGTGTGCGGATAACGGCTGGGTCGCGCATGCCTCTTTGGCCGCGCCGCCGCTGCTGGTCGCCGGCCTCGCGGCTTTGGCGGAGGCCGCGGCCGATACCGTATCTTCGGAGATCGGGCAGGTCTGGGGCGGACGTCCGCGAATGGTGACCACGCTGCGCACCGTGGACCCGGGCGTGGACGGCGCCGTGAGCGCAGCCGGGACGCTGGCCGGCGCCCTGGCGGCGACCATTGTGGCCAGCGTGGGCACCATGGCGCTGAGCGGAGGCCGGACCATGTTTGCGGTGAGCTGGGCCGGCGCGGTTTTCGGCCTCTTCTTCGACAGCCTGCTGGGAGCCACCCTGGAACTGCGCGGCTGGTTGAATAACGATGCAGTGAATTTTCTGTCCACGGCGGCTGCGGCAGGTTTTGCGATGGGCGTGATTGGCTGGATCGGCTGACTCGCCGACTGGTTCGCATCAGTGCAGGTGCATGCGCCATGCCGTGTAACTGAGGATTTCGTGCGCCAAACGCTGGGCCTCGAGGGTACGGTCTTCAACGGCGGGACGCGGGCGCGGCGAGGTGAGCACGTCGAGTCCTTCGGCGGCGCAGATGGCGTGGATGCGGAATAGATGGGTGCCGTCGCTGACGATAATGAGCCGATGCAGCCCATTGACGCGAGCGATTACGGCAATGCGGCGCGCCGCCTCCTCGGTGTCACGGCTTTCGGTTTCGGCAATAATGTTCTGCTCGGGTACGCCTTTGCTTTCAAGATAATGACGGCCCACTGAACCTTCGGTGTACTGGTCGCCGCCCGGACCGCCGAGGGTGATCATGAGTGGCGCCATGTCCAGGCGATAGAGCTCGAGGGCATGATCGAGGCGGGCACGGTAGACGGGCGAGGGCCGGCCGTCGTACTCCGCGGCGCCGAAGACGCAAATCGCGTCAGACGGAGCCGCCTGGTCGCGATCAGCGTAGCTTTCGATCTGCGTGTAAACCCAGTGGCACCAGGCTGCGGAGCACGCCAGAAGGATGACGACAAACATCCCCATCGCGCGCAGTACCCATCTGCGGCGCATCGGGTTGGTCCCGATCCCCATGGTTTTATGTTATCGCTGCAAAACCATGACCACTTCGTGGGTGGGAATGGCGCCTTCGCGCAGAATCTCCCAGCGGTTCGGACCCAGGGAGAGATCGACGATGGTGGTGGGCAGGGCGCGCCCGGTGGGTCCGCCGTCGACGATCAGGGGCACGCGGTCGCCAATCTGGTCGCGGACACAGGCTGCATTTGTACACTCTGACGCGCCTTGCAGGTTGGCCGAGGTCGCGGTAATGGGCCGGCCGAAGCGCTCGACAACGGCGCGGGGGATGGCGGCGTCGGGTACGCGGATGGCCACGTTGCCGGTGTGCGCAGTGGAGCGCAGGGGCAGCCTGGTGCCGGCGCGGACAATCACGGTGAGCGGGCCGGGCCAGAACTTGTCGGCCAGCTTATCGAGCATGGCGTCGCTGTCGCGCGCCAGCTCGTAAGCCTGGCTCAGGCCGGAGATCAGGAGCGAGAGAGGCTTGTGTTTCTGCCGGGTCTTGATCTGGTAGATGCGCTCTACGGCGCGCAGATCGACGGGGTCCACGGCCAGCCCATAAAAGGTGTCGGTGGGCATGGCCACTACATCTCCTTTGCGCAGGCAGGAGACGATGTAATCGATCCGGTCGCGCTGGGGTTCGTCGGGATGGACGCGCAAAATTTCCGCGGACAAGCAGGGCTCCCTCGGTTTCCGGATGGAAAATTGCCGTAAAGACGGAAAGTAACACAGCACCTGTTATGGTGCAAGTCTTGCTTCGCGCACAAATTCTGCTGGCGGAGCAATTTCCGCGCGGGTATCGTGTGGCGCGTCCGGTGGCATAAACGGCATAGAATCAGGTTCGATGCCTGTTCGCATTGTACAGAGTCCTCAGAATGCGCGCCTCAAGGAGCTGCGGCGGGCGCTGGCCAAGCCCGGCGGCGGGGGCGGGTTGATTGGCATTGAGGGACCGAAACTGGTGAAAGAAGCGTTGCGGGCCGGGTTGCGGATTGAGTGTGTCTTTGCCGCGCGGGGCGCCGAAAAGCTGCTGGAGCCGCTGGGGCTGCAGGCGGAGACGGAGATTCTGCTGGCGCCCAGGCGGTTGCTCGATGCCGCATTGACCACCGAGACGCCGCAGCCGGTGGCGGCGCTGGTGCGCGCGCCGCAGTGGACCTGGGCGCACGTGCTGAGCGCGCACCAGAGCGGGCCGGCGCTGGTGGTTGTGCTCGCCGCTGTTCAGGACCCCGGAAACCTGGGCACGATTCTTCGCTCGAGCGAGGCGTTTGGGGCAAGCGGCATCGTGAGCCTGCCGGGAACGGTGAGCGCGTGGAACCCGAAGGCCGTCCGTGCTTCGGCAGGAAGCGTTTTTCGCGTGCCGGTGATCGCAGCCGACGAGCGGAAGTGTTTTGGCGAGCTTCGTGAGGCGGGGGTGAAAGTGCTTGCCACGACGGTCAGCAAGGCGGAGCTGGCTCTGGATTTCGACATGACCGGGCCTACCGCGCTCCTCATCGGCAACGAAGGCAACGGCGTGCCCGACGGCCTGGCGGCTCGCGCCGACGCGCGGATTACGATTTCCTGTCCGGGCCCGGTGGAGAGCCTCAACGCCGCCGTGGCGGCGAGTGTGCTGTTGTATGAGGCGTCGATGCAGAGGAGCGCCCTGGCCGGCGGCCCGTATGCGCGGCGCGGAGCGCGGCGATGAGCTTGTTTGACCACCAGCCCGACGCGCCTATGCTCTCATCCCGAGGACCGCTCCATGCGGTGGCGCCGCTGGCCGAACGCATGCGGCCGCGCGCGCTCGACGAGCTTTGCGGGCAGGAGCACCTGATCGGCCCCGGCAAGCCGCTGCGCGTGCAGATCGAGCGCGACGACGCCAGCTCCATGATCTTCTGGGGTCCGCCGGGGGTGGGCAAAACCACGCTGGCCAAGATCGTGGCCGAAGCCACGCGCGCCAATTTCATCGAATTTTCGGCGGTGATGAGCGGCATCAAGGAGATCAAGCAGGTGATGGCCGACGCCGCCAAAGCCGCCGAACGGCACTCGCGGACGATTCTATTTGTCGACGAGATTCACCGCTTCAACAAGGCGCAGCAGGACGCGTTTCTGCCCTACGTGGAGCGGGGCACCATCCGGCTGATCGGCGCGACCACGGAGAATCCTTCGTTCGAAATTATTTCCGCGCTGCTCTCGCGCTGCCGGGTCTACGTGCTGGAGCCGCTGAGCGGAGAGTGCATTGTTACGCTGCTGCGCCGCGCGCTCGAGGATCGCGAGCGGGGGTTGGGCGCGCTGGAGCTGGCGGCCGATGACGAAGCGCTGGAGCTGATCGCAGATTATTCGAGCGGCGATTGCCGCAGCGCCTACAACGCGCTGGAAGTGGCCGCACAGCTTGCCGGAGAAAGTCAGCGGGATGGCGCGAAAAAGATCACGGAGGAAATCGCCGCAGAGGCACTGCAGAGGCGCGTGCTGATGTACGACAAGCAGGGCGAGGAGCATTACAACCTGATTTCGGCGCTGCACAAGAGCGTGCGCAACTCCGATCCCGATGCCGCGCTCTACTGGCTGGCGCGCATGTTTGCGGCCGGCGAAGATCCGTTGTATCTGGCGCGGCGCGTGGTGCGCATGGCGGTCGAAGATATCGGCCTGGCCGCGCCGGAGGCGCTGAACCTGTGTTTGTCCGCGAAGGAGGCCATCGATTTTCTGGGCTCGCCGGAGGGTGATCTGGCGCTGGCTGAAGCGGTGGTGTATTTATGTCTCGCGCCCAAATCGAATTCGGTGTACATGGCCTATGGCGCGGCGCAGGAGGAGGTTGAGCACACGCGGCAGGAGCCGGTCCCGCTGCACCTGCGCAACGCGCCCACGCGGCTGATGAAGGCGCTCGATTACGGCAAGGGCTATCGCTACGCGCACGATGAGGAAGGCAAGGTGGCGGATATGGATTGTTTGCCGGAGTCGCTGAAGGGGCGCAGCTATTACCAGCCCACGCAGGAGGGGCGCGAAAAGCAGTTGGCGGCGCGCATGGAGGAGATACGAAGGATCCGGGCGGGGAAGCGCGGCGCTTCTTGAAACCGTCTGGCTTTTCAATAAGCTGCAATTCTGAGCGAGAGGCAGAGGAGGTCGCGTTTAAGGCACGGTACACTGAACCCAGTCCGATACTCTCTATGCATGCAGCCATTCTGACCGTCAGCGACAAAGGGCACCGCGGCGAGCGCGAGGACCTGAGCGGGCCGGTGCTAGCTGCGTGGCTGGCGGAACAGGCGGTCGAGGTTATCGCGCAAAAGATGGTTCCCGACGAAGTTGAGGCCATTTCGGCGCAGCTTGTGGAGTGGGCCGATGGCGGCACCTGCGATTTGATTCTGACCACCGGAGGAACAGGTGTGTCTCCGCGCGACGTGACGCCGGAGGCGACGCGCGCTGTTGTCTCGCGGGAGATTCCTGGGATGGGCGAAGCGATGCGCGCAGCCAGCCTGAAGAAGACGCCGTTTGCGATGCTTTCGCGGGCGGTGGCCGGCGTGCGCGGGCGAACGCTGATCGTGAATTTGCCGGGAAGTCCGGCGGGCGCAATTGAGAACCTTGAAGCGGTGTGGCCGGCGGTGGGCCATGCGGTGAAGAAGATTCAGGGCGATACGAGCGAGTGCGTGAAGCCATAGGGGTCCTGGAGCAAGCGACCGAGGGCTGACCGAAAAGCAACCGCAGATCCTTGACTTCGCCGCTCGCAAACTGCGCGAACGGCTCGCTCAGGATGACATCAGGAAATCGGTTTTGCGAGCCTCAATTTTGCAGATCTTCACATTGACCTGTCACCGCGTGGCAGCCCAGACGTGAAAGCTGTTGAGCAGGAACTGGCCGCCCAGGATCAGCAGGCAGACCCAGAGCGCGAAACGCAACGGACGGCGCGGGATGTGCGCGCTCAGCAGCGTTCCTGCCAATGCGCCGAAGATGCCTCCTGCGATGAGATGCAGCAGCAGTTGCGGTTCCATTTTGAACGAAAGCCAGTGTGCACCGCTGCCCAGGAACGAAAGCACGAAGCCGAACACAATATCGGTGCCCACCACTTGCGCGGGCGCCAGCGCGGTAAGACTGAGCAGCGCGGCGCTGCCCAGCGCGCCTGCACCAGCGGATGAGAATCCAACTTCTGCGCCTACCGGAAACATGAGCCAGGTGAGAAGCGGACTCCGGTCGCGCGTCTCACGCCGGTCCTCCATGGGCCGGAAGGAATAGACGATCTGGTAGCTGGCCATGCTCACCAGGATGGCTCCGAGTACGGCGTTGAGCGTGTTCTGGGAGCCGGCGGTGGCCAGATGGCGCAGCAGGAGCGCGCCCAGCAGCACTCCCGGCACGCCGCCCAGGAGCATGAAACCGAGCGTGCGCCAGGCCACGTTGCGGCGCGCGATTTGCGCGGGTACCAGAATCAGCTTAACGGTGGCGGTATACGTCAGCCCGATGCCCACCGCGATGGGAGCGGGCACGCCCAGGAAAAGCACCAGCACGGGCACCGTGATGGTGCCTGCGCCCACCCCGGTGAGGGCGATGAACAACGCGATGAAAAAGCCGATGAGGTAGGGCATTGTTGTCAGTTCACAGTCCGTAGTTCACGGTTCTTAGTTCTCAGTTCGCTGTTCTCAGTGGGTTGCTCATTTCACGATCGGCCGCGAGCTGGCTGTGAACTAGGAACTGTGAACTGGCTGTATGTGGATTCCACATTCAACCTTGCGCCCCGCCCAGCGGCCGGAGCGGGGATCGTTGGGATCGGTGGGCAGCGAGGTACAGGGCTGGCAGCCGATGGAGGAATAACCGCGCTCGTAAAGCGGCAACAGCGGGATTTGAAGCTGCCGGCACGCGTACCACACATCGCGCGTGGTCCAGGCGGCCAGGGGCGCCAGCTTGAGCACTTGCTTCCCCTTGGGCAGCGCGAACATTGCGGATTCCTCGAGGGCTGCGCGAGTGCGCGCCTGCTCGCGCCGCAACCCGGTAAGCCACACGCGGTACTGCGCCACCGCTTTGAAAAGCGGCTCAACCTTGCGCAGGCCACAGCAGCGGTCGGGCGCCGACTGATACAGCAATCCATGCTCGGCCTCCTGCTCGGCCACGGTTTTTTCCGGGAGCAGGTTGATGAGGTTCAGGCGCCATTCGCGCGCCATGCGGTCGCGATAGGCGTAGGTCTCGGCAAAGTGGTAGCCGGTGTCGAGAAAGAGAATGGGAATCTGCGCATCGAATTCGAGCGCAAGTTTGGTGAGGAGCATGTCCTCGGCCTGAAAGCTGCAGGTAAGACACACGTTGCCCTTCCACCCCACGCGCGCCCCGGCGCCGGCGGTGATTTCGCGCTCCAGGAGGACGCGCACTGCGCTCAGACGGGTTCCCACCGCAGCGGCAATTTCGATGGTGCTCATCACAATCCTGCTTTCTCAGGGGGAATGAATACGCCGGCGCGGCGCAGTAACTGGTGAACGGCGGCGATGACATGCATGACGTCGTCGGCTTCGAGCTCGATTGCCGAGTCTTCGACTTGCGCGGAGAGCGTGGCGCCGCCGCCGGCGCGGGTAACGAGGGAGAGAATTCCAGAGCGGGTTTGCGCGGCGGTGAGGAATTCGAGCCAGGCGGGATCGAGGAGCGGGGAATCGTCGCCAGTGTCAAGACGACAGGTGACCGCGCCGGCTGCGAACAGGGAGCGCTCAAGGGCATCGATGATTTCCGCAGGGCCGGTGAGGGAGAGGACGGCGCCGCGATGGCCCCAGCGCGCCTCGCGCTCACCGGCGGTTACGAGCCCCCAGGCGGAGGCGTCGTCGAACTCGGCAGCCGAATCAACGGCGGCGGAGCGGATCATGCCCGCCGCGACGGTGGCATTGGATTCGGAATCGATAAGGATGAAAGCGCCGGTGACACGGTTATCCGCGTAGCGATCCACGGCGATGGGCCGCAGCAGGTTGAGCCGGACCACGCCGATATCGTTCATGTGCAGCGTGGCTGCGGGCTGGCGGGCCAGAGAGCCAAGGTCGACGCGGTGATCGATGGCGGCCACGAAGGCGGGAACGATATGGCTGGCGTGCTTGAGCAGATAGCGGCGCGCGGGATTGAGGGGACGCTGATCCATCCACACCAGCGCGGCTTCCATACTGCGCGCTACGGAGGCCTGCGCCTCCGCGGCTACGATTAGATCGCCGCGGCTGATGTCGAGCTCGCGATCCAGAACCAGGGTAACGGAAAGCGGCGCAACCGCCGCTTCGAGATCGCCATCCCAGGTGACGATGCGCGCAACCTTGGCGCTGCGCCGCGAAGGCAACACAATGACGGCGTCGCCGGCGCGGACTGTTCCCGATGCAATTTGCCCCGCGCATCCGCGAAAGGTGTGATCGGGACGGAGCACGCGCTGCACCGGGAAGCGAAACGGTTCAGTGCGTGCGCCACGAGCCGCGGGCAACTGCTCCAGCAGCTCGAGCAGCGAGGGCCCTTCGTACCACGGCATTGCAGAGGTGCGGTGCACCACGTTGTCGCCCTTGAGCGCGCTTACGGGAACGAAGATGCGTTCCACGGGCGTGCCGGTGTCGCCGGCGATCCGATCGAGGAGGGCGCTGAACTCGGCTTCGACGGCGCGGAACGTGGCTTCGTCGTAGCCGATAAGGTCCATCTTGTTCACGGCCACCAGAACGTGGCGCACGCCCAGCAGCGAGGCGATGAAGGCGTGACGGCGCGACTGGATCTGCACGCCGCGACTGGCGTCGATGAGCACGATGGCGGCATCGGCGGTAGAAGCGCCGGTGGCCATGTTGCGCGTGTACTGCTCGTGGCCGGGAGTATCGGCAATGATGAACTTGCGGTGCCGCGTGGAGAAGTAGCGATAGGCAACGTCGATGGTGATGCCCTGCTCGCGCTCAGCGCGCAGACCGTCGGTGAGCAGCGCGAAGTCCAGCTGGCCTGGCGCCGTGGCGCCTTTGCCTTCGATGGAGCGCACCTGGTCTTCGTAGACCGATTGCGTGTCGTAGAGCAGGCGGCCGATGAGCGTGGATTTTCCATCGTCCACACTGCCCGCCGTGGAAAAGCGGAACAGGTCCTTGCGGCTTTCGGCGCGCAGAAACTCGTCGATCGAAAAAATGGGAGCCTCAATCGCGGCCATCAGAAATAGCCCTCGCGCTTCTTGATTTCCATGGAACCTTCCTGGTCGTGATCAATCACGCGATTCGCCCGCTCCGAAGAGCGGAACTGGATGAGCTCCGCGATGATGGCTGGAATGGAGTCGGCATCGGAGCGGATAGCGCCCGTGCAAGGGCTGCAACCCAGCGAGCGCAGGCGCGATTTGACCATTTGCGGCCTTTCGCCGGGGCGCGCAACGAACGCCTGCTCTATGGGCAGTAATGCATCGCCACGCACGAACATGGGCCGCTTTTTGGCAAAGTAGAGATCGACCACGGGAATTTTTTCTTCGTGGATGTATTGCCAAACATCCATCTCCGTCCAGTTGGAGAGCGGAAAGACGCGAATGCTCTCGCCGGGATGGATGCGCGCGTTGTACAGGTTCCACAACTCGGGACGCTGGTTCTTCGGATCCCATTGGCCGGCGCCGTCGCGGAAGGAGTAGATGCGCTCTTTGGCGCGCGATTTTTCCTCGTCGCGGCGCGCGCCGCCGAAGGCCGCGTCGAAGTTGTAATGGCGCAGCGCGTCAAGCAGCGCCTGCGTTTTGAGCAGGCCGCAGCAGCGCTTGGTGTCGAGCGCGATGGGATTGATTCCCGCCGCGATGGCCGGCTCGTTGCGCCATACCAGCAACCGCGCTCCCACCTGGCGCGCTGTCTGGTCGCGAAAAGCCAGCATCTCGGCGAATTTGAATCCGGTATCGATGTGCAGCAGCGGGAAGGGAATGGGGCCTGGGTAAAAGGCCTTCTGGGCAAGACGAAGCATCACCGAAGAGTCTTTGCCGATGGAGTAGAGCATCACCGGCCGCTCAAACTCCGAGGCCACTTCGCGCAGTATATGAATGCTCTCCGCTTCGAGCAGGCGCAGATGACTGAGCCTGCGCGCGGGGTGGGGCGCGGAATCAGGGTTGATTGTTAGTTCGACGATTTCGGCTACTTGGGCCGGCATTGCGATCTCCCGGTTTCAGTGGTGTGCTGAAAGCCGGGAACACGCGAAATCAGGCCCGGCTCATCGGACGGGCGTCTTCTGGATCGAATGTTGCGGGAAACAGAGACTAGCGGGGACACCCGTCGAAGATGTTCGACAGGCGACAACAAGCGCGGCTTTGGGAAGCGCAGACCATGTGTAACGAAATCGTAGCATAGAGAGGTCAACTGGCCAAATTTCGATTGCTGCGAAGGTGGTCGCCGTCCCGCATCCCGATCATCGTCTACCATCGGAACAGCCGAAATCCGCCCAACTTATGCCCGCCAAATCGATGTCCGCCAAATCCAGGCTCGGCCAGAACTTTCTCCGCGATGCGCGAGCCGCGGAACGCATTGTGGCTGCGCTGGGCGACGTGGCCGACCGCACGGTGATCGAAATTGGTTCCGGCCGCGGCGCCATAACTGAGATTCTGGTTGGCAGGGCGCGCCGCGTGATTGCTGTTGAGCTGGACCGCGAGCTGGCCGACGGATTGCGCAGCCGCCTTCCCCAGGGGCGGGTCACGATCATCGAGCAGGACGTGTTGGGTTTCGATTTCGCCGCGGCGGCGGCAGAGGCTGGCCCGCGGTTGCGCGTGGTAGGCAATCTGCCCTACTACATTACCTCGCCCATCCTGCTCAAGCTGGCCGCCAGCCACGCGACCCTCGATCTCGCGGTCCTGATGGTGCAGCGCGAAGTGGCCGATCGCGTGTGCGCCGCGCCCGGATCACGTGACTACAGCGTGCTTTCGGTGACGGTGCAGATGTACGGGCCGGTTGAGCCGCTGCTGACGCTTCCGCCTTCCGCGTTTTCTCCGCCGCCGGAGGTGCACTCCACGGTCTTTCGCTGGCATTTTGCTCCGCGCTTCGCCGAGCTGGGCGTCGACGCGGATGGATTTCTACTCTTCGTGCGCCAGGCCTTTGCGCAAAAACGCAAGACGCTGGCCAATAATCTTCGCGCCGCCGGCGTTGCGCCTCAGCTTGCCGCGGCAGCTTTGGCTCGCGCCGGCGTCGACGCCCAGGCGCGAGCGGAATCGCTGTCCGTCGAAGTTCTGGCCGGTTTGTGGCGGACATTGTTCACACCGGGCACGACTCGCAGCGGCCGGGATTCCGTTTCCTAAAACCGGAACGGATCGAGCGCTATCCTTCTACTGCGCCCGCGCCCGTCCAGTGGGCCAAACCGGCCCGATAGCAATAGTTATTCATCGTCATAGACTGCCCGCCGCGCAGCGGAGTATTCTCAGCTTCTTCCCGTTTTGGAGGTCTCACGCAGGATTGGATCAGCAGAGGAGAATGGCCCATGAAGCGTATTGTCTTTGCCGCAATGGTCCTGGCCGCTTGCGCCGCGGGCGCATCGCAGGCGCCCGGCCCCGGCCCGGCGCAACGACCCAAGGCGATTCATGCCGAGGGCTGCGTGGAGGCAGGCGTGGAGGCGCGCTGCCTGGTGCTCAGAGACGTAAAGAGCGGCGTGGTCTATAACCTGCTGATTAAAGACGCCCGGCCGCAGATTGGAACCGGCATCGAATTCACCGGGACTCCTTTCCAGGGAGTCACCGCCTGCATGGAGGGTGAACCGGTAAACGTCACGGCCTGGGCGCGCAAAGATTCGCTGAAGTGCATGTCGGGGCAGAATCCGCAGCGGTAACGGCTGCCGCAGCTTCCATCTTTTCGAGCCAATCCAAATTGAACGATCCTCCTACCGGTTTGACCAGCGTTAATCTAGCTATAGGAGAGTATGCGCGCCGCGGCTTTTCGCGTGTTCCCATGAACCCGAAGCCGGGGCCGGCGCTTCTTCTTAAAGAAGGATGCCTTGCCGACGACGACACAAGCCGCCCGCTCGCGTGGATTTGAGCAGACGCTGCTGAGCGCCCGCCAGACCATGCTGATCAGCGAGATCCTCAAGATCGCCATGGACAGCTTCAAGGCCAGCAAGACGCGTTTCGCGCTCACCGCGCTGGGCATGGTGATTGGAACCGCCTCCGTGATCCTAGTGGTCACGATCGGCATGACGGGAAAGCAATATGTTCTGGATCTGATCCAGAAGATCGGCACCAACACGGTGGAACTGGAATACGCGGGGGGCGGCGCCACGCCAGCAGAGCGCGTACTTTACAACGACTACCTCACCCCTCTCGACGAAAAGGCGGTCGACCAGGCGGTGCCGGGTGTCATGTACTCCTCCTCAGTCGTCGAAATGCACGCTCGCATCAGCTTCGGCAACGGCGTGAACAAGGACACGCTGGTGCTGGGCGTGAGCCCGGAGTATCAGCAGATTCGCAATCTCATCGTCACTCAGGGCCGCTTCTTCGACGATACCGACGATGCGGCGCACATCAAGTGCGCCGTGGTCACGGAGCCGTTTGCCGAGCTGCGCTACGGCAGCGAGAATGCCGCGGTGGGCCAGACTTTTCAGATTCAGGGCATTCCCTTCACGATCATCGGGGTCTTCAAAGAGGCGGTCAGCGACTTCGGGCAATCGGAGATCTCCTCCGACCAGGCTGTGCTCATCCCCTACTCCGTGGCCCGCTACTTCACCGGCACCGATCGCGTGAACGACATCTATTTCTCGATGCGCAGCATGAACGACGTGCCGGATGCCCAGAAGGAGATCGTGCGCATTGTGAGCGCACGGCACCGGCCCAACTCCGTCTACAAGGCGCAAACGCTCGCCGCTCTTTTAACAACGGCAGCCCAGATTGCCGACGCGCTGACCGCGGTGCTGGTGCTGGTGGCTGCCGTCACCCTGGCGGTGGGCGGCGTGGGCATTATGAACATCATGCTGGCCAACGTGCGGGCGCGCATCCGCGAAATCGGCATCCGCAAAGCGCTGGGCGCAACTTACCGCGAGATCAAGCTGCAGTTCCTGGCCGAGGCGGTCATTATCTCGCTTACCGGGGGAGTTGTGGGTACCATGGCGGGACTCCTGATACCGCTGTCCGTCGGCGTCTTCACGGATCACTACCTTCCATTCTCGTGGTGGTCGGTGATCATCGCGCTTACGTCGGCCACGGCGGTGGGGATGATTTTCGGGACCGTGCCGGCCACGCGAGCCGCGCAAATGGACCCGGTGGAGGCGCTCAAGTATGAATGAGCCCGAGCAACGGGATCAGCAGAGCCAGGATTCCGGCGAGCCGGGGGAGCGCGGGCCGAGCCTGACTCTGCTCTACGGCCTGCTGGCGCTGGCGCTGGCCGCCGCCATTGGCTTCGCATTGCTGATTGTATGGCGGTTCTACCGGCGGATCGCACATTAGGCTGAGCCGGGTCTTAACACACCGCTCCATCTGTGACGCAGCTTACATCCCATTCGGAAAACCTGCGCCTAGAATCCTCTCCGAACTCCACCGGGACCTGTGCGGGACCGGAAAACGCGCACTATAGCATTTTCGGAAAGGATGTAGACCGAAGTCACCACCACTCAGTGGATTTTTACTCACGAAAAATCCATCTTCGCTGCTCTCAAAAGTTCACAAGATTTCCGAAAATGCCGTAATTGCGCCTGTCCGATCCCATTTTCGTTGACCGGCGTTATTTTCCGGCCGAAATTCTGAACCCGCTCCGAATTGCTGGGAACGGCCTTTGCCTTGGTGTTTTCGATGAGGGAGGCTGAGCGGAAACCAACGCGAGTGCTGATCCTTGCCGTGCTCATGGCAGGCACGGCGGCGGGAATCCTCGCCCAGGCCGGCTCGTCTGCTGTTGCCACCACCGATCCACAGCTTTCAGGGGCGCTCTCCGGGCGACTCACCGATTTGCGCTCCGCGCCTTTGGCCGGCGTCACCGTGATTCTGTGCAACCAGAGCACCGGTGCGGAGATGCGTACCACCACCGGTAAAAAAGGCGCGTATCGGTTTGCCGCAGTCGAGCCGGGCGCCTATTCGCTTCGGGCCGAGAGCGAACAACTGGGCCGCGGACAGCTTGAAGACATTGAAGTGGCGGCCGGGCATGAGGCGCGCGTGCAGGCGGCCATGAAATTTGAGCCTGCGCCGGCGGCGATGCCGGCGCCATCAGCGCTCCGGGTGCGGACAACGCCTGCGCCATTTTCGGCCCAGCCGGTACGGGCCGTGCCGAAGAATGAGATGCAACCTGCGACGCCCACCGCGGCCAGTTCTCTGGAACCGCAGGCCGCCGGAACGCAACCGCCTGCCGGCCGGCTATCAGCTGCGCGGGCGGAGCTCACCACTCAAGCGACGGAGACTGCTGCAACTGTGCCCCCGCCGGCCACAGCAATCCTTCCGGTGGAGGCGCATAGCCCAGAGGAGCCAGCGACCCGGCTGCCGGCGACGCCCAACAATGCGCCCGGTTCGCAAACCGCAAAACAGGCTGACCTTGCGCCCGCGCCGCAAGCCGCGGCACATGCAGACCTTCAGCCGGCATCCCGCACCCAGACGCAATCTCAGGCACTGGCCGCATTGAACCCTCCAGCTCCACCAGCAGGAGAGCTGAGCGGCTCGGTGCCTCCGGCCGTACATGTGGTTGCCGCGCCTGCTTTGTCCGTCGCCGCGGGCGCTGCCGTTCTACACGCGGTTTTGGCAGATCTGGCCAATGTGCCGCAACTGAGCCGCGCGCAGAGCGCAGCCAACCAGCCTGGAATCGCGGCTGTACCGGTGACTACAACGCTGAGCGGCGAGCAGTTGCAATCGCTGCCCGTAAGCGGCCGGCGCTGGCAGGATCTTTTCCTGGATACTCCGACAGCCACGCCGGGATTGGGAAATACGCCGCTGGCGCTACGCGGCGCCGGGACGGACCCGGCCGACCTGACGATCGACGGCGCAAGCATGAGGCTGGCTTTTGGCGGCTCAGGTGGAACCGAACCTGCTCTGCCGGCACAGGATCCCTCCGCGCAGGGCGAGGCGCCAGGCGAGACGGCAAACGAAGCGGGCGGGGGTTGGTCGGGAGGCCGTGGGTTGGCAATGAGCACTGTAGCCATCCGCGAGGTGCGGGTGGTGGCCGGCAACGTGGAAGCAGACGGCGCGCATGCCGCCGGAGGCCGTGCCGGCGTGGAAACCGAGAGCGGTGGCGATTCGTTTCACGGACAGGGATTCTTTTCCGACCGGCAAAACACCTGGGGTGCGCAGAATCCGTTCACAACGTGGGTGAAGGAAACCGCGCCGGCCACGGCAACCACGACGCCTGTCTTTACGCCCGAGCCGTATACTCCGCCCGATCACGAAACCTCGTGGGGCTTGAGTGCAGGCAGCCGCATCCGGCGCGACAAGCTCTTCTGGTTTGGCGCCCTCGACAGCTACCACCGCAACGATCCGGGGCTGGCGATGGCTAAGGAGCCGATTGGCACGGATCTTACGGCTGGCACGGCTGAGTACGGGGACTGTTATGGGTTCTTCTGCCAGCCAAGCGTGCCTCAGACCGATCTCCTCTGCGCTCAACTGGGGTTGACGGTGCCATCGCCGGTCGGGCCGTCTTCCTGCCCCTTTACCGAGGCGACGGCGGCGTATTCCCAAATGTTGGAATCTCTGGATGGGTTGCTCGGCCCCGCGCCGCGCACCGCAGCGCAGTGGGTGGGCTTTGCCCGCATCGATTGGCAGGCGACGGAGCGGCACCGCTTTTCGCTTGAAGGCACCGGGGCGGACTGGAACTCGCCTGGCGGCGGGTTGACACGTGTCTCAGAGAATTACGGAAATCACAGCTTCGGCTCCAGCCACGCCAGTGAGGAGTGGCTGCTGGCGCGCTGGGAGGCGTTTCTTACGCCCAATCTGCTGGCGGTGACGCAGGGCTCGGCGGGACGCGAAATTCTGAGCGCAAGGCCCGACACGCCTTCCGCTTTCGAGCAGGGATTTCTCGGGCCCGGCTGGAACAGCTATGGGCAATTGCCGCAAATCGTGGTCGATTCGCGTTACGGCTTCACCATCGGCAATCCGTCGCGTTTCGGGCAGGGCAGCTATCCCGACGAGCGCATGATTCACGGCCAGGAGATGGTGGACTGGGTGCGCGGCAAGCTACTGGTGAAAGCCGGCTTCGAGCTGGACCACAATGTCGATGTAACCACGATGCTGCGCAACCAGACCGGCACATATCACTACCCGGAGGTACAGAACTTCATCTCCGATGCGCTGGTCTTCGAGAAATTCGGAGTCACGAACCTGTTCAATTACCAGAATCCGCACAACTGCGACGCAACCGGCAGGGTCTGGTCTGCGGGCGGCACGCTGATGGGCCTGGGCGCGCTGCCGTGCTACTCGTCTTTTTCGCAAGTCATCGGGCCCAATTTCTGGCAGGTAGGCACCAACGACTGGGCCGGTTCCACGACCGCACAATGGCAGCTCAACAAATTCGCCGTGTTCTCCGCGGGGTTGCGCTGGGAGCGCGAGCAGTTGCCGCCGCCGATCAAGCTGGTCGATAATCCCGCGCTGCCGCTGACCGAGCACCTGCCGAATCTGGGCAACGAATGGGGCCCGCGCATGAGCCTGGCGCTGGGTAATCTCGGGCGCTGGCCGGTATTGCGGCTGGGCTACGGCATGTATTTCGGACGCACGCAGAACGCCACGCTGGAAACCGCGCTTTCCCAGACCGGATCGCTCAAAGGCGATCTGCCTTTCTTCATCCGGCCCACGGATGGACTGAACCTGGTGGGAACCAGCGGAGCGCCGGCGTTCCCGACCGTGCTCACCGGGCCTCCGGGCAGCGTGATGGTGCCAGGCGCAACGGAGTTCGCGCCGAACTTCCGTAATCCCGAGGTGCACCAGGCGCTGGCGGCAGCGGAGCAGCAACTGCCGGGCCGCGTGATGCTCACTGCCAGCGCTATGCTCAGCCTGGGCCGGAGGCTGCCCGCTGACTTCGACGCGAACATCGATCCTGCGGTCAATCCGGGAACAGGAGATCTGGCGATCACTTATAACGTGTGTGACCAGGTTCCTGCCGCTACCGGCAGTGCCACCGCTACCGGCGGCGCCCCTATCGGCAATGCCCAGTGTGGTCACCTCGGCCTGGGCCCCATCAAGGCCACGCAGATCACGGTTCCGTTTTACGCGCTGTGGCCTGCCGGCTTGTGCCCGGCCGGCGCGAAGTTGAATGTGGCCGGCCAATGCGGCTGGTTAAATTCGAATTACCAGCAGATTACCGAGATCGAGAGCCGCGCTAACTCCACTTACGAGGCCGCCATGCTCCGCGCTACGCGTTACGGCGAGCGCGGATTGAGCTTGCACGCGCACTATATCTACGCGCACGCCATGGACTGGAATCCGGGCGAGAGCCCCTTGAACCCGGCCATCTTCAGCTCCAGCCAGGATTATGCACAGGAGTACGGCGCCAGCAACCTCGACGTCCGCCACTCGGCTGCCGTCATGCTGATCTACGAGGCGCCGTGGAAGCTGGGTGGCGTGAGCGGCCGCTTCGGCAATGGCTGGATGGTCTCCGGCATCGGACAGTTCCACAGCGGATTGCCGTACACGATGCGTGTTACGGGCTCACTTCCCGAAGAGTTCAGCACCGGTGGGGCCGCTCTCGCCGGCCTGGGACCGGGGATGAACGGCTCCGGAGGCGACAGCCGGGTCTATGGCGTGGGAAACGACGGTCAGGACTATGACATCGGCCGCAACACTTTCCGATATCCCGAGACGTGGAAGGCCGATCTGCGCCTGGGTAAGAAGTTCTTTCTCGGCGAAGGCCGCGAGTTCGAGCTGCTGGCCGAGAGTTTCAATTTATTCAATCACCAGAACGTCACGGAGATTGAAACTACCGGCTATTTCATCGAGTCCGGCACTCCGCCTGATGGTTCCGGTATGCCGGCCACGCTTCCCACGCTGAACTTCCTCACCGGCCTCAAAACCAACGCCGAGACCGGCCTCCCCATCCCTGGTTTCGGGCAGCCGCTGAATGTCAATGGGTCGGATTTCTATAGCGAGCGGCAAATTCAACTGGGGGCGAGGTATCGCTTTTGATTGGATGGATTCCTCTCGCGGAATCCAGCAATGACGGAATGCAATCCGGCGTAAACTGAGAATAATGACCGAAAACGGGACTTCCCCTGCGATCAGCCATAAGCGCTTCTTTTTCGAGAAGTTTGGCATTACCGAGCGGCTGCTGGAGCGCTGCCTGGGCGAGGCCCTCTCGGCGGGCGGCGATTACGCCGATTTGTATTTCGAATCGGTGATGGCCACGGCGCTGGGTGTGGACGAGCAGATTGTGAAATCGGCCAGCCAGGGCGTGAGCGCGGGCTGCGGCATTCGCGTGCTCAGCGGCGAGCGGACCGGCTACGCGTATACCGACAATCTGAGCCCTGAACGGCTGCTGCACGCAGCCAGAACCGCGGCGCTGATTGCGTCCGGACCGGCCAAACAGCCTGTGCAGGGCTTTACCGAGGCGCCCTCGGCCAATCTCTACCCGGTGCCGCTGGGCGGGTACGACCTGGAGCTGGCGACACGGCTGGAGTTGATTTTGCGCGCCGATCGCGCCGCGCGCGCCTTCGACAATCGCGTAGTGCACGTACGCGCCGGCTACGCCGAAGAGCTGCGGCGCATCCTCATTGCCGGCTCCGATGGCGCCTTTGCCAGCGACACGCAGCCGCTGTGCCGGCTGAATGTGTACGTGATTGCGAAGGACGGCGCGATTACCACCAAGGGTGCGGCGGGCGGAGGCGGACGCGCGGGCCTGAATCAGTTCACGGGCAGTAAAAGCCCGGAGGGCCTGGCGCGCGAAGCGGCGCGCGGAGCGATTCTGCAGCTTGGCGCGGTGCCTGCGCCGGCCGGTGAGATGGAAGTCGTGCTGGGGCCGGGCTGGCCGGGAATCCTGCTGCACGAGGCTGTGGGCCACGGGCTGGAAGCGGATTTCAATCGCAAAAAGACTTCGGCATTCAGCGGGCGCATCGGCCAGCCGGTAGCCAGCTCCAAAGTAACGGTAGTGGACAACGGAACCATCGCCGGACGCCGCGGCTCGCTCAACGTGGACGATGAAGGCTCGCCCACCCAGGAGACGGTGCTGATTGAGGGCGGCGTTTTAAAGGGATATTTGTCCGACAAGCTTTCAGCGCGGCTGATGGGCATGCCCAATACTGGCTCGGGCCGCCGCGAGAGCTACCAGGCCATCCCCATGCCGCGCATGACCAACACCTACATGCTGGCCGGAGAGGACGATCCCCAGGATATTTTGCGCAGCGTGAAGCGCGGCCTCTACGCGGTGAATTTTGGCGGCGGGCAGGTGGATATCACCAACGGAAAATTTGTTTTTTCGGCGTCCGAAGCTTATCTGATCGAGGAGGGCAAGATCACCGCGCCGGTGCGCGACGCTACGCTGATCGGCAACGGCCCCGAAGCGCTGAAATATGTGTCAATGGTGGGCAACGATCTCAAGCTCGACGAGGGCATCGGCACTTGCGGCAAAGATGGGCAGAACGTGCCAGTGGGCGTGGGGATGCCGACGGTGAAGCTAGATCGGATGACGGTAGGGGGGACGGGAAGGTAACGCTGAAACCAGCACCTCACGCCGCGTCTTCGAAACTCATCTTAACCTTCCGCCCCAGCTTCGCAGCAATGTTCACCGGCGCGTCAAGCGAAAAGCGAGAGATGCACCCCCGCAGCAGGTTGTTGATGTGCGGCTGCGTTACTCCGCACCGCTTGGCTGCTTCGGCTTGAGTTCACCCATTCGCCTTGATGATGACCTCGATCTCATCCATCAGATCGGAACGCAAGGTCAGGTTCGCCGCTTCTTCCGGCGTACCGGCGAGTGCATCCCAGACATTGGCAAATCTCTTTCCGGTCTTTTGCTCATTGAATACTTCGGCCTACGCCGCATCCTTTTTTGCATCAGCGGGAGTTGGAGTTCAATGCGATCATGCAGGACGCTGGGTGCGAAAGCCAGCTTCCCTCAGAAGTCCGTGTGAAAGCGCGCGGCCGAAATCGCCACCGGCCCGCGGACCTGATTGTAGCCGGGATCGGCGATGTACTGAAAATCGTACGAGACAAAGAACCCGCGCCACAGGTGCGCCGTGTAGAAGGCTTCAAAGTCTTTCTCGTGGCCGTAGGTCAGGGCGCCGTCGCCGAGCAGGAACCCCAACCCACCCAGCGCCAGGTACTGCTGGTGCGCGGGGACGATGCCGTTGACCACAAACGCGGCGCCGGCGCGGTCGGTGGGCCTGTGCCACAGGCGGCCTATGGAAAACACGCCGACCTCGGCGGTGCGATCGTCCTCGGTGTAGCAGAACGCTTCGTTGTGGCCGTCGCTCCAGCCCGCCCGGCCGAAAACGCCCGCGTCGCGCGTAACCGACTGTTCAAAATTGAGGCCGAATCCGTAGCGATAGCGCCCGTACTCCCGCGTGGCAATTATGTCGGGCGTGGGCGTGGCGTGGTTGAGAAACTCGTCGACGGCCTGCCGATAGCTGCCCATGTGGCCCTGGTTCAGGTAGGCAAGCACGCGCACGGCGCCGGCGCGGTGCGCAATGCGATTGCCGCTTGCCTCCAGCTCCAGGTTGGCCGCGCGCGAACGCGCCAGGTCGGCATCAAGATAAATGCCGTTGGCGATCTTGGGCATGAGCGCTTCGGCAAAGCGTATCGTGTAGCCGCCGTCGTCGTACTCCACCATGGCGCCGTCGGTGTAGCCACGAGTGTTGGCCGCATAGTCCCACGCGCCGTTGTTATCGACCACCCAGTTTAGGAACTGAAGATGGGAGTCGGATCCCCAGCTATTGACGTCGATAAAATCGGCAAGGTCGAATTTGCCCACGCGGAACTCAAGACGGCGCGTGGGGACGCTGGTGGCCAAGTGCAGCTCGTCGCGCTCTTCGTCCTGGCGTGCACTGTCCAGTGGGATGACCTGTCGCAGCATCAAGCGAGCCAAGTACGGCGCCTTGGAGAGCGCCATGCCCTGCACCAGACGCACGGAGTCCAGATTCGAGTAGCCCGCCAGGCCGTTGGCATTGCCAATGCCGTTGCCGGTGGCGTCTTCCATGTCCGCAAAGACCTCGGTAGTGTGCGTGAGATAGTAGCCGGTATAGAGCGTCATCACGTGGGTGGTCGCGCTCTGCGCCCAGTTGGTCAGGCTGTTTTTTCCGCTATAGCGAGCGGGAAAGGCGAGGTGACCCTGCAGGATGATGTTCACCTGGCCGGAGATCCAATAGCGGCCGGTTTCGGTGTGCGGAAAAAGCGTCTCCGGCGCCGAGGTGTCTGCGTCCTGGGGCGCTGGTGCCGGGTGGGGCTGTTGGTCCGCCTGTGGCGAGGCAGCCTGAGACGGCTGGGGCGCATCAGGGAGAGCCTGCGCGGGCGCGAAGCCCGACCCAGCGGCGAGGACGAAGACCATGGCGGCGAGGGAGGCGGCCGGCAGGAGGCGCGGGATGGGGTGTGGAAAGGGCATAGAATAGCGCGTAGGGAGCCGCTACCCCCCACTCGGTTCATACTATACCGGGGATGGGTATTGCGCAAGAGAAGCCATTATGCCGCACCAGGATCGGGAAAAAATGAAACTCACGCAACGCCTGCGCAAGGTGCGCGGGCAGTTGGACGCGGTGGAGCGCTCGCTGAGCGGCGAAGCCGATTGCGGCGACCAGCTCATGCTGCTGGCCGCGGTGCGCGGCGGCGTCAATGCGCTGATGGCCGAGGTGCTCGAAACCCACATCCGTTTCCACCTGGTCGACGGCGCCAAGGAGCAGATTGCGCCGGAGCTGGCAGAAGATCTCATCGACCTGGTGCACGCCTACCTGAAGTAAGACGCGACGTGGCCGCTGCTGTGCCGGTCCGGCCGTCGCTACGCTTGCGTGCTATGGATTATCGTAGCGGGCAAGCCCTTTGCGAATTGTTAAGGTTCGATTGAA
Organism: Acidobacteriaceae bacterium; assembly: GCA_030037545.1. Lineage (GTDB taxonomy): Bacteria > Acidobacteriota > Terriglobia > Terriglobales > Acidobacteriaceae > Telmatobacter. The sequence goes on along the minus strand of JASHRF010000005.1, from coordinate 9,898 downwards.
ATTAGCACGCGCTTGGAACGCGTACGTTTCGGCATGGCGCCGGCATTATGCGCGCTTCTTCCATTCCCCCACGATGGCGCCCATCACGATCATGCCGGCCAGCCAGAAGCCGATGTTGATCCCGAAGAGCGCCCAGGTGCGCACCTCGAAGACATAATTCACAGCCAGCACAGGGACCACGAATCCCAGCCACAGCAGCAGCGCCGCCTTGATGCCGCGAAAGAGGGTTTGGGGCCCGGTGAGCTGCGTAACGCAGGAGATGACCACGGCCATCACCGCCTCAGCCAGCAGGGCCGCGCCATACTGGAGGGCTGGGTTGACGCCGGTGTGGTTAAGCCATTCCGGCGTGCGGCCGATGCCGGTTACCCAGGCCGCGGAGAAGTACGAATACCACCCCATCTGCACCAGAAAGCAGGCGATGGCGGCCACCACGATGGCCAGAAAATTCTGCCGGACGCGAGACGGTTCTATTTCCATGCGGCTCTCCCCTTCCAGTTGATCGGAATTGTACGGCATGGAGCCGCGCAGGCGTATTCTGCGTGTGCGGAACTTCACGGTCGCGAGGAGGATTATGAGCAGGATCTGGCTGGCTGCTATTCCCCTGAGTTTTTTGCTGTGCGGGGCGGTTTTCTCGGCAGCGCAGACGCGCATTGCGGTGGCCATTCTGGATGGGCAAAGCGGCGGCCCGTATCACAACTGGAGGCTCACCACGCAGGTAATGAAAAAGGAGCTGGAGGAAACCGGGCTGTTCGACGTGACGGTGCTGACCGCTCCGCCCTCGGACGGCGACTTCAGCGGGTTCAGGCCCGACTTCAGCCGCTATCGCACCATTGTGATGAACTACGACGGCCCCGATTGGCCTGAGGGGCTGCGTGCACAGTTCGAGAAGTATGTAAGCGGCGGCGGAGGGCTGGTGATCGTGCACGCCGCCGATAATGCCTTTCCCAACTGGCCGGCGTATAACCTGATGATCGGCATCGGCGGCTGGCGCGGCCGCGATCAGAACGCCGGCTCGCACTGGTTCTGGGACGGCGACAAGCTGGTTCCAGACAACACGCCGGGATTGGCCGGCGAGCACGGCGCGCGGTTGCCGTTCCAGATTGTCGAACGCGACCCGGATCACCCCATTCTGCGCGGGCTGCCGCGCGTTTGGATGCACGCCACCGACGAGCTCTATGGCAACCTGCGCGGCCCCGGCAGAAACATGACGGTGCTGGCTACCGCGCACTCCGATCCGAAGAACAAAGGCACCGGGCGCGACGAGCCGATACTCATGGTGCTGCGTTACGGCAAAGGACGCATCTTTCATACCACGCTCGGGCACGATGCGTTTGCGCTGAGCTGCGTGGGATTCATGACCACGTTTCAGCGCGGCACGGAGTGGGCGGCGACAGGGCGCGTGACGCAAAATGTGCCGGCGGATTTTCCCACGGCAAAGACAGTCAGCTATCGGGTGGATCTTGCGGAGATGGATCCAGGGTTTTTGAATGGGGCGACGCCGATTGTACCGTGAAGCAGGGAGCGAGGGACAAAGGGGCAAAGGGACTAAGGGACTGAGGTAACGAAGGCAGAGGCTTTCAATGAACACAAAACTGCGATTGAGTTTCGGTATTTCCTGTGCTGGCCCAGCGTCCGCTCCTGGAATATACTGGTAACTGTATGGTGCCCAGCAACTTACGCGCGCTTTTCTGGGACGCAAATCTGGACGGATTCGAGCCCCGGGACTATCCCGACTATGCAATCTTTCGGGTGCTCGAGTACGGTGACGAAGCGGCCGTGGCTTGGCTTCGGCAGACCTTTTCCGCGACTGAAATCCGCCGGGTTCTCTCCACCGAGCGTCGTCTCACTGCGAAATCCGCCAACTTCTGGGCTTTGGTCTACGGTGTTCCCGCCGGTGAAGTCGCGGCACTGCACGACAGCCGCTGACCTTTCATCGCACACCTGAGGAACCTGCCATAACCGATCGTGAGCACCAAGCGTGGCACAAAAACGTAATCTCGGCCTCTACCGAAAAAACATTGCGCGCCCTTAATAAAGCGCGAGTGCTGGAGGGATTTTATCTGGCGGGCGACACGGGGTTGGCGCTCCAGTTCGGCCACCGGCTTTCTTTGGATCTGGACTTCTTTGCGCCGGAACACTTCGATGAGGAAGCTCTTCTCCAAAGAATCCAAACGCTCACCGGTTTCGCGCTGGTGGCAAAAGCTCCCTACACGCTGCGCGCGACGGTAGGGGGAACGAAAATTAGTTTTCTCGGGTACGCTTATCCTTTACTTGCACCCACGAGTTCTTTTGAAGAGGTTACCGTCGCCGATCCGCACGATATTGCCTGCATGAAGGTGAGCGCGCTGTCAGACCGCGGTGCGAAACGCGATTTTGTAGACGTCTATGTGTGTGCTCAGCATGATGGACTGAAGGAGATTCTGCGACTGTTCGCGCGGAAATTTGCCCAAGCCAACTACAGCATGGTCCACATCCTCAAGCCCCTTACCTATTTCACCGACGCGGAGAAAGACCCCATGCCGCACATGCCGGTTCCCTTGGAATGGAACAAGGTGAAGCAGTTCTTTGTGGAGGAAGCGCCTCGGCTGCTCTGAGCGGATGCCCGCTACTTCGCCGCCCGATAAATCTCTGAGCCGGCGAGCAGATACGCGCCTACGCCGTAGACGTAGCTCGAGGTTTCGGTAAACGCGTCGGGCGCTGCGCCGACCGGCTGAATGCAGCCGAGGCGGCCATCGGCGTACACATGACGTAACATACCGGCCCAGGCATTTTCGACGGCCGGCCAGTACGTTGCGCGGTCCAGGATCCCTTCGTTCGCGCCGTACGCCATGGCGTAGGTAATGAAGGCGCTGCCTGATATCTCCGGGAGCGGGTACGCGTCGGGATCGAGCAGGCCGGGACGCCACAAACCGTCGCTGCCCTGCACAGGGAGCGTGGCCGCGGCCATTTGTTTGAGTTGCGCGACATATTTCGGGCGCAACGGCGAATCGGCCGGTAATTGCTCGAGCACGCGCACGATTCCCGCCATCACCCAACCGTTGCCGCGCGACCAGAAAATTTTTTCGCCGTTCTTCTCGCGCTTGTCGAGATAGCTGGCATCGCGCGAGTAGAGGTGTTTCGACGGGTCGTAGAGCAGGTTGGTGGTGATGGTCCACTGGCGGTCCATGAAGTCGAGATATTTCTTGTTGCCGGTGGTTGCGGCCATATCGGCGTATACGGGCGGCGCCATGAAGAGCGCGTCGCACCACCACCACAGGGGCATTTCAGCATAGTGACCCCCGGCCCACCACGACTGCGGCGTTTTTCCCCAGCCGGCCTCTGGCGTCGCCATCTCCAGGTCGAGCCGCGCGCGCATGGGGTCCATCATTTTGCGGTCTTTGCGCAGAAGATATTGCTCCATAAACATCTGGCCCACGGCCTGATCGTCGGCGGTCATCACGCGCGGTCCAGGCTGCCAGTTGAGTTCTTCGCCGATATGCAGCATCGCCCGCCGGTACTTGTCGCCGCCAACTTGCTGCGGAACGGCCATGAACCCGGTGTAGAGCGCGGCGAAGGTCCAGTCGTACTGTGCTTGCGCGGGCAAGCGATCAAGCTGCCAGTTGGCGACGAGCTTGATGGCCTTAGCCAGATCGCGGCGTGTGATTTTTGCGGAGAGATGGGCGAGTGGCCCGGCGGTTGCCGGCGTATCGCCGGGAGGCGCCGACATGTTTTGCGTGCGAGCCGGAGCGGCACAGGCGAGCAATATCGCAAAGGCAGGAACAAGAACGCAGATGGCGCGGCCAATCCGCGCATCGCCTTGCGTATGATCCATGAATTTCGGTCCCTTGAAACAGCCGGCAGAGCGAAGTTTACTTTTGGATGGCATAGTGCAGCTTCACCACACCGTCGGGAAAATTCGCACACGAGATCAGGCTTAGGGGCACTGTGCGGCGACGGGGCGCGATCAGGGGAATGCCCTCACCTATGAATTTGGGAATCACGTGAATCATAAACTCGTCGATCTCTCCTTCATCGAGAAACGACGCAATGATGCCGGCGCCACCCATCATCCAAATGTCTTTTCCCTCTTGCTCCCGGAGGCATTGCGTGAAGGCTTTGATTGGTTCGGTCACAAACGCAACGTTTGCCGGTGCCGCTGGCGGGTGTGGACTGCGCGTGAAGGCGTAATTCTTAACTCTGGCATCGAACGCTGCCCCGGCTACGCCTTTCCTTTGGAAGTCCAGCGCCATATCGGATGTCTTCCTGCCTAGCAGGATGGTGTCGATGGATTCATAGAACACATCCATACCGTAGTTGTCTCTCGGACGCGGACGGTCGAGCCAGTCGACGGAGCCGTCGGTTCGGGCAATAAAGCCGTCGGCGCTGGTGGCGATGTATACGATGATCTTGCGCTTGCGGGCCATGGTTGCACAGGCAGTGGCCAAATCCTAGCCCAGAGAGCGTCTGGATGTCTAACCATCGAGTCTGCCAAGAAGGGATGCAGGAGACCGATGCTAAAACTGCCGCGCCCACTCCACGATGGAGCGGACTGCAATTCCACTCGGGCCCTTGGCGATGTAGGGTTTCGAATCTTCGACCCAGGCAACGCCCGCGATGTCGAGATGGATCCACGGCGTGTCCTCGGCAAAGGCGTGCAGGAACTCGGCTGCGGTGATGGCGCCGCCCCAGCGTCCGCCGGTGTTTTTGATGTCGCCGATCTCGCTCTTGATCATCTCCATGTATTCGTCGCCCAGCGGCAGGCGCCAGAATTTTTCGCCGGAGACTTGCAGCGCCGCGTTGAACTTTGCGTAGGTGCCGTCGTCGTTCGCGAAGGCGCCGGCATTGACCATGCCCAGGGCAACGACGCAGGCACCGGTGAGCGTGGCCGCGTCGATGAGGTGCGTGGCGCCAAGTTGTTTCGCGTAGGCGATGCCATCGGCCAGCACCAGCCGGCCTTCGGCGTCAGTGTTGATGATCTCGATGGTCTTGCCCGACATGGCGGTCTGCACGTCGCCCGGTTTCTGCGCCTTGCCGTCGGGCATGTTCTCGGCCGCGCATACAATGCCGACGACGCGCACCCTGGGCTTGAGCAACGCAAGGGCGCGCATGGCGCCGATCATGGCCGCGCCGCCGGCCATGTCGTACTTCATCTTCTCCATGTTGTCGGCGGGCTTGATGGAGATGCCACCGGTGTCGAAGGTGATGCCTTTACCGACCAAGCCAAGCACGGGGCCGTCTTTCACGCCCGCAGGCTCGTAGCGCATGACGATCAGCGCCGGCGGTTCTTCCGAGCCCTGCGAGACGCTCCAGAACGCGCCCATTTTCAGTTCGTGCAGTTTGCTGGTGGAGTACACTTCGCATGCGAGGCCAACTTCTTTGGCCATTTTCGCGGCGCGCCGGCCCATCTCCGTGGGCGTCAGCTTGTTGCCCGGCTCGTTGACCAGCGAGCGCGCAAAGTTCTGGCTCTCGCCCACGATCACACCCTCGGCAAAAGCAGCCTCAACCGCATGGCGATCGGAGCCGGACGGCGCAACCACCGTGAACGACTGAATGCTCTGATCCTTGCGGTCGCTGCGATACGTGTCGGGATCGAAATCGCCCACGAACGCGCCTTCCACGGCCGCTCTGGCCCCCGCGGAGAGCAGGCCTTCGGTTGAGGGGAGTGCGAACGCCAATTCGCGAATGCCGCGCGGCTTGCAATAGCGCACGGCGGTTCCGGCGGCGTGGCGCACGCTGTGCACGGTGGCTTTGGCCTGCATGCCCGCCGGGGCGGATTTGCCCAGGCCCACGATAAGCAGCCTTTTGGCGGTCAGGCCGGCGGGCGCGTGCAGCAGCAGCGTCTCGTTGGCGCCGCCTTTGAACTCGCCGCTCAGGAGCACCTGCGCGGTAGCCGACTTTACTTTCTCATCGGCAGTGAGCAGTTCCGGGGCGGGCTTGGCATCCGGACCCTTGGCAGTTTGGGTATCGGCTGCCAGCACGGCCAGCAGATCGGTTTTGATTTCGGGGAGAGAAGCAAAAGAGAGTTCAGTGTGCATAAAACTATTGTTTCATTGAGGCGCGGGGTTATGGCAAATGGTTAGGGGTGGAAATCGGAACGGGGACCAATGCAATCTGGGCCTTCTTCTAACATGCAGCTTCGCGGCCGCGGCGTACTGCGGCGGCCGCGTGACAAATTTGTGCCCAGGACAACGTGGCGAAGCACTCCGCATTCTTATGTACGTACCGATTTCACGGGCGCAGGCAAGGCGCGAATTCCGCAGCCGGCTGCGCTTCAAACACAACTCTGCCCAAACGGAGGTGCATTGTGAACCAACACGCAGCAATAGAGAACGACACGGCCGTATGGCTCTCGAGAACCGAAGATTGCACCGGCACAGACGTGAGCATGGAGATTGCCGCCGGGCAGACCATCCTTAACGGGGACCTGCACATTCCTACCCCGGCGCGCGGAGTGGTGGTGTTCGCGCACGGCAGCGGGAGCAGCCGGCGCAGCCCGCGCAACCAGTTCGTTGCCCGGCTTCTCCAGCGCGCGGGGCTGGCTACTCTTCTCTTCGATTTGCTCACCGAGAGCGAAGAGTGGCAGGATCGAGCCACTGGTCATCTGCGCTTCGACATCGATTTGCTTGCCGGGCGGCTGCTGAGTGTTGTGGAGTGGGTGGGCGGTTACGGCGATTTGCGCGGCCTCAGGCTGGGCTGCTTTGGCGCCAGCACCGGAGCGGCCGCGGCGTTGGCGGCGGCAGCCCAGGCGCCACAGATCGCCACCATCGTGAGCCGGGGCGGGCGGCCTGACCTGGCCGGAGACGCGCTGGACAGCGTCGACGCGCCGGTGCTGCTGATCGTCGGGGGGGAGGACCGCACCGTGCTCAAGTGGAACCGCCAGGCCATGGCCCGCCTGGGCGGCGAGAAAAAACTCGAAATCATTCCCGGCGCGACGCATCTCTTTGAGGAGCACGAAGCCCTGGAGCAGGTTGCGGAACTGGCGCGGGAGTGGTTCGAACGGCACTTAGGCCGGACCGCGGCAGACGTTCAGGCCGCGCAAACCTTATAGAATGCCGTGCGCGGTGCCTGGCGCGAGTCCGCGGGCCTATCCACAATCTCGATTCGAATCCAGCGCCGGTGGAAGGAGGGTGCAATTTTCGCCTTGCTATAAGTAAACTAAACCGTTTAGTATTAGATTTAGTGGAGAGCAGAAGATGATTCATGTCCAGAACCTGGTGAAGACCTTCGCAGCGTTTACGGCGGTGAACGATGTCTCGTTTGATGTGGCCGAAGGCGAGATTTTCGCGTTTCTGGGGCCCAACGGGGCAGGGAAGACTACCACCATCAAGATGCTGACGACTCTGCTGCAGCCGACCTCGGGCAGCATCCGACTCGACGGCCTGGATCCGCTCACCCATCAGAACCAGGCGCGGCAGCGGTTCGGAATCGTGTTTCAGGACCCGAGTCTGGACAGCGAGCTGACGGCCAAGGAAAACATGGAGATTCACGGGGTGCTGTATCACGTTCCCCACAAGGTTCGGAAGCAGCGGACGGAAGAACTGCTGAAGCTGTTCGAGCTGTGGGAGCGGCGGGACGATCAGGTAAAGAAGTTTTCCGGAGGGATGAAGCGGCGGCTGGAGATTGCGCGGGGATTCCTGCACACGCCACGCATCCTGTTTCTCGACGAGCCCACGCTGGGCCTGGATCCGCAGAGCCGGAACCAGCTTTGGACGCACGTGAAGAAAGTGAACGAGGCGGAGCGAGTGACGGTTTTCCTGACCACGCACTACATGGACGAGGCGGACCGCGTGGCGCACCGCATCGGGGTCATCGACCACGGAAAGCTGGTGGCGCAAGGGACGCCGCGGGAAATCAAGGACAACACCGGAACGGAGACACTGGAGGACGCGTTCCTGAAGCTGACCGGATCGACCATCCGCGATGAGAGCGCGGACCCCGCGGCGACCATGCGGCAGTTTGCCAAGATGTGGCGCGGAGGAGGACGATGAACACGATTTACATTCTGTGGTTGAGAGAGCTAAAGCGGTACACGCGGTCGCGGTCGCAGATTATCGCTTCGCTGGGCCAGCCGCTGCTTTACCTGGTGGCGCTGGGGTTCGGATTGGGGCCGGTGTTCAAACGCGCCGGGGCGGGAAATTATCTGCAGTTTGTGGCCCCAGGCGTAATCGGGATGTCGGTGCTGTTTTCTTCCATCTTCTCCGGCCTGGGGCTTTTGTGGGACCGGCAGTTCGGGTTCCTGAAGGAGACACTGGTGGCGCCGGTCTCGAGAATCCAGATCATGATTGGGCGCACCCTCGGCGGCTCAACGGTAGCTGTGATGCAGGGGTTGCTGGTCACGGTGATTTGCCTGCTGGCGGGGTTCCGGCCGGCGCACCTGGCCATGGTCCCGCTGGCGCTGGTGTTCATGGTGATGATTGCGCTGCTGTTCGCGGCGCTGGGGATGGCGATCGGATCAGGCCTCGAAGATATGCAGGGATTTCAGTTGATCATGAATTTTCTGGTGATGCCCATTTTCTTCCTGTCGGGCGCGCTGTTCCCATTGAATGGGCTGCCCGTCATTCTCGGCTACGTGACCAAAGCCGATCCGCTGTCGTACGGGATTGATGGCATGCGCAACGTGCTGCTGGGTCATTCGGCGTTTGACCCGCGTCTGGATTTCGCAGTGCTGGCGGTGCTGGCTTGCGTGCTGCTGGTCTTTGGCGCGCACCGCTTCAACAAGATCGAGATATAGGAATACGCTGTGGCACGTCCTCGCAGTCCGGAAGCACACAAGAAGGTGGTGAAGGCCGCGCTGGCTTTGTTCGGCGAGCGCGGCATTGCGGCCACGAGCATGGACGCCATTGCGCGTGCTTCGGGCGTAAGCAAGGCCACGATCTATAAGCACTGGGCAGATAAAGAAGCATTGCTGATGGAGGTCATGCTTTATGTCCACGGAGTGGGCGGCGAGCCGGAGAAAGCGGATACGGGCGACCTGGCGCAGGACCTGGCGGCAGTGCTGAGCCGCAAGCCGCCAGGCGAATTTGAAGAGGCACGGACGCGGATGATGCCTACGCTGATTGCGTATTCGGCCGTGCATCCCGAATTCGGGAAGGCGTGGCGGGACCGGGTGATGGAACCGCCGCGGCAGCGCCTGAAACGCATTCTGCGGCGGGCGGTCGCGCAAGGGCTGCTGAAGCGGGACCTGGATGTGGAACTGGCGATGGCGCTTCTGCTGGGGCCCATGCTGTACCGGAAAATCTTCGAGAAGAGGCGGGGACGCCGTGACGCGAAGGATGTGGGGCTGGAGACGGCGAAGGCGTTTTGCCGCGCGTTTACGCGGCACGAATCCCGCTGCTGAATAGCGTTAACCAATTGGGCACTCGCACGCCATCTCATCGCAGCACACGGCCACATTGCTCCGCAAAGACTCCTTCTGTCAGAGTAAATTGGGCTCATGCTCAGCTCTCCGAGCCTTTGGCATTTGAGAAATGCGCGCGTCGCGATTCTGCGTGCAGGAATCGTCATTTCTGCTCTTGTGGCAGCTCTGCTCTTCGCGCGGCATACGCTCGCGACCTCCTTCGCCGTCTACGACGATGAAGGCTACATGCTGCTTTCCTTCCGCAACTATTTTGCTGGCGGCCATCTCTACTCGCAAATCGCTACCGAGTACGGCCCATTCAATTTCTTTGCCGAACGGGCGTTGTTCCGGCTTCTGCATCTGCCCGTGACTTGTGATGCCGGCCGCCTCGTGACGCTCATTTGCTGGCTGCTTTCTGCGCTGCTGGCCGGATTCTTCACGTATAAACTCTCCAGGAATCTAAATCTTGCCGCTGCCGCCGGCCTGGCTGCCATGGTGCTCGGCAAGGTGCTGGCCAACGAACCCGGCCATCCTCAGCAGTTGATCCTTCCGCTGCTGCTGCTGGCGTGTTGTGCTTCCATC
>JASHRF010000059.1 GCA_030037545.1 Acidobacteriaceae bacterium | reverse complement strand
TTGGGCTTGACCACGCTGCGGATGATGTTTTCGACCTTGGCAATGTAGTCGTTGCTGACTTCAAGGCGCGTGCCGGCCGGCATGTGGACATAAATGACGAACTGGCCGGGATCGGTGCGGGGAAAGTAGGCGCGGCCCAGGAAAGGAAAGGTGACGACGAGCAGAATCACCATGCCCGCGGAGATGGCGGCGGTGGTGAGGCCGGGCCGCTGCATGGCGCGCTTGGCCAGCCCCTCGTACCACTGGAGCATGGCCTGGAATTTCTCATTGAAGAGGCGGTCGAATTTGGAGAAAAGACTCTTGTTGACATGCTCCGCGCGTTCGCCTTCGTCATGGGGCTTGATGAACCTGGCGCAGTAGAGCGGCACCACGGTCATGGCGATGAAATACGAGGCGAAGATGGAAAAGACAACGCCGAGAGCAAGCGGAGTGAAGATGTATTTGCTGACGCCGGTGAAGGAGGCGACGGGAAAAAAGACGATGGCGGTGGTGAAGGTGGCGGCCAGGACGGCCATGGAGACCTCGGAGCCGCCTTCGTCGGCGGCTACCTGCGGCGATTTGCCCATCTCCATGTGGCGGAAGATGTTCTCGAGGACGATGACGCCGTTGTCGATGAGGCGCGAGAAAACGAGGGCCAGTCCGCCCAGGAGCATGGTGTTGATGGAGCCGCCCATATAGTTGATGAACAGCAGGCATACGAGGGCGGAGAGCGGAACGGGCAGGAGAACGGCGAGGGTGGCGCGCGAGCTGCCCAGGAAGATCAGCACCATGATCCCGGCGAGGACGAGTCCGATGAGCGCCTCGCGCGAGACGTTGGCGATGGCCAGCTTGACGAAGACCGACTGGTCGAACGCGACGGCGACTTTGAGTTGCGAAGGAATATCGACCAGATGCCTGATGGCGTTCCTGATGCCCTTGACGATGGTGATGGTGTTGCTGCCGCCGCCCTGCTTGAACACCGGCACGTAGACGGAGCGCTGCCCGTCAATGCGCACGATGTTGTACTGGAGGGCGCCCGCGTCGACCGCTTTCCCTATATCGCCGACCAGCACCGACGCGTTGCCGACGGTCTTGAGTGGCATCTCGTTCATCGACTTGGCGTCAGGGAATTGGCTATTGGCGTAGATGTTGTAGTCCTTTGAGGCTACGCGCACATCTCCGGCAGGCAGGATGAGGTTGGAGTTGTCGACCGCATGAACTACGTCCGTGAGGCTCAGATTGCGTGCCTCGAGCTTGAGGGGGTCAACGTAAATCTGAATCTGACGGTAGGTGCCCCCGTAGGGTTGGGGGACCGAGGCGCCCTGCACGTTCGAAATCTGGTTACGCACCTGGAACTGGGCGAGATCCTTGAGCTGGGTTTCGTCGAGGCCCTGGCCTTGAAGCGTGACCAGGCAAACAGGCTGGCTGGAAGCGGTCATGCCCAGCACCACCGGCGGCAACGTGCCGGGAGGCAGGCGACGCAAGTCGGCCATGGCCAGGTTCGACACATTGCTCAACGCGGCATTGGGATCGGTACCAGGTTTGAAATAAATCTTGATCAGGCTCACGCCGGTCAAGGAGCGCGACTCACTGTGGTCCACATTTGCGGCCAGAGTAAAAAAGCGTTCGAAAGTGTCGGTAATGTCGGCTTCAATTTGCTGTGGCGGCATGCCGCTGTAGAAGGTGGCGACCACCACCACCGGCATATCGATGGCGGGAAACAGATCCACCGGCATGCGCGCCACCGTGACGGTGCCGACCAGGGCCACGACCAGGCACAACATGAGAATAAAGTACGGAAATCGGAGTGCGAACCTGGGCATTCTTTATCGCTTCTCTCCCGGTTGACATAGAGCGGAAGTGGGCTCGGGCACGCGCGCAATGTACGCGGGCTGCATGGCTAGCTTGGGCCTCCGGTGCTTTGCTGCGCGGCCTCCTCGCCCTTCATGTCGATGGTTCCGCCGGTTTCGTGATAGACCTCAGAGGCCGGCTCATTGGTCATGAGCGGGCTCACCTCCTCGCCCTCCTGATACTTCTCCTGGCCGCCAAGAATGACGCGTTCGCCCGGCTGAAGACCGCTGACGATCTGGGCCAGCTTCTGTCCCTGGAGACCCACCTCAACGTCGCGGATGTGCACGCGGTTGGCGCTGTCGAGCACATAGGCAGTTTCCTGCTGGCCGCGAAGGACCAGCGCCTCAACCGGAATGGTGACGATGTTCTTTGCTTCTTCAAGCTGCAGCAGGGTGTTGGCGTACATGCCCGGGGCGATGGAGAGATTGCGGTTCTCAACATCGACCTCGGTTTCCATGGTACGGGTCTCGAAGTTCACGTCGCGCGTGAAACGCACCACTTTTCCAGTGAAGGAGCGATCGATGGCGTCCACGCGTACGCTCACCTGGTCGCCTTCGTGGATGAAGCGCACATCGTCTTCCGGAACCGGGACGCGGAGGCGCAGCAGCGCGCTCTGCGAGATGCGAACGATGGGGAGGTCGGAGGTGTTGGAGGTGGTGCCGCCCTGGATCAGCGCGCCGGTATCGGCGTAGCGCCAGATCACCACGCCATCAAGAGGCGCGATGACACTGGTGTAGGACTCGAGCGCCTGCACACGCTCGTTGTCCGCGCGGGCGGCTTCGGCGTGCTGTTGTGCGGCGGCCATGGCGGCTTTGGCTGCGTCCACCTGGGCCTGGGAGGACAGATCCTGCGACTGCGCATTGTCGAGTTCCTGCTGGGCGATCAGGCCGGGCCGTGTCGCGGCAGCCTGCTTCAGCCGCACGTACTCCGCATGCTGCGCGAAATTCAGCGCCTCGGCGCGCTTAATCTCGTGCTGGGCGCGAGTAATTTCTTCCAAGCTCTGCTTGACTTCAAAAGCGGTTTGCTCGACCTGGGCCTTCAACTCCGGCACTTCGAGAATAGCGATGGTTTCGCCCTGGTGCACGATGTCGCCGATGTCGACGTTGATCTTCTTCATGTAGCCGCTGACTTTGGGGTGCACGTCGACCACCTGGTAAGGCTGGAACTGGCCGGCCAGGGTTAGCACGTGAGAAATGTCGCCGCGCTGGGCGGCGGCCACTTGTGCGGCGGGCATCGCAGCGGCAGTGGCGGCCGGCGCGCCGTTGCTGTGACACGCGCTGATGGCAACAATTCCCGCGAGAGCACCTGCGGCGGCCAATATTCTAGCGACTTGCTTCAACATGCCCATCTAGCTCCTGGTTGTATTGCGATCGTGCGGGGACCGGGACAATGGCCACCGAGGGCGCGTCTTTAGATGCCTTACCGCCCAGGCTGGTTATTTACCGGTTACCCGAAAACATCCGGCGAAGTGCGTTCGAGAGTGGCTTTCATCCGCAAATGCGAGAAAAAATGTATGCATCAAAGCAAGATCGTCACGCCGGAAGCGGGCAACCCCTCCGCCAAATGCCTCCCACATAGTGGAACCAGTGCGGCGGCATCACGTTGGGTCAAGAGCCGCTAAAAACCCCCCGGAGATCGCGTCATTCGGGAAGCGCCAAACCACCCAAGAACCTGCGCACGGAAATCTGCGCAGCATGGGTCAGACGCGAGCGGGCGGAGGGCGGAAGAAAAGAAGAGGAGAGAAATGCGGCCGCGAAGAAACCGGGACAGGATAGCGCGCCAGCGAGCGTGTCTCGGAAGCGCCGGCCGCGGCGGTAAGGATAGGCGCGAACGCCGCCAGCCAAATCAAGACAGATTGCGGCGCAACCGGGTTGGCAAGGTGCGCGCGCGGCGCAACTATCGCTGGAATGTCCGCGGGCAGGGCCTTGGCGGCGCTGATATCCCTGCTGGGACCGAGAGCCGGTCCGTACCATGCCATCTTCGCTTCCATCGCGAATGCCAGGGCCAGCAGACAGAGGCTGCCGGCGAGCAAGACGCGGCCCAATGCGGGCAAAGCGGAAGAGCGACGCACCATATATTCGCAGTCTAACATGCGGTTGCAGCGCGCTCCGACGCACGCTGGCGCCCGCGGGGACCTACCGAAGAGACGCTTGGCCACCTAAAACGTCAGCGCGGCGATCGGGAACAAGGCCGTCGCAAGGGGATGGATCGCGGCTCAGGAACCGGCCAAGTCGTCTTCGCGAGCCTCAACCTCAACGGCAATCTGAGGAGGATGGAGCAGCGTGTTGTGAACCAGGCAGTGATGGACCGAGCGCAACATGGCTTCGCGCTGATCGTTGGTCAGTGAAACGGGCGAGACCACGCTGACGCGAAAGTTGTCAAGGCGGGCCGGCGCCTTGAGCTTTTCCGCAGAAACCGAGACTTTGACTCCGGCCAGAGCCAGATCGCGGGTGCGCAGATATTCGGCTGCATAAAATGCAGCGCAGGAACCCAGCGACGCGAGCAGGAATTCGGGCGGCGTCATGCCGACATCTTCTCCGCCGTTCTCGGCGGGCTGATCGCAAAGAGCAGAATGTGACCGCGCCTGGATGGCGAACTTGACGCCAACCACCTGCGAGACCGTTACTTTCAAATCCATAGCCGTTTTCCCTGTCCGAACGAGCAAGGCGGGAAAGCTCCGTGAAGGCCAACCAAAGACCTCGGCGTATCCACAGCGGTTTCGCAATTACGGAGTCCGGAAGACAGAGCTCTCAAGTGAACCTAAGAAGAAACCACTTCGCGCTACCGCCCAAACGCTACACCGGTTGCGAAACCGCGCTACCCGCCATGTTTCGCTCTGCCGTGTCCGATTATGTTCATTGTATTCGCGGCGGGTTAGCAGGCGCACGAATCACCCAGCGCCAGAAACAACTCTGGCAGTGTGGAATTCGCTTGGCAGGGGAGGCGCCGAAGCGCTTGGACAAGCTTGCGCGGCATCTGGGATTTCGCAAGAATCTGGTGCGAAACTCCAATCTGCTCCGGGAGGGGCGGGGGAAGGGAGCAGATTGGCTGAATGCGCGTTTCCGTGGTCGAGTTGCCGTTATACCTGTGCGCGGCTGCGCATGCGCCCACCACTCCCGCTCGTGCCCTTGCGGGCCACGTAGCAATCCCGGCAAAATACCGGACGATCGCCACGGGGTTCGAACGGAACGGTGGTCGGCTGCCCGCAGCCGGAGCAAATTACCGGTGTGCCCTGCGCCGGAGCCGAACGGTAGCCGGATCCTCCCTGATCATTTTTCTTTGCCATGCGGCAAGGCTTGCAACGTTTGGGTGTCGAGTAACCGCGTTCCTGGAAGAACGCCTGATCGGCAGCGGTGAAGGTGAATTCTTGCCCGCAATCGCTGCATGTTAACTGCATATCTCCGGCCATGGGGCTCCTTTCGAACCATTGTACTGCCCTGTCTACTGAATCTGTATAAGGAATCTTACTAGGTTTATGGCCAGAACCAATAATGAATTTCGACAACTCAGCGAAGATGATGCAAAAGTGCTGAACTTAGATGAAAGCAAAGACACGCATGATTCAATTAGACGATTCCGACCCAGCTTGGTTGCGACTATTTTTGGCTTGGTTGCGGTTATTTTCCCGGCTGGCCGCTGGAGACGCCGAACCGAGCGGCCCCAAGCTCAAGGGCGCGCTGTTGCGGCGGCCCGGCGTTCTGGTTCCTCATAAACCCCTGATGCCGGTGAAACTTCATCTTCGGCCGTTTCTGGCGCACGCGCTATCATCGTTTCACTTCACCTTTACCGTTGGGACGCGTGCTCAATGCGCATTGCGTATGTGCTCACTTCGATCGGCATGGGCGGGGCCGAGCGTCAGGCCCTGACGCTGGCGGCGCGGATGGCCGAACGAAGGCACAGCGCGCATGTAATCGTTTTACGGAGGGTTGCCGAGGAGTGGCCGGCCGCAGTCCCCGTCCTTCATCTCGGGTTGCGAAAAAGGTTATTTAGCTCGGCTGCGGGGTTGTTACGCGCGATGAAGTTGTTACGCGAACTGCGTCCGGATATCGTCCACAGTCACAGCATTCATGCCAACTTATTCGCGCGGGCGCTCCGGGTGCTGGTACCAGGTCCGGTGCTCATATCAACCGTGCACAACGTATATGAGGGCGGATGGCTGCGCATGATGGCCTATCGATGGACGGACCGCCTGAGCACGCGCACGGCCACGGTGAGCGAGGCAGTGGCGCACCGGTTCATCGCAT
This sequence comes from Acidobacteriaceae bacterium, assembly GCA_030037545.1. Classification (GTDB taxonomy): domain Bacteria; phylum Acidobacteriota; class Terriglobia; order Terriglobales; family Acidobacteriaceae; genus Telmatobacter. The sequence continues at coordinate 23,523 of JASHRF010000059.1, read as the reverse complement.
TGAAGGCGATTTCCGCGCGCCGTTGCGTTGTGATTCCGAACGCGATTGAGATAGAGGAGTGCGTGCCGGATGCGGAGCGGCGCGCGGCCGCGCGAGCGGCGCTGGGCGCGGGAGACGACTTTGTGTGGCTGGCGGCGGGACGGATCGTTCCGGCCAAGGATTATCTGAATCTGCTGCGCGCGTTCGCGCCGGTGCGGGCGGCCATGCCGCGGACCCGGCTCTGGATTGCGGGTCAGGGCGTTGCGGGCGCGGAGGAACCTTTGCGACGGCTGGCCGCCGAGTTGGAGATCTCCGATTGCGTTTTTTGGCTCGGTTTGCGGAGGGATTTGCCGGCGCTGCTCGATGCGGCCGATGGCTTTGTCTCCAGCTCCGCGTGGGAAGGAATGCCGTTGACGCTGGCTGAGGCGATGGCCATGGAGAAGCCAGTGGTTGCCACCGATACCGGCGGCGTGCGGGAGCTGATGGGTGAGGTTGGACGGGTGGTTTCGGTGCAGGATGGAAAGGCGCTGGCGAGGGCGATGATGGGCGTAATGCTGGAGCCGGCGGAAAGACGCAGGGCGATCGGACAGGCTGCGCGCGCGCGCATTCGAACACACTTCAGCATGGATGCGCGCGCCGATGAATGGGAAGAGATCTACCGTGCCGTTGTGAATGAATGCGCATAGCAGAAAAAAGGCCGGAGATAGAGCGGAACCAGAGTAACCGTGCCCTCGCGCTCAGCGGTGATGTGCGGCTATTTCTTGAGGGAAAAGCCGCTGGCCCCGGGTGACTCCGGGCTACATCTACTCTGGTTCCGCTCCAATCGGCCCCGGCCTCGCTCATGACGTGCAGAAATTAGAAATTGAAAAACGCTTGAAGAAAAACGCGGCGCGATGCCGAGTTGGTGGGCGAGGCGAACATGCCGCCGGCCAGTTGCGTGGACACCCCAAAGCGGTCGCCCGGTCCATTGAGACCATCGCTCTCGGGGGTTGGGATTACGGTGCCAGAGGGCGTGCCGTAGTTTACATCGTTGAAGAGGTTCAGGGCCTGGGCGCTGAAGGTCAACGAGTATTTGCGGCCGGTGCTTGCCGGTCCGGCATGGAAGCCGCCGCCTGTGCTGCCGAAGATACCGCCGCGGCCGTGCCAACCGCCTCCCGGAGCGCCCGACGACTCGGTTTCCGGACCGATGCCGAAGGCGCGGCTTACGCGGAGGTTCAACGCCACCGCGGGCGGGCCGGTGCCGAGATCCACGGGAACCAGCGTCTCGCCGGGCTGCGGCAAGGTGTCGAGCGCGCCGAATTTAGTTTGTGCCACGTCGGCCGGATTTGAAGCCGCGCTGGCGTAGGTGGGCCGATCATTGAAGAAGTTGTCGCCGGTCAGGTCTTCGGCAGTGGTGATGTTGTAAGGTCTGCCGGCCTCCGAAACCAGAAAGGGATTGAACGTAAGGCTCAAAGGGGCGTTGTAATTGGCCATCAGGAAAAGGAACTGGGGACGCACATAAGAGGCACGGCCGTAGTCCTGGCTCAGGTCCCAGGAGTTGGAGGGATTCGATCCGTCGCCGCCGTCGGAGCGGGCTTCAGTGAAGTTATAGAAGCCCATCATGCCGAAGTTGCGTGCGATCTGGCCGTTGACGTTGACGATGAGCTGGTACTGCTTGTAGACGGCTTCGGGGAAATACTGGTCGATGATGCCGGGGTAGGAAGTGGGCCGGATGCCGGTCAGGGTGGGGCTGCCGTACTCGTAGGTGCCGGGCAGGAAAGCATTGGAGTCACGCATTACCAACTGGTGTACGCCGAAGGAGTGCAGGTAGGTAAGCGTCAGTGTTGAAGTCTTGGTAAGCTGGCGTTCAATGCTGCCGCCCATCTGCTCGGCATAGGGCGAGCGATAGCTGGGAGTGATGGCGTCAATCTGCGGAGCGGTGGAAGAAGCTGAAGCGGCGGCCGGAGTGCATCCCTGCGCCAGCGCGCTTTGCAGGCTGGTCGCGGAAAAGCACACGGGGTTGGTGATAACGGTGGTGGTTTGGCTATGCGCGGTGCCGTTGTACTGCTCCAGATTCATCAGGTCCTGGATTTGGAAGCGGTCGTAGAAGAAGCCGAGGCCCCCGCGCAGCACGGTTTTGGCTTGCTTCTGGTTCTTGTGCCCGTCGAGCGCGTAGGCGAAAGCGAAGCGCGGCGCAAAGTCGCTGTGATCAGCCACGTGGTTCTGCGATTCCCAGCGCAGACCACCGGAGAGGGTAAGGAAACGGTTGAACTTCCAGTCGTCCTGGAAGAAGAGTGCGGCATCGTAAAGATTGCCCTCGAACGCGTAGGGGCCGGTGACGTAGGAGAGCGTATTGGGCGTGCAGCCGTCCGTTTGCGATGCCGGGCAAGCGGAGGCGATCTGTGCCACGGTTTCCCCGGCAGCCATGCCATTGAGCGTGTCGAGGTAGGCGTTGAGCGAAGGGAAATTGAAGGTGCCGTTGAACCCCGAGCTCGTGGAAGCGGCCTGGCGATTATCGCGCATCCAGGTGCCGAACTTGAGGGCATGCGCGCCGGCCGTCATGGTGACGAATTCCTGCAGCTCGTAGTGGTCGGTGTTGCCCGATGACGATTGCGCCCCGTTGCCGCCGCCCGAAAAATATGCGGGTAGATTAATGGTGGGCGCGTTGCTGACCGGCGTTTCCCAGTTGCTGCCGCGGCGGTATTCGAAGCGCGTCTCGTTGGCGATGTGGCCGGTGACCACCTGGGTGTCGTCAAGCTGGAAGGTGTTCTCGATGGTCTGCGCGGTGGAGTTCTGGGAGGGCAGCGAAGTGTTGCCGATCTGGCCGGTTTCGTAATTGCGCCAGAACTGATAGCGCAGCGTGAGCGTATTCTTCTGCCCCAACTGCAAATCGACGCGGGGAGAAACGCTGGTGCGCGTTTGCGGCGCAAACAGGCCGCCGGAGACGATTCCGGGCTCGTAGGTCCCGTTGTCGAGCACCGCTGTATCGGCCGTGTAAACGCTGTCGTCCTGGGTGCTGCGCTGCTCCACGCTGACAAAGAAGGACGCGTTTTTCGCCAGCGCGCCGCTGACCGTCCCATTGCCCTGGATGCTGTGATAGGCGGGAACTTTCTGGGTGAAGGGGGTGCCGGTATTGAGGGCGCTGTCGTTGCCCATCAGGAAGGCGCGCCCGTGCAACTGATCGGTGCCCGGCTTGGTGAGAATCTCGATGCGGCCGTAGCCAAGCTGGCCGAACTCCGCGGAAAAAGGATTCTGATTGATGCGGATTTCGCGGATGGCCGATTTGGGCGGCAATTGGCCGCCCGTGAACCCGTCGATATAAATTTGTCCGCCGTTGGGCCCGGCGGAGGGCCCGGCCAGCGCCTGCAGCTCGTTGGACAGCTCGTCAGGGTCGTCGGAGAGTGCGTCGAGATCCTTGCCCTTGAGCACAATGGCGCTGGCGTTGGCGCCGGCCTCGGTGCTGACTGTGGGCGGGCCCTCGGCAGTAACTTCGACCTGCTGGCGCGTCTGCTCGATAGCCATCTTGATATCGACATTCTTCACCTGGCCGGAGACGAGGGAAATGGGGGCGGAGACATAGGAAGCGAAGCCCGGAAACTCAGCCTGGATCACATAGCTGCCGGGCGCGAGACCGCGGATTGCGTAGCCGCCGGCGGCGTCAGCAGCTGTTTTGCCCGCGCCGGCTCCCTTCGCTGTCGTGACAAAAACCTGCGCGCCGGGGATAAGCGCTCCGGTGGGATCGGTGATGTGCCCGCGCAGCGTGCCGGTGGACGCAGGTGAGGCTATGGCCGCTGCGGCTGCAGCCGTCTGCGCCGGCATGGTGAAACCGCCAAGGCAAAAGAGAATCGCGACAAGAAAAACTGTGATGCAGTTGAATCGTGAAGACACAAACATCCCTCGCATTTCCACAACTGATGAAAAGTTGATGAAACCGTTTACTTACGCAATTAAAGCCAAATCTGGTGGAAGCAATGAATGCCCGCTTACTGAGGCGACGATGGAAACGATTACTGCTGGCCGCCGCCCGCAGCGGCGTCGGACTCACCGGAGCCCGAGCCCATGCTCCAGTTGGCGAGCAGATCCTGGCTGGCCGGAGCTTCAAGCAAAGGCTCGACCCCGTCGATCAAAGTTATGGCGGTGATCTGCGCATCGCCGGGCGTGGCCACCAGCATCACGGCATCGCCTTTCTTAAGATCGGGAAAATGAATGGCCGGCGCGCGGCTGAGAATCTGCTGTGCATCCATACTCCCGCCGGGTCCGGCGCCATGCTGGGTAAATCCGCTGCGCTGATGGAAACCCACGTTGCCGCCGTTTCCTCCAGCCGCGCCACTTGCACCCGCTCCGCTCGGCGCCGTGCCCTTGAGGCGCGCGGCAATAAACTGTGCCATGCGTTCGGGCAGCTCCCGCATCTGCGCGTCATCGGGAACCTTAACCGTCATCGATTTCTTGGTCGCCAGATCCTTCAGCGTGAAAGTGGAGTTGGCTGGATCAATCGAAGCGATGATGCCGGAGATGTTACGGAAGGTGCCGGAGACGACTTCGTCGGCCGTTATCTGATTGTTGCTCTTGACGCCACGGGCCATGAGCTGATCGCCGGCGTGAATGGCGTCAATGGGCGCCGGCTGCGCCTGCTCGTAGCTGACCGAGGCCGGTGCGTAGCGCTTGAGCAGCGTGGATTTTGCGGTGTGGATGGTGACGATGTGCATGGTTGGGCCTGCGCCAGCGGTAATCACGATGGTTCCCGTGACCGGATCGACGCTCTTCACCAGTCCGCCCACGCCGTTCTGCTGCCATTCCGCGGCTTCCTGCTCACGCCTTTTGGCCAGATCTTCGGCCTTAATGGCGACCACGCGCAGGGCCTGCGGCGGCGAGCCAGCGGGAGAATCGGGGGCAATCCAGACAAGAACGCGGTCGCCTGTGGCCAGCTCGCTGAATTGCATGGGAACGGCGGCGCTGAGGCTGGTTTGGCCGGGCTCAATGCGCTTCAAATCCGCGCTTGCGGGCACCTGCACCTGATGCTCTTCTCCCTGTGCGGTCTTGAGGGTCAGCGTGTTGCCGTTGATGGCGGTGATGGTGCCCAGAAAATGCGAAGCCGCCTGCGCGCGAACCGCCGGAGCCAAGGCCAAGACGAAGAACGCGAGCGCTACAACCGGGTACGTAATGCGATTCCGCAGCCTGCCCTTCATACACCTCATTTCCTCGGCGATTGATCCGCTCGCTCGTCGGGTGAAATCCTGATCCCTGTCTCAGTAGACGAACCAGAAGGCGAAAAGGTTCATGATGTATCGCTGCTTGATTCTCAATCGGTTGCGTTTGCGTCGAGGCCATCGAAAAGCAGCTCATCGATGCGGTCGGATTGGCTGTCGGTGCCGATGCGGGGATCGAGACTGGTGGGGCTGCTTTCGATGAGGAAGACCAGGGGGTGCGGATCGCGCTGCGGAGCGCGGCAACCGAACAGCGCGGTCAGGCCAACTAGAATAAGCAACAAAATAGGTGCCCCGGGCCTCGCTTTTGAGACCCGGGAAACCACTGATATCAGGCAACGGAACTCCGGAACAGATCTAAACATATGCAATCTGCCCCAGAATTGCAGCGTGCTTCGCGCCGGTGGCCGCGGGAACATTGCCGGGCAATCGATGCCATGTTTGCCAGGCAAGCAGCGCGAAGGCCGCGGCTTCCTTGGCTTCGACGGGCAGCCCGAAGTCGTTGCTGGGGGCAAGCCCGCAACCCAATGGGCCGAGCCGTGCCTGCAGCATGGCCATCAGTGTGCCGTTGTGCGCGCCGCCGCCGGAGACGATGAAATCCACGGAGCGGTTTTTCATTGCCGGCAGCACGTAGCGTTGATAGCCGCGCGCGATGGTCTCGGCGGTGAGCGCGGTTGCCGTCGCCAGCACGTCTTCCGGCCGCGCACTGGGGCGGCAGGACGCAAGGAAATTCGCGGCATATTCGCGGCCGAACTGCTCGCGGCCGGCGCTGCGCGGCGGTTTCCGGCGGAAGTAGGGGTGACTCAGCGTAGATTTCAGGACGGGCATGATCACTGTGCCGGCTGCGGCAAAGGCGCCGTTGCGGTCGAAGGGCTTTGAAAAAAGCTGCTGCGCGAGCCAGTCGATGACCATGTTACCGGGACCGGTGTCGAAAGCGATCACGGCGTGGGGCTCTGCTCCCGCGGGTATGGCCGTGAGGTTGGCAATGCCGCCGATGTTCTGCAGGATGCGGCCGCGTTTGGCGTCGGCGAAGAGAACGTAATCGAGCAGAGGAACGAGCGGCGCGCCTTGGCCGCCGGCAAGAATGTCAGCGGGACGGAAGTTCGAAACAACGGGTAGGCCCAGCGTGGACGCGATGACCTGCGCCTCGCCGGCCTGCCAAGTGCATCCGAAACTGCGGCCGGCGTAGCGAGCGGGGCGCGCTTGATGATAGAGCGTCTGGCCGTGGCAGCCGATAAGGTCGAGACGCAGCCCGTGCCTCTTCACCGTTGCGGCCACAGCCTCGGCGTAGGCTATCCCCAGGCGCCAGTGAAGCCGGGCCAGTTGCGCGGTCGAAGTTGTGCTGGCATTCATTGCGGCCAGGACGGCGCGTCGCAGCGCGGGCGCAAATGGGAAAGCTTCATGCGCAAGCAGCGTGAGCTTCGGGTGCCCCGCCCAATCTAGGTGTCCCACCGAATCCGGGTGCCCCACCCTGGCCGCGTTCTTGTCTTTGCGGCCAGGGCGGGCTGGTGACTCAATCCGCACTACGGCGACGTCGATGCCGTCAGCGGACGTGCCGCTCATGATGCCCGCAACCGTCATGGAGTTCGCGTTCATGCGATCTCCGCGGGCGCCGTGGCGCGGGGCGCTATGGCGTCGGTTTCACTGGCCGCGATCCGGTCGCGAAATCGAAGCATCCGGGCGCGCAGCGCGTCCAGTTGCTTTGCCGTGAGCGCGCGCGGAATTCCCTTGTCGTAGAGGCGTTGTTGTTTACGAGCGACATCGCGGGCGCGGGTCAGCAGCAGCGTATGAAATGCGGCGGAGCGCTCGGCTTCAGCGATCATGGCCTCGTAACTGCGCAGGATGAGGTCGGCGCTGTGACAGATTTCCAGCAGATCGCTGCCGGCGCGGATGGCCTCGATAGCCGCTTGCTCCACCGGAAGGAATTTTAGAATGCCGCCCATCTCCAGATCGTCGGAAAGGACGATGCCGCGATAGCCGATGCGTTTGCGGAGCACGTTGGTAATCCAGAAGGCCGACGCGCTGGCGGGGCGATTGCCGCCGGGAGTAGGCGGATATGCGGCGTGATTCATCATGATCATCGGCATCTGCGCGTGCAGCACGCGATAGGGAACCAAATCTTCGCTCCAGATCTGCCGCCAGGTTCGCGTGATTTGCGGGGTGACGAAGTGCGTGTCGCCGGGTGCGCCGCCCAGGCCGGGAAAATGCTTTCCGCAGCCGATGACGGCGTTGTCCGCGAGCGCCTGAAGATAGGGCCGTGCATAATCGACGACTTCCGCCGCGTTCACGCCGGGAGGCCGCGAGCCGAGGACTTGAGCAGCCTCAGGGAAGGCGAGATCGACGACCGGAGCGAGCGTGGTGTTAAAACCGAAAGCCTTGACGGCACGTGCGATGAGTTCACCGTGCTCGTAAACGAGCGCGGGTTTGCGCAGCCTGCGCGCGACTGTGCCCACGGCCTGCGCGGAGGGGAGCGCCGCAAGCGCATCGCGGAGGCGGTTGACCGTGCCGCCTTCCACGTCGACACAGCGCACGGCGTGCGGCGCGCCCAGGCCGGTGGCTTCATCCAGAAGCGCGCGGGTCTGCGCCGCGCTTGTAACGTTGCGCTTGAAAAGGATGATGCCGCCGGGGCGGACAAGACGCAACCAGGCGCGCTCCAGGCCGGTGAGCTCGGTTCCGCCGAGGCCCACCACGAGCAGGCTACCGGCGGCGCGGCGCAGGGGCTGCGTCATTGCCTCCCCCTACCGACGCGAGCGGAAAGTGGACGGTGAACCGTGGATAGTGGGTCGGGCACGATTTCAGTCTCCGCTTCCACAGTATCAGCCTGGCTTTTGCTTGAGCTCCTGCTGCAGCTCTTCGAGCAGGTTGAGCGCCTGCAGCGGCGTGAGCGAATTCACGTCGGTGGCTTCGATGCGGTCCACAATGCGCTGCGAGAGCGGCGTGAAGATGGTCATCTGCATGGGTTCGGGCGCAGTTTCCACCTGCACGCTGCGGCGCTCCTGATTTTCGTGCTGGCGCAGAACATGGCGGGCGCGCTCGAGGACCGCGTGCGGAAGGCCGGCGAGACGCGCCACCTCGATGCCGTAGCTTTTGCTGGCCGCGCCGGGCTCGATGTTGTGCAGGAAGACGATGCCGCCCGCGGCTTCTTTGACGCCTACGCGCAGGTTGCGGACGCGGGGCAGCTTCTCAGCGAGCATGGTGAGCTCGTGATAATGCGTGGCGAACAGGGTGCGGGCGCCGACTTCGGCGTGAAGGTATTCGACCGTGGCCCAGGCCAGCGAGAGTCCGTCGAACGTTGCGGTGCCTCGGCCCATCTCGTCGAGCAGAATCAGTGAGCGCTTTGTTGCCGTGTTGAGGATCGTGGCCGTCTCCGTCATTTCGACCATGAAGGTGGAGCGGCCGCGGGCCACGTTGTCGCTGGCGCCGATGCGCGTGTAGATGCGATCGACGAGGCCAAGACGCAAGGAATCGGCGGGAATAAAACTGCCCATCTGCGCCATCAGAACCAGCATCGCGGCCTGGCGCAGGTAGGTGCTTTTGCCGCCCATGTTGGGGCCGGTGATTAGGAGCAGACTGGGGCCGCCGTCGGTTGCGCCCAGATAAACGTCGTTGGCGATGAAGCGGCCCTCGCGGCTTTCCTCCATCCACTGCTCGATGACGGGATGGCGCGCGGCCACAGCTTCGAGCACAGGCTCATCGGCGAGTATGGGGCGCGCGTAGCAGCGGCCGGCGGCGAGATGCGCGAAACAGGCGAGCAGATCGGCTTCGGCGACCGCGGCTGAGCTGCGGCGAATGCGGCCGGCGCTCGAAAGCACAAAGCGGCGGAGTTCGGCGAAGATGCGCTTCTCAATCTCAATCGAGCGGTCGTGCGCGGAGAGGATTTTGCGCTCCAGCTCCTTGAGCTCTGGAGTGGTGAAGCGCTCGGCGTTCACCAGCGTCTGCTTGCGCTCGTAGTCGGCGGGCGCCAGAGCCAGATTGGCCTTGGTGATCTCGATGTAATAGCCGAAGACGGAGTTGTAGCGCACCTTGAGCGAACCAATGCCGGAGCGCCGGCGCTCGCGGTCTTCGATGGCGGCAATGGCCTGGCGGCCAGTGGTGGAGATGGAGCGCAGGTCGTCGAGCTCGGAATCAATTCCCGGCGCGATGGCACCGCCATCGGCGAGCGTGAGCGGCGGCTCGGCGACGAGGGTGCGGACCATGCGCGCGGTGATGTCATCGAGGGTGTCGAGCCGCGCAGTAATGGCGCGCCAGAGCGGCGCGGTCATGGCGTGGAGCGCGATGCGCAGCGCGGGCAGGCGGGCCAGGCTGGCGGCCAGGGCGCGCACGTCTCGGGGTCCTGCGGAGTCGAGTGAAAGACGGGCGAGCAAGCGCTCGAGATCAAGAATGCCGGCGAAGGCGCGGCGGATTTCTTCCCGCCGGACAAGATCGGCATGCGCTTCCGCAACCGCCTCATAGCGCGCTTCAATTTCCGGCGCGTGATTGAGCGGGCGCAGAATGGTGGCGCGCAGCAGGCGCTTGCCCATGGGGGTGCGGCAGTCGTCGAGGGTGCGAAACAATGTGGCGCTGCTGTCCTGCCCGGCAAACAGCGGGTCAACTAATTCCAAATTCCGCACCGTAACCTGGTCCAGCTCCAGCGCCGTCGAGTGCTCCTGGAATTTGAGGCTGTCGATATGCAGCGCTTCGTTTTTTTGTGTAGTGCGGACATAGTGGAGGACTGCGCCGGCGGCGATGACTGCGGGTTCATGGCTGTTCAGCCCGAAGCCTTCGAGGGAGCGGACATTGAGCTGGCGCTCGACCAGCGGGACGGCGAAGTCGCGCGTCCAGACCCAGTCTTCGACGCGGGTGCGGGCGGGAATGCGCTCGAGTTGCGCGGGCAGCTCCGCGCTCACGGCCAGCAGCACTTCGCTGGGCGCGGCGAGAAGAAGCTCTTCGACGGCCTGGGCGCGAGCGTTCTCGCCGCGAAATTCGGCGGCGCGGAAATCGCCTGTGGACACGTCAAGCAGGGCCAATGCGCAGACGCTTGCGGCGCCGGTTCCAGTCTCGAAGAGCGCGGCCAGAAAATTGTTCTGCTCCTGGCCGAGCGCGGAATCGAGCGCGGTGCCAGGAGTGAGGACGCGCGTCACCTCGCGGCGGACGATCTTTTTGGTGAGCTTGGGGTCCTCCATCTGGTCACAGAGCGCAATGCGGTAACCGCGGCGCAGCAGGCGGGTGAGGTATTGCTCCACGGCGTGGTAGGGCACGCCGCACATGGGCACCTGGCGCTCGCGGTCGCGGGCGGTGAGGGTGAGCTGGAGCTCGCGGCTGGCCACCGCGGCGTCGTCGTAAAAGAGTTCGTAAAAATCGCCCATGCGGAAGAAAAGCAAGGCGTCAGGGTTTTCGCGCTTGGCCGTAGACCACTGGCGCATGAAGGGCGTGAGCTCGGAGGCGTTTTTTTCGACGGGGAAGGCCGTGAGGGCGAAGTCCTCGCCGGGAGTGGAACGGGCCTCGGCGGGAGGGGTATCGGATGCCGTGGCGGATAAGCTAATCTCCTTGTTTTCAGTTGATAACGGAGGCGCATCCTCCGGCTGCAGCGGCAATGGCGCCGCGTCCAGGAGAACGGCCTGCTGCGGTGAGTCTTCTCTGATCACGTTGGCTTTTAGAGTATCGCGGGGACGGGAGAAGCGGTAGACGCGACACCGTGCAAAAACAGGAGCAATTCCTAAAAGGACATGGCAAGGCTGCGGGAGAAGATTCAACGAAGGCGCGGGAATGGAGTTAGAATTTGTGCGGCCGCCCCGGCCATTCTTCCCCGCATGCCAGCCGCCCGGCCAGAGCAAATTCCCCGAGGAGGACATCGAGATGAAAAAATTGGAGTGGTTTCTTGCCTGTGCGTTTTTTCTCACTGCGGCGCTGCTGACCTCCGCCGCCACCCGGACCGCGCCTTCCGCCAACGGAACCGACACGGCGCTCAACGGCACCTGGAAGGTGGATGCGGCGCAAACCAAGTTTTCGCCCAAGCCGTACGCGTTCTATATCTCCGAGGGCTGGTACCACTGCACTACCTGCACCCCGGAGATTGTCGTAAAGGCCGATGGAACCGACCAGGCCGTTCCCAATGAGCCATACGACACGCTCAGCGTAAAGGCAGTCGACGACCAAACCATCCAGGCGATCGGAAAGAAAGACGGCAAGGTGCTATTTGACGAGACGCGCACGGTCTCGAAGGATGGCAAGATGCTGACGCTGAAAGAAACGTCACATCCCGAAGACGGCAGCGCCCCGGTCACCACCGAGGTTATGTACAAGCGGGCAGGCCTGGTTCCCATGGGCGTTCAGCCAGCTTCGGGCGATTGGCAGGTGCTGAAGTTCAACCAAAGCTCCAACGGCCTCACCTTTACCTACAAGGTGAATGGGGACGAGGTGACCATGACCGATCCGACTGGCGAGACCTTTACCGCCAAGCTGGACGGCACCGATACCCCGGTGAAGGGCGCGTACGGATTCGATACCATTTCGCTGAAGAAGGCGGGGCCGGGCACCATCGAGGAAACGGAAAAGCGGAACGGCACTGTGGTGGACGTTTCGAAGATCACGGTACACGGCAGGATCATGACCATCGAGGACACCAGCAAGCCGAGCGACCGTACGTCGACATTTACGGCGCATAAGGTGGGGTGAAGTCTTTCGGTAACGCCTTTGACGGGCGAGATCGCGCTCTCTCTTTGAGATCACCCACTTAGCGGCCCGGAGACCGGCCGGTTTCCGGGCAGGCTGCTCGGTGTCTCAAGTCGTTCCCCACGGCAGGCCTGCGGTTTTCGGCCGACCCCCAATCCGGCATCCAGGAACATTTACGATAGAATTACTGGCTTTGCGCTGGTTTTCGGGCGTGATCGATCCTGCGTTCGATCCAAGGGTGATTTTGCCCCACATGGTGATTTGCATCACAGTGAAACGCTCCTAAACCCTTTAAGGTGAAGTCGAGATGTACCTCCTCTGGCTCCGAGTTGCGGCCGTTCTATATGCCGCCGGATGTGTCGCCGTATTTCCCGCGGTGCTCTACGGCGCATTACGCTGGCGCAGCATCTGCGTACACCTGGCGGGGCTGGCCTTCTTCTTTCATTTTGTCTCGGTGGTAGAGATGCTGGTGCGGGCTCACCGCTGGATGCCGGTGGGCGCCCGCGAGATCGAATCGCTGCTGGGGTTTGCGATTGCCGGGTTGTTTTTCCTGGTCTGGTGGCTCTACGACGCCATTTCGCTGGGCATTTTTGCGCTGCCGGCAACGTTTCTGCTGGTTCTTGTGCCCGCGCTGGGGCCGGGGCCGTATGTTTTTCCGTCGGAGGGTGTGCGCATGAGCTGGCTGGTGGCGCACATTATTGCGCTGATGCTGGCCTACGCGGCGCTGTGCTTCAGCCTGCTGGCCAGCGTGCTCTATCTGGTGCAGGAGCGGCGCATCAAGTCGAAGCCGAAGCCGGGGAGGGCGGGGTGGGCGTTTTTTGACTGGCTGCCGCCGCTGGACACACTGGAGCGGATCGCTTATGCCACGCTGGAGTTCGGATTTCCGTGTATGACTGTGGGGCTGGTGCTGGGAGCGGTGCTGGTGCAGGAAACATCCGTCGGAGCGGCATATCTGCTGGATCCCAGGGTGATGGCTTCCTTCGTTAGCTGGTTCATTTACGTAGTGCTGCTTCTGTTGCGCCGCCGTGGCGCCGGTCTGCGTGGACGCAAGGCAGCGTACGTCTCAGGGGTGGTGCTGGTGGTGCTGATGGCGGTCTGGTTCGCCAATCTTTTTAGCCAAATGAGCAGGTTCGGCCCCAAATGACACTGGTGCTCATCGGCGTGAATCACAAGACGGCGCCCATCGCGCTGCGGGAGAAGATCGCCATCTCGCGGGAAGACCTGCCCGAGACCACGCGCGCGCTGGCCGCTACGCCGGGCGTGACCGAATGCATGATCGTTTCCACGTGCAATCGCGTGGAGCTGATCGCCGCTGTCGAGGGTCTGGAGATTCCGCTGCATGGATTCCTTGCCAGCTACTTTGGCATCGATGCCATGGTGCTGGAGCCGCACCTTTACGAGTATCGCGATCGCGAGGCGGTGAGCCACCTGTTCCGCATGGCGGCCAGCCTGGATTCGATGGTGGTGGGCGAGCCGCAGATTCTGGGCCAGGTGAAAGAGGCATTCGCGGTGGCGCGCGCCGAAGGTGCCGTCGCCGGCCACCTCGACCATTTGCTGCAGAGCGCGTTCGCGGCGGCAAAAAGGGCGCGTTCAGAGACGGGCATTGGATCAAATTCGGTTTCGATCGCATCGGTGGCCGTGGAAATGGCGCGCAAAATCTTTGGCTCGCTCAGCGGGCGAACGGTTTTTCTTGTTGGCGCGGGAAAGATGAGCGAGATTGCGGCGCGGCACCTGGTGCAGCAGGGAGCCGGAGCGATCCTGGTAAGCAACCGGACGCAGGAGCGGGCGCGGCGCATGGCCGAGGAGTTCAATGGGCGCGTGATCCCATTCGCGCAGTTGCACGATGCGGCCAGCGAGGCCGATATCGTGATCAGCTCCACCGGCGCACCTCATCCCATCTTCCGGCCCGAGCACGGGCGCGCATTTTTGCATGCGCGAAGAAACCGTCCGATGTTCTTCATCGATATTGCGGTGCCGCGCGATGTGGACCCGGAGATGAACAAGCTGGACGGCATCTTCGTGTATGACATCGACGACCTGCAGCAGGTGGCGGCGGCGCACATGGAAGAGCGCAGCCGCCAGGCCGTGGATGCGGAAACGCTGATTGCGGCGGAGGTGGAGCGATTCCATCAGCGGCAGCGGACGGTGAACGTGGCGCCGGCGATTGTGGCGTTGCAGCGGCGAGCGGAAGAGATTCGCGTGGCTGAGATCGAGCGTATTCACGCGCGCCTGGGCACGTTGACGGCGGAGCAGCTTGCCGCAGTGGAAGCGCTGACGCGCGGCCTCGTGAATAAGTTTCTGCATCCACCCATGCAGGCGCTCAAGCAGGCGGCACGCGAGGGCGATTCGGCGCGCCTGGAAGCGGTGTGCGAGGAGTGGTCGGTTTCAACGGCTGCTTGCAACGGAACGGAAGCGGCTGCGCCGGCGGTCAAGGGTCCCGAGGCTGAGCAGCCGGAGCGCGGCTTGCGTTCTGTGGCGGAGACGCGGCGATGAATCTGCGCATCGGCAGCCGCGGCTCGCAACTGGCGCTGTGGCAGGCCAATCACATTGCCGCGCTGCTGCGCGGCGAGGGGCACACGGTCGAGATCGAGATCATTAAAACCACTGGCGACCGGCTGCAGGAAGTTACCTTCGCACAAGTGGGCTCGAAAGGCATGTTCACCAAGGAGATTGAAGAAGCGCTGGCCGAGGGGCGCGTGGATTTGGCTGTGCACTCGCTCAAGGACTTGCCCACCGAGCTGCCTGATCCCTTTGCGCTGGCTGCCACGCCGCCGCGCGTCGACCCGCGCGATGTGTTTGTATCCATCAAGCATACGGGTCTTGCGGCTCTGCTCCAGGGCGCGCGCGTGGGAACGAGCAGCCAGCGGCGGCGCGCGCAGTTGAAGGCGCTGCGGCCGGATGTGGAGGCGGTGGAGTTTCGCGGCAACGTGGATACGCGGCTGCGAAAACTGGGGGACGGACAAGTGGAAGCTGTACTGCTGGCCGCGGCTGGACTCGACCGGCTGGGGCGCACCGACTGGGCGCGGGAACGGCTGGACCCCAAGCAGTTTTGTCCCGCGGCTGGCCAGGGCGCGCTCGGCATCGAGACGAGAAAGGATGACGACGCAACGTTAGACGCGGTCGCCTTTCTGGACCATGAGGATACGCGCTTTGCAGTGACGGCGGAGCGCGTAGCGCTCGCCTGCCTCGGCGGCGGATGCCAGGTGCCCATCGGCGTCTATTGCCGGCCCTGCGTTGCGCCGCCGGAGAGCGAACCGGGCGCGTGGGATGAGATCTTCGGCGTCGTCGCCTCGCCCCTGACGGGCCAGGTGGTGCGCGTGCATCATTGTTTGCCGCGCGCCGGGAGCGATCCATCTGCGCTGGGACGCCTTGCGGCGCAAATGCTGATGGATGCAGGGGCCGGACCGCTGCTGACCGCGGGCGGCAAGACGCCCGGAGCCGCATGATGACCGGGCAACTCGCCGGACGTCGCGTTCTGGTCACGCGGGCCGCGCATCAGGCCGGCAAGCTGAGCGACGGCCTGCGAGCGCTGGGCGTCGAGCCGGTGGAGGTTCCGGTGCTGGAGATTCGCGCGCCGGAAAATCCTGAGCCGCTGGACCGCGCGCTGCGGCAACTCGACACATACAACTGGCTGATCCTGACCAGCGCCAACACAGTTCGGGTGCTGGTGGAGCGCGTAGCAGCGCTGGGGATTTCCTTTTCCGAATCTCAATTACCAAACATCGCCGCGGTAGGTGCAGCGACGGCCGTAGAGGCGCGGAATGCGGGCTTTGCCATTGCGGTGGTTCCGGAAACGTACGTAGCGGAGTCGCTGGTGGCTTGCCTGGCGGATCGAGTAGCGGGGAAGAAGGCTTTGCTGGCGCGGGCCGAGATTGCCCGCGACGTGATTCCCGATGCGCTGCGCTCTGCGGGGGCTGAAGTCGACGTGGTGAACGCCTATCGCAACGTGCTGCCGGAATCTGCGCCGGCGTTGCTGCGTGCTGCGCTGGTTGCCGGCGTTGATGCAGCCACGTTTACCAGCTCCTCGAGCGTGACGCATCTGGCTGAGGCCGCACGGCAGGCGGGGATCGCGTTTCCATTTGCGGGCGTGCCGGCGGTGTCGATGGGGCCGATCACCAGCGCCACGCTGCGCGAGCTGGGGTGGGAAGCGGCGGCGGAGGCGAATCCCTCCGATCTTTCCGGTCTCATCGCTGCGGTGCGCCTGGTTCTTTGCTAGCCGCGCGTTTCCCTGGTAGGCGCCATCGCGGTCGGTGTCGTCGTCCCGGATGATCCAATCTTTCCAGCAAACTTTCCATAGACGGCGCAGCGCTTTTCGGGCTACAATTCCCGCCAGCTTCGACTTCTCCGTTTGCGAGGAAAATAAGATGAGCAACCTGCTTCTGCCGACGCATTTGCTTATGTTCGCTGGCATTTTCGGCCTCCTGCTTCTGTTGCCGGCGATCTTCTACCTGCTGACACTGCAAAGAGCGCTCGAGAAATGCGCGCCCAATGCGCGGACGATGCAGCCCGGAATGGTTTGGCTGCTGCTGGTGCCGCTCTTCAACATTATCTGGAGCTTTTTTGTGGTGCTCGCGCTTGCGAAATCGTTAGCCAACGAATTTGCAAGGCGGGGTGTTCCGAGCCCTGAGGCCGAGCCGGGACAATCGATCGGCCTGGCCATGTGCATCTGCGCGTGCTGCGGCGTCATTCCGATCCTGGGCGTGCTCGCGTCGTTGGCGTCGCTGGTGCTGTGGATCATGTACTGGGTCAAGATTGCCGGGTATTCGCAAGCGCTTGCTTACCCACCGGTTGTTGCCGTACCTCCTGCGGTATCGTAGCGATTTCAATTCTGCACAAACTGCGCAGCGATGTGCTTTCAGCGCCGGCTAAGAGGCCTGCGCGAAAGCCGAGGCAGCGAACCGGTCTATTTTGTGCCTACGAACTCCACGTCTTGTCGTTCGACCGGCACAGAGTTTCGAGATTGCAGTTTCTACATTTTGGGTTGCGCGCAATGCATACCTGACGGCCGTGATGGATCACCTGATGCGAGAAGCTGATCCAACGGTCCTGCGGCAGCACGGCCATCAATTCTCTTTCGACTTCCTGAGGCGTGTCGCCCTTGGCCAGATCCAGGCGGCGTGCAATGCGGAAGACGTGCGTGTCGACGACCACGCCTTCTGCTTTTCCGAAGGACACGCCGAGGACGACGTTGGCGGTTTTGCGCGCAGCACCGGGAATTGTGATAAGCTCGGCCAGCGTCTGCGGCACCCGGCCGTTGAATTCTTCGGTGATCTTCTTTGCCGCGCCCTGAACCGATTTCGCCTTGTTGCGGAAAAAGCCGGTGGTGCGAATCAGGCCTTCAATCTCGGAGAGCCTGGCCTTGGCCATTGCAGCCGGGGTGGGAAAGCGGCGGAAAAGCTCGGGCGTAACCATGT
Organism: Acidobacteriaceae bacterium; assembly: GCA_030037545.1. GTDB lineage: Bacteria > Acidobacteriota > Terriglobia > Terriglobales > Acidobacteriaceae > Telmatobacter. Next base: position 6,296 of record JASHRF010000059.1, on the reverse strand, counting down.
TGACGCGCACATCGGTGCACTGTGCGGAGAGAATGGTAGCCACCAGCAGCTCCCAGGGCGTGCGATGGTTGAGTGCGCAGACGGCGTTGGGATAAGCCTCATCCAGCGCCTTGAGGATGGCCTCAACCCGCTCCGGCGCGAGCGGCCCGCGGCTCGGCTTTGCAGCGCGCCTGGGCGAGGATTTTTTCGCAGGCATGGTCCGCTATTTTGCTTTCTTTGGGCTGGCTGGTTTTGGCTGTGCGGCGGGCATAGCTTTGCTGTAAAGGATGCTCTTTGTTCCGCCCTGGCAACTGCCCACGATCTTGGCGTCCGCCTCTTTGCCCTTGTCAACGATGGTCAGCGTGTAATTGCTTACGCCCTTGGCGTCGAGCTTCTTTGCGATCTCCGTTTTCAAATCGTCGCAAGGCTTAATGCCGGTCTGTGCCAGCGCACTGACCGACGTGCAAAGCAACATAATGGTCGTCATCCAGACTTTCACGTTGAGCTCCCTTTCTTTCTGAAACGCAAGAGACTCAGTACGCTTGCGCGCCGCCATTATAACCATTTGGGATCAGTTCAGGAGCCGGGCGCGTTTTCCCTGCGACCTGAGGATGGATACCGCCTGCTTGTCGAAGCTGACGAACTCATCTGCGCCCAGCCACCGAGCTTCGAAAGCCACAGCGCCATCTGCGAAATCACCACCGGCATTGAGGACTTCTAATCCAGCCTCGACGGCAGGACGGTCCATGGCAACATTTGAGCTGTCCATCAGAATGCGGATGGCTCCAGCAATCTCCGCTGACGGCTTCTTGTAGCCTTGCCGCAGAATCCAAACAAATTCGCAAAGCACAGCAACCGGAATGGCGACCAGTTCGGCGCTCCTGAGAATATTCGTTGCAAGCCGCGCCTGCGCGGGATCATCTTGCAATACGTCGCGAAGCAGAACGTTAGTATCCGCGGCGATTTTCATCGTTTTCCCGCCCAGGCATTTTCGGTGATCCTCTTGATTTGGGTAATCGTGAGCCTGGGAGTTCCAGGTTTGGCGAGATATCCGCTGAACTTCGCAATGGAACCGCTTCTTGCAGCCGGCCGCACCACAAGCCGCCCTTCGGGAAGTTTATCTACTTCGACCTTCTGGCCGGGTGCGACGTTGAGATGCCGCAGCAATTCCTGCTTGAGCGTGATCTGGCCTTTGGCGGTGACGGTAAGCGTGGCCATATCGATGCCCCTCACTTCTATGGTAAGGCAAATCACCCTTACCGCCCAGGGCCGCTTCGTTTCGCTCCCGGCGCTTCGGTGGGAGTCTCGACCTATTCCGGAGACTTTCCAGGAGGCGTTAAGGCCGAATGCACTTCCTCCGTGGGATGGGCCGATCTGCAGTCATTTCCGCTGGGCAGGGACGGGAGCCGGCTACATCGAGTACCTTCACGACGTTCCAAGATGCCTTAGCAGCCTGTGGCGAAAGTCAAAAATTCGAAAAGACCATTCCTCAGCGGCTAAAGCCGCATTGATTTGAGACCACTTACGGCACGGCTGAAGCTGTGCCCTTTCAAAACTCGACTTTTACCACAGGCTGTTAGCCAAATCGCGAAAGAATGCGCCGCGAAGGGCTTTGCACTGGAAGGGTTGCCGGATCGCCTTGAGCGTAGGAATTCTACGGTCGTAAAGCTGATCGATGAATGTTTGTGGGTAACACTGACACATAAAGTTCCGATTCCATCGAGACAGCAACTTCGAGATTGGATCGATTGGTCGCAAATGAGCGATAGGTGACTGAAACTGAAAGTCGCTACAGCTTCCCGCTCAGCCAATTGCCCAGTTTCTCCACCGGCAGCCGCACCCCAATAAAGAACTGGCCAAACAGCGCATACACCGCGCTCACCTCGTCGAAGCGCATCTCGTAGATGAGTTTCTTGAAGGCTACCGGGTCGTCGGCGAACAGGTCGACGCCCCATTCCCAATCGTCCATGCCGATGGAGCCGGAGATGACCTGCTTCACCTGGTCGCCGTAGCGGCGACCGATCATGCCGTGCTCGTGCATCATGCGCTGACGCTCGGCAAAGGGCACCGCGTACCAGTTCACTCCCTCACCGCGCTTGCGGTCCATGGGATAGAAGCAGAAATACCTGGCGTCGGGGACGGCGGGGTAGAGACGCGGGGCCATGGCTTCGGCACTGCGCTTCATTGACGCAGCGATCTCCGCGTCCCACTCTGGCGAGTGGGCGGCGAAGCCCTTGACCGCGGCCGCTTCGTAAGTCTTGCGGCTGGACTCGTAGAGGCCGAGCTCGACGACCGAAACGTAAGAGTGCACCGGCGTCAGAAATTCGTACAAAGCTGTCTGCGCCAGGTCGAGCTCGATCTGATTCAACGCTTCGAGCGATTCGCGGAAGTGAATGAGGATGAGGTCGCCCTTGTGGCCCAGCTCGGAGTAAAGCGCCGAGCGGATGGGAGCGTCGGGGCCGGCGCACTCCAGCTTTTTCAGGGCGGCGATGAATTCAGCGACGGCTCGTTCACGTTCGCCGTCCGCGCAGGACCGTTCGCCCTGCGCGCAGCAGCGCCAGGCCTTCCAGTCGAAGCGAAAGAACTGGTGGAGGACGCTGGCGCCTTCAAGGGTGAGCGGGACGGGCGGGAAATCGGACAATGCGAGCCTCCGGTCGGCGGTGAAATCCAGATTCATCGTAACAAAGTAGGCGGGATGCAGTTTATGCTCACAAAACGCCGATTGCAGACGTGTGGACTTGATTTTGTGCGCCTTCGGCTCGCGAGGCAGGAAGCTGCGCGGTATGCGCTTATATACTGAGAAGGCCCATGAATGAAGAGATTCTGGTCCTGCTGGTCCAACTGGTCACCCACGTGATCGACGCTGGTGGCTACGCGGGCATCGCCGCGCTTATTGCGCTCAATTCGTCGGGCATTGCAATTCCATCTGAGATCATCATGCCGTTCTCCGGATACCTGGTTTACCTGGGGCGCTTCAACCTGATCCTGGTGGCGACGGCTGGAATGGCGGGCTGCAATCTTGGGTCTGCAATCGCATATTGGATCGGCGCCAGAGGCGGACGGACGCTGGTGGAGCGTTACGGCAACTGGGTGCTGATGAACCGCCGCGACCTGGATCTCATGACCCGGTTCTTCGAAAAATATGGATCGATCACAATCTTGCTGGGACGGATGTTGCCGGTGGTGCAGAGCTTCGTCGCTTTTCCTGCGGGCATCGCCAGGATGTCGCGGCTGCGTTTTCATATCTACACGTCGGCGGGCTCCTTGATCTGGTATTTTTGCCTGGCCTGGGCAGGCCGGAAGCTTGGCGAGCAATGGCACACCGATCCGCGCTTTCAGCAGTTATTCCATCGCTTTCATCTGGCCGTCGAGCTGGCCCTGGCGGCGGCGTTCTGCTGGTTTCTCTGGACGCACCTCAGCCGGCGAAAAGCAGAGCGCGTGGCCTGATTCCGGGCAGCGGAACGCAGGAATACGGCCGGGCATGTCGAGCGACAGAAGTTTGAAGAAGTCAAATCCTGTTTGAAGGAAGGTTAGGAGAGCAATGGCAAATATGAAGCAAGGCGGCCATGAGACCGCCGGTCAAAGTGTGGCGCCCGCAAACGGTAAATTGGGAGTGATGGTAGTAGGACTGGGCGCGGTTGCAACCACGATGATTGCGGGGGTGGAAGCGGTGCGGCGCGGGCTGGCCAAGCCCATCGGATCGCTCACGCAGATGGGCACCATCCGGCTGGGCAAGCGGACCGAGAGCAAATCGCCGCTGATCAAGGATTTTGTTCCGCTGGCCGATTTGAACGATGTGGTCTTTACCGGCTGGGATATTTTTGAGGACAACGTCTACGAGTCGGCGGCGCATGCCGAGGTGCTGAAGCCGGAGATCCTGGCAAAACTCAAACCGTATCTCGAGACCATCAAGCCCATGCCGGCAGTCTTCGACCAGTTTTATGTGAAGCGGCTGCACGGCACGCACGTGAAGACGGGCAAGAACAAGCGCGAGCTGGCCGAGCAGGTGAAGGCTGACATTCGCGCCTTCAAGAAGACGGTCGATCGCGTAGTGATGATCTGGTGCGGGTCGACGGAAATCTTCATGGAGCCCTCGGCGGTGCACGCGTCGATTGAGAACTTCGAAAAAGGCCTGGAGTGCAACGACGCTGGCATTGCGTCTTCACAGATTTACGCGTATGCGGCGCTGAGCGAGGGAGTGCCTTTCGCCAACGGCGCGCCCAACCTCACGGTGGATGTGCCGGCCATGATCGAGCTCTCCAAGCGCAACGCCGCGCCCATCTGCGGCAAGGACTTCAAGACCGGGCAGACGTTTATGAAGACGGTGCTGGCGCCGGCCTTCAAAGCGCGCATGTTGGGCGTCTCGGGATGGTTCTCGACGAATATTCTGGGCAATCGCGACGGCGAGGTTCTGGACGATCCGCAATCCTTCAAGACCAAGGAAGAATCGAAGCTGGGTTCGCTTGAATACATCTTCCAACCCGATCTTTATCCGGATTTATACAAGGATATTTACCACAAGATTCGCATCAACTACTACCCGCCGCGCGGCGATGAAAAAGAGGCGTGGGATAACATCGACATCTTCGGCTGGCTGGGTTACCCGATGCAGTTGAAGGTGAACTTCCTTTGCCGCGACTCGATCCTGGCTGCGCCGGTGGCTCTGGACCTGGTGCTTTTCCTCGATCTCGCCAAGCGCACGCCGGATCTGCGCTCGATCGGGATTCAGGAGTGGCTGAGCTTCTATCTCAAATCGCCGCAGACGGCCGAGGGGTTATATCCCGAGCACGATCTGTTTATTCAGTCGATGAAACTGAAGAACACGCTGCGCCACATCATGGGTCATGAGCTGATCACGCACTTGGGGCTGGAGTACTACGACTGACCACCTGCGGTGGGCAGCCGCTCGCTTCGCTCGCAAAGGCTCCCCTTCGGCGGCTGTGGCATACAGAACAAGAAGCCCCACCGCGAGGGCGGGGCTTCTGTGATCCAGGGTGCAAGAGGCTGGTTCTATGCAAGAAGCGAAGCGGTTGCCAGGACAGGCGCGGCTCCGGGAACCGGTGTGACCGGTTGCGGCTGCGCGTGCCCGTTGCGCGTGAGCCGGTGGACGAAGTGGTACGGCGGCCACGGGCCGGAGAGCTGCATGTGACACTCATGCATGGTGGCACTGGTGGTGGCGAATTTGTTCAGGTAGCGCTCCACGTGTTTGCGGTCGATCAGGTGGGCGATGTCGAGCAGCATCTTGCCGTTTTCCGTGAGCCGACAGCTTACTTCCTCGTCAAGGGGCAGAAAGAGCCGGTGCATCTGGAAGCTGACAGCGCGTGCGCGGGTCTGGCGCTCGCGGGTGCGGGAGGCCGATTCGCGCAGATTGGTCAGATAGCCACGGCCGGAGGTATCCGCGGGCGATCGCCGGTCAGCCTCGCGGGCAAAGTCGCGCACCGAATCCCGGCCGAACTCCCGGCCGCAACAGTCGTCGACAAAGATCTTGATGTGCATCTCCGCCTTGCCGCGCAGCTTGTCGATATTGCCGAGAAACTGGCGCTGGTTAGAGCGGATGGACTTGCGCAGGGACTCGTCGTCGTTGAAGACGGTGCCGAAGCGGAAGGGCAGAACCGTAGAATGCTGAAAACAGTCGGCGATCACGCGCGCGTGATCGACGCCGGACTTCTGCCCCAGGCTTTCCTGCGGATTATGTTCACTTACGATGACTGCTAAGTCGCTGGCTGGATAAAGAAAAACCTGATTTCCACTTACTCCCAGGACCGATACCATGGGAACGGGTTTGCGATGACGGGCCAATTCAGGAAATGCTTGCTTTTCCCCAATGCAGTAGGCATACCATGCCATGGCGAGACACTCCAATCGCTAGCGCTGCCGTCAAGCAGCGCCGCTCGTTCGTGAAGCCTTTTGATATTGGGAACAACTGCACGCATAGTGGGAGGTGCCAGGGTCCGGTCGAATTGTGCCCTGGTTTATTCGAAACTGTGAGCATACTAGTCTGCGGGAAACACGACTGGCAACACCGCATGTCACAAAGTTGCGATTCGGTAGCACGGTTGCCAAAACTTATTTTGATAATACAAATATAATAAACTATATTATGAACAACTTGAAAAAAGCAGTCTTGCTGTGCGGGAGTAACCAAAAGAAGGATTGACAAAGCCCTTGAAATATAGGATTTAGCAGCTGGACTGCCAAGGGCCGGCGTCGGAGTGTCTAAGGAAGAATCCGCTCAATGCGGACGTACAGAAAGAGATTGAGAGCGACGGAGACCAACAGCAGCGCGAGTGCCAAGAGGGCCACAAGATTCATCTTAT
>JASHRF010000058.1 GCA_030037545.1 Acidobacteriaceae bacterium | reverse complement strand
AATCCGCATCCATCCAACGCCGCATCTGCTGATAGACCACGTACCACGGCGGCAGATCGTTGGGCATCATGCGCCACGCAACGCCGCTGCGCACTACATAACGCACCGCGTTGAAGACCGTTCGCAGTGGATAATCCCGTTGCGTGGCGTCTTCTTTGCACAACGTCAGGTAGGGCGCCACAAACGCCCCTTCCTCGCCGCTCACATCACTGGGATAACCGCTTCGTCGTCGCTTCTCCATGCTGCCAGCATGGATTCACTGGCCGCGATCCTTCATCCAAAAGAAAACAAACGAACAAAGTTAATAACAGGCTCTACCGCCTCGCCGCTGGGTGGTTGAAAGCAGCTTTGCCTGGGCCGCACGTTTTCGTCGTCTGGCCAAAGACTACGAGCGCTTGGCAAAGACCTTGACCGCTTTTCATTTCCTCGCCTTCGCTTGCATCATGCTTGCCAACCTCTTCCGACTGCCGGCCGGAAGTTAATAACAGGCTCTAGCTGAATAATCATTCCACTTAAAAATCGAAAAACTCTGTCCTAACAACCGGAGCCACCGCTCACTTTCGTAGTTAGAATGCGCTGTCCAGATCTGCGCGATGGAGGATTCCTTGCCGAACAGTCCAAGTCACTCCTTATATAATTGTAGATCGCTTCTGTAATATGCCTCGGCGAGGTCCGGAAAGCGGAGAAGCCAGTGCGTGAGATCGATTATGTGGCTGCGTTCAAGCGCCACACGGAGCCTCGGGTTTTTCAGCCCTTTGGACAAAATGGCACGTATCACTTCTTCCTCATCCAACATTTCAAAGCAGACATTGAAAGCACCCTCGTTCGCGATCCGGTCGCGCATAATAGTGGCGATTGCGTATCGAATGCGATAGGAGCGTGCTTCGGGATCATAGAGCTTTGCGCGGTACATCAATGCCTCGAAATGTGGCTCATCATGATTGGCCTTGAGCGATGCGATTTTCCTGATCATGACTACGTACGCAGGTTTCGAGGCTGAGCATCAAGCTTTCTCTTCAATCTCATCATCCGGCCACTCAATACTTACCTAACATACTGCCGGTGCGGTCGTAAGCCGTGAACTTCTGCCAGCATTCGTCCAGTTCATCCAAGCCGGAGACAATCCAATCAATCCATTCAATGCTCATACAAGTCTCTTCGGGCCACCAAGGACGAGGCAGTCGGATGCGAGACGAAAAGCTGCCACAGCGCGCCAGATGACGCGCCTGATCTCCAACGAATGACCTCAATGCGTCTTCCATGGAGATTCCTTTTGTCCAGGATGCCAAATCCGGCCTTGGGCATGCTTTTTCGCTAATTGAGATCAGTAGCTGTCCAATCGATGGACTCCAAGTACCTTGCCCTGGTTGTCGTACGCAGTAAATTCGTGCCAGTCCTCGCCAGCTTCGCCGAGGAGGTATACTCTCCAGACGATCCTTTCGATCTTTTCGCAGATCTCCTCGGGCCACCATGGCATGGGCCGGAGGAATCTGCTCGACAAGGTGCCGAATCTGGCAACCTGCCTTGCCCTATCGCCAATAAATGTGCTCCGCACGTACGGCATCGAGACTTCCCAAATAATCGCGCCTTTCATCACGAACAGGCCGAATTTTCTTCACCGCACCGCGCTGTCGAATGCACGGCTTAGAATTCAATCGCATTCGTTGCTAACTACGAACCCGAAGTTGGAGTGCATTGTTTTCACTATCGTGGCCTTGCTTCAATGTTCCTATAGTCTTCAAGCTCTTCCTAGGTGGCCTGAGTCGGAAAATCGTTTACAAACTGATTCGATCTTTCTGAGAATCAGGTCGGCATCTGCGCGCCACACGAAGGGTTTAGGATCGCGGTGGCGTTGATCGAGATCATCCAACATCGCCTTCTCCAAGGCCCCAACGGCAGGATGACGGCCACGCCGCACGCAGCGCTCTGTCAGCACGGCGAACAAGCGCTCCACCCGGTTTAGCCAGCTCCCACTGGTAGGCGTAAATGCACATGATAACGCGGGTGGCGTGCCAGCCAGGCTTGCACCTTGCTTACCCAAGTATGCCGCCGATCGTCATATTACTCAACGCATTTATGACTCGTACATTAGCCAAGCATCCACAGGTCATAGGTCGCCGGCACATTCTCAATTGACGCCTTCAGGCCAAACCACTCATCGAGACAGGTTTTTTCTCCAGACAATAGGTTGGCAATGGAGAACGGGCAGGGATAGGCCATCCACTTGGGCGTAAAATCGCTGACCAGCCGTGTTGTCCATCCGTTGGGCAAGTTGACCCGCCTCCCGTCCGCCGCGATACCTCTAAGTGGCCGTATCATGGTCCCATAATTACGGAGGCTCGCCATCTGGAGCGCGCTGATTGAATGCATCGTTGTGCTGATCGCTACCTGGCTACAGCGTGTTTCAAAAATGCTGCTGGGACAATCAAGGAACCATCCCTCAGCGGCTAAAGCCGCATAAACGGCGGATGTTGCACGGCACGGCTGAAGCCGTGCCCTTTCAAAACCTATTTTTGAAACACGCTCTAGTGATGCGCGTGATCACCCAGGCCATGCGTCGGGACGCGCCCGCGGAATCCGAGCCCGGGCCGGGCGATTACACGGGAGCCCCGCCACGCTGCGGCCGCGTCCAAGGCTGGGAGCAGGCGCAATCGCCGTTGCCGAACCCGAAGAGGATGAGTAATTCCAGTTGCTCCTGCCACGCCACTAGCTGATCTGCTGACCCGCTGGCTCGCCGACTCGCTTTAGTTCAGCCACCTCCAGCCGCTCATTCGGCTTCAGGTATCCCTTGCGCCGGAACCAGTCTTCCATGGCGCTCCGCAGCCGGTCGAGGGGCACGCGCGCACCGGCTTCCAGCAACCCGTCGGCCAGGGGCATTGTGTCATCGAAAATCGCGTCATTGGTGAAGTTACGCATGGCGAAAGAGTCGATCCAACGCAGCAGGCACGCGTGGCGCGCGCCCTCGGCGTCAATGCGCTGGATGGAGAGCCGGCGGGCGAACATAACACCACTGTAAACGCTCGGCGTGGAACCGCTACGGCTTTCCGGCCTCGGAGATTTCCTTCACTTGCCCCGTTTCGACGCTGAAGCGCTGGAAATCGTAGTCGCGCTGGATCAGGCGCTCGCGCAGGTTCCTCAGGATGAGAATGCGCGCTTGCATGTCGGCCTCAGAGCCGGAGGGAAGCCACAGTCCGCCGTCCACCGGCGCCTGGTCGAAGCGGAAGCTCGACCCTTTTTGGACGCTGGCCAGCAGCCCGCCCGCCAGCCGGAAATTATCGGCCACCGTGACTTCGAGGTGCGCCACTTGCAGGTCAGCGGCATCGATCCACACCGTTCCCCGGAGCTTCTTTGAGGCGTCTTCCATGATGCCGTGGGTTTTCAAATCTTTGCGGCCCACAAAATCGAAGACGATGGTGGGCCGGCCGCGAAAGGTCTCGCGCCGCGGGTTGCGCAGGTCCATCAGTTCCAACACCCGGCTGACCGTGATGCTGGGCCCTTCCAGCCGTTGCTCGGGCGGCGTGGTTTGCGCCTTGGCCACCAGTTCGGTAATGTGCCGGTTTTCTTTCTCGAGGTCTTCTCCGGCAAGCGCCTGCCCGTTCCTCTTCACCACCCGGCCGATCAGGTGCCCGTTGACGAAGAACTCCTCGCGTTGCTCGGTTTCAGCCTTCCTCACCTGGCCCTTCGAATCCAGATCCTGGGTGGTCTGCAGGCAATCGTAGGTATAGTTTTCGCGCAGCACTTCCACCTGCTTCTGGTGCTCCTGAACTTCGTGGAGAATCAACTGGAGATTGGGAGGGGCGAGGTTGGGACGATCGGGCCTGATGGCTTGGGCAAAAAGCAGCGGTACGAAAAGCGGAAACAGGAGTGTGATCCTAATGGGAAGAAGCCGTCGGAGCGCCATACACACAACACCTTAGATGCGGCCGACGACCCGCCTGCCGGCAGCGAAGGAATTCCCGTAAGGAAGATTCTTACTGCCCTGGCAACGCCTCCAGTTCCCCATCGAGGAAGCAGAAGGCCGAGAGCCTGCTTCTTGGCACAAGTTGAAGTAAGCAAATGGCTTAAGTCAGCGCTGGCGCGGAACCCTCCTTACTGCTTGGCTCCAGGGGCGGGAATCGATGCCGGCCCTGCGGCCGGAGCCGTGGGCCGGGTTGCGGGCGATGGCTTGATTGCAGGCATCGGCCGGCTTGCCGTCTTCTTCCGCAATTTGGTCTTGTCCGGCTTGCCCGTCGCGGCGGCTTCGGCCGGCTGCGCCAGCACCGGCCCCTTCACGGTTTGCGGCTTGCGCATGGTGCCCGCGCTCGAAAACCCTCCGCCCGCCGCAGGTTGCGCCACCGGCATCACAATCACCTTCGACACCGGGTGCTCCACGTGCATGTAAACACCCCATCCGCCGCCGGCCACCACGAGCACGATGGCCGCGGCAGCGGTGGCGCGCATCCAACTGCTCTCGCCCCAGAATGCCGCAGACCCACTGGAGGTCGGCCAAGCCAGAACCCGGCCACCGCGCGGTGCGGCTTTGAGCAATGCCGCGTGGATCCGCGCTTCAAGTCCCTCGGGCACCTGAACATGGGCAATCAGCCGCAGCGTCTCGTCCATGGGCGCGGCCATGGAGCCAGGCGCCGGAGCTGTTTCCCGGCGTTGCGGATTGTCGGGTGTGGGATTCATCGCAAACTCCTTGCATGATCGAGCAGGCCCGCCATCAGGTTGCGGGCGCGGAACAGCCGCGAGCGCACGCTTGATTCGGTAATTCCCAGCACGGACGCGATTTCTACGCTGGAGAGCTCCTCGAATGCCGAGAGCAGCAGCACTTGGCGCTCCTTGGCGGGAAGCTGATTGACGCAGGCCAGCACGCGAGAATGATGCTGAGCCGCGGCGGCAATTTCTTCGGCCGACAGGCTGTTCGACGGCAGCACCCGAGCCAGCTCGGCCACGTCGTCCGTCTCCGGGCGGGTTTTGGCGCGGCGCTTGCGGTCCAGCACCACGTTCCACACGATCCGGATGAGCCACACCCGGTGATCGCGCACCTCGTGGAGGGTATGGCGATGGCGCAGCACGCGCAGAAATGCCTCCTGCACTGCGTCTTCGGCGTCAGCGGGGTTGCGCAGAACGGAGAAAGCCACCCGGTACAGCGTGCCGGAGTACTGATCGACCAGGGCGGCAAGCGTTGAATCTTCCGCCTGCCTCCGGGCCTGCTCGGCCGCCGCGCTCAAGGGAATTTCCATCCACCCTGCGTAAATGGCCTGACTGGTGCTGCTCATACATTCACCAGACGCAGCCTCAAAGAAAAGTGCTCAAAAAACGGCGCGCTCAAGAAAGGCCGCCAGAGGAAGAATACCGCAAAGCAGGGACCAAGGACCCGGGCGATCCGGGAACTTTGCGTTCCGCTCTCTTAACTGGCGGGCCCGGCGAAAAGGATGAGATTACCGTCCGGGTCCTTGACAATAAACGCTTTGGCTCCCCACGGCTCCTTCTTCAGTTTCCGATGGAAAGGCACTCCTGCAGCCTGATACATGAGGAAGAGGCGCTCGATCTCTTCCGCGCCGGCAACCGTAATCGAGGCCAAAACCAAATCCTCGCGCTCCCGGATGCCTCCGGCAAAAACAGGTCCGTCCATAAAGCGCAAAGCAAGTCTGGCATTGTCCCGGCTGACCTGCCCATAGAAAGGGGGATCGCCATAGACAAAATCCACCGTAAAGCCAAGCTTGGCCTGAAAAAATTCACAAGAGGTGTTGATATTCTGGACGAACAGATGTGCCGCGACCGAATCGAGTCTTGGTAGAGCAACGCTTTGTTCCGATGGCGGAATCATGGTGGGCTCCCATCCTGAGCGCTGCCATCTCTCGAAACCATTTTACGAGCGACGAATCCCTGCCAATCCCAAACGAGGACTGCCGCTGAGGAAGCCGTCGGTCCGCAAAGGACAACTGTCCGGCGCGAATGTTATTGCCGACCGGCGTTTCCGGCCAGCTTCTGCGCCGCGATTTCCGCAGCTGCGCCCTGCTTGTCGCTGTCCTGCACCTTGGCCCACAGCGCCCGCGCCTGGTCACGCTTGCCTTCGTCGGAGTACAAGTCGGCCAGATCGAGCTGCGCCACCGCCGCCGCAACCGTGGTCGACGGCTTGGCGATGATCTGGTTGTAGAGATCGATGGCCTGGCTGTCGCGCCCGGTCTGGTGATAGATGCTGGCCAGTGCTGCCTTGGCCAGGTTAGCCAGGTTGTGGTCCCAAGAGCCGGCAACAGACTTCAGCTGCGCCTCCGCTGCGGCCGTCTGGCCCAGCTCCTGATCGGTGATGCAGGCAAAATACCGGGCCATCTCGCCCGCCCTCATCCATCCGTACTTGTGGGCGACGTCCTCAAATTGGGTATTGGCCGCCCTAGCTCGCTCCGCGGAAGTGGCATACACGCCGTCCTGGGGCGGCTCGCCAGGAATAGCCAGCGGCGTATTGTAGACGTCCATGGCCGCACCCAGCGCATCGTTGGCGTCTGTGGAGCGTACGCTCCACCAAATCAGCCCTCCAATCACGATCACCACGGCGATCACGGCGGTAATCGACCACCGCACCACTGAAGTTCGGTGAACGTTAACCCAACTGGCGCTGGAGGCCGCGGCCTGGGCAAATTTATCTTTCTTGAGGGCGTGACGGGCTTCGGTTCTCACGGAGTTTTCTTGTCCTTCGGCAATGAACTTGCAGGCGTCGATGAGACTTGCAGGCGGGTCCGCACGGTTGAACCACACGAAGGGCGACGCTGCAACTGCAACCCTATTAGTTTACCAAGGCATAAAGAGCAGCGTCCACCGGGGTTCCGGGCAGGCGATGTGCTACTGTCACGCTGAAAGGATTGGTCATGTGGGGAATGATTGCCAGAATCACCAGCGCGCCCGGCAAACGGGAGGAAATGATCGCGATCCTTGAGAAGAGCGCGGCCGGCATGGTGGGGTGCCTGAGCTATGTGGTCGCAAAAGATGCAGGAAATGATGTCATGATTTGGGTGACCGAAGTGTGGGATAGCCAGGCGAGCCATGATGCGTCACTTTCCTTGCCCAGAGTGCAGGACGCGGTCGCGAGAGCAAAGGAGATCGTTGCCGGGTTTGAGAGGATTGCCGTCACTGAGCCGGTGTGGGATGCCGGCGCCGGCTTGCCACTTTATCCGCGGCAACGATAGGCTAAGAGCATGTACGAAGATTTTCACGTCGTCGATCGCTGGAGCGGCGAAGACCTGCACTGCCGCTGGAAGGCCAACATCGTGGCCATCGCCACGCGCCACGCCGACGCCGTGGATGTGCGCTTCGACGTTAACGGCCGCCCCATGTGGATCGCCCTGCCTTGCACCGCCTGGGTGGAGCAGAAGAAGCGCTCCGGCAAGGTGATCACTGACGGGCTGACCGCGCAGATTGCCGGACACTATCTGAAGCAGCTTGTCGAAGAGGGCTACGACTCGCGCCGCGAGGTCTACACCATGGCGGTGGACGAAGTGCTCGAGCACCTGGACGCGGTAGTGGACGAAGCCAAGGCCCAGGGAAATTTGCCCTCGCTACCCGTGGGCGTGGAAGCCCCCGGATAGCAACTTTGCAATTGTCACTCTGAGCGACGACCCTGACCTGAACAGAAGGAAGGGAGGGGGAGGAGTCTGAAAGCCTGCCCTGAGCATCGCCGAAGGGGAACTGCGGTTGTTTTTGTCTTCAGGAACCCATGCCCAACGCTCCCCGTATCGGCAAGGGAGAAATCTCCTCATGCGTCTCGTCATCCTCGCACTCCTCGTTCCCAGCCTCGCCGTCGCGCAAACGCCGGCCGCCAATGCGCCGTTGCCCAACCCGGACGATCTGCTGCAACGCGCCATTGCCAACGAGAAGAAGCTGGCCGCCGAGCAGGAGCGCTACGAGTGCCGCGTCGCCGAAGATGTTATCCAGACCGACAAAAACGGCAACGTCAAGAAACATGAAACCGAGGTCGACGAACAGTTCTTCGTCAATGGCATTCCTATCCAGCGCGAGCTTTCAAAAGATGGCAAGGACCTCACCCCCGATCAAGTGAAAAAGCAGGACGAGCGGGTCATGAAGGAGACGCTCAAGTACAGCAATCAGGCCACGGCCACGAAAGAAACCGACAAAGAGAACCAGGAGACACGGGACTTCCTCGAAGCCATGGTGCTCGCCAACGGCCGGCGCGCCTTTGTGAACGGCCGCAGCGTGCTTCATTACGACATCGTGCCCAATCGCAAATTCCAGGCCAAGAATCTGACCGAGCGCTTCGCGTCGGTGATGCAGGGAACGATTTCCATCGACGAGCAGAGCGGCGAAGTCATCGACCTCAACATCAAGTCGGTGACGGATCTTAAAATCGGCGGCGGCGTAGTAGCCGATCTCCACAAAGGCTTCTGGCTGCACATTCACAACCACGAAGAGCCTGACGGCGTGTGGCTCACAGACCTCGGCGAAGGCAGCGGCGACGCGCGCGCGGCGCTCTTCTTCCATCCCTATTTCCGTTTCAAAGAAACCACTGGAGATTGCCACCTGTATACGACCACGGCGCAGCAGGTGGGGAAGGCCACGCCGGTGAAGTGAGCCTTCCGAATCGCCAGCTATAGCAATCTGTTCTATAGTTCATAATGTTAGATTTCGTCGATGCAAGTTTTTAAGACAAAGTGTTCTCACGGTTTGCCCGGCAGGAGGAGATCTCAGACAAGGCCCTGCGCGAGGCGATCGAACGGGCCGAGCGGAGCCTGATCGACGCGGCCTCGGCGGGCCTGCTGATCCAGCAGCGCGTGGCCCGGCGGGGACATGGAAAGTCGGCATTCGCACCTCGCCCGAGAAACTGCGCGGCCGCATCCTGCAGTCGGAGATCCCTTCTTTTGGGCGCTAAGCTGTTACATTTTTTATGCAGATGTAAATAAAGGCAGACTCACGGGGTCCGCTCCTGGCCGGCATTGGATTGCAATTCCGCAAGATTACGCGGTTCCAGAATCTGCGCGTGTTTCAGATCCAGCGGATAGCGGCCCCAAATCAGGAAATCGACGACGATGCCCGCGCCAACATAGGGCACAAGAATGGCCACCGGGACAACATCGCCGCTGAAGACCAACGATTCCACGACGCTCTTGTCCTGCAGGCTGGAGCGGCGATACCCGGGAATCTGCGGGATCTCATACACCGCAATTTCAGTCTCGGGATGTTTCTCCGCGTAGCGCTGCAACTGGAATGCAAGCTGACGCGGGGTGACGACGCCCGCATCGGGCAGAATGCGGCGGTGGAAGACGTCCGGAAAATAAAAATCGAGAATTCCAGCGGCGAAGTCGGCGCAGTTGCTCCACAGAATATGGAAATCGCTGCGATTGGGGCCGTTGTTCATCCAGGCGATGAAGCGATCGTCCTGGCTGGGAGTGGTAGCAAAGCGAAAGGCATAAATGCGCCGGTTGTAGGCGGCACCAGCGAGTTGGTTCCAGCCGCGCCGGACCAGGCCGCCCTCGGCCAGCTTCCTGCCCAGAACCATGAGCTGCTCGTGATGGTACTGCCTGCGCAACTGCTTCACTATGGCGTGGTCCACCTGCGCGGGAGCCTGGTCTGCATTTTCGACGGCATAAAGGTAGGGGATGAGCGGAATCGCAATCCAGTCGTAACCGCTGATGCCGTTGTAACGGGCAATCACGGAGCCCAGCTCGCCGGGCCGGCAACGGCGCAACCGGGTGGGTGTAGCCGCGCAGATGCGGGCGAAGTAAATTGCCGCGTGTCCGGTTGGATTGAGCACTCGCGATAGGCCGTAAGGCTGCTCCATCAGCAGCGCAGCCTGGCCGTGGCAGCGCGCGCATCCGGCGCCGGCGAGCGCAAGCATCAGGCAACAGAGCCGGATTTCGCTTCCTCGAAACCGCAAAGAGCGACTTCCTCCATCGGCCCGGTTTACCTCCATTCAGATGCAGTATGGTACGGGAAGGGGCGATTTTTCTTCGGGTTTGCGGCGCCTCAGCAGCGCGAATGCGCCCCAAAAAGCGCTGGCCGCGCGCTACTTTGTGTCCACGTGAACGATCCGAATATCCGGATACGCGCCGTCCCAGTCCTGTGCTAGGGTATCGAAGATCAACCGGAAGTCCTGTCCGCCGCCGGGCTTGAGCGGTGCGGCCGAAACCGGCTCCACATCAACATAGGGGTCGCGCATGCGGATGAACTTCATGGGCTGGGTCTCGTTTTGCGCGACTTCGTGGGCGGGGTCGCGAAACAAGACTTGCACGGTGATGCCGGTGACGGTTCTGCTGCCTTGGTTCACAATGTGCCCGTCCACATAGGTCACCTGGCCGCCAGCCAGATTGGAGGACTGGCTCATGGCTAGCTGAGAGATGACTAGGCTGGCCGCATAGGGATCGACAGGCGCATTGATCGGCGTCACTGTGGGCCCGGTCTTTCCGTGCCCAAAGATGAGGATGGCACCCGCCGACACCGCAATCACGATGGCCGCTGCTACCGCCAGCGGCATCCAGTTGCGCTCCGGCGGCGCTGCCGGCTGCACCAGTTGTGGACCAGTGCTCACGAGCGAGATTGTACACCCGCAGCCGATCGCGGAACGGCTCCGTCGCGCAGCGTACAGGGCAATCGCATGAACGTCATCAGTTGAGTTCGAGGAGTTGGGCACGATAGCGGTCGGAGGAAGCAGCGATGATGTTTCGTGATTTGATGCTTCCTTTTCGTTTGACGGATGGAGCCGGATGAGGTTCAGGGTGATGGGCTTGAGCACGGCGAGGTTGTGGGCGGCGGCTTTGGTGCGGGCGCGCATCTGGTCGTTGTTGCACGACATATCCTCTGGCTGTCACGATCGACGCGGCCTCGCCGCACGAGTCCAAACTCGTCGACGAAACGCTCGCCGGCAGCTTCCTCGATAAACTTGTGGCGCGGCTGATCGGCGACAAGGCATATGACTCGGACCCGCTGGATCGGCATTTGGCGTAGGAATTCGGCATCGAGATGATCGCGCCCAACGGCGAGAACCGGAGCCAGACGCAAGACGGCAGGCCGCTGCGCCGATACAAGAAACGCTGGGCCGTGGAGCGGCTGTTCGCTTGGCTGCAATGGTTCCGCAGATTGGTCACACGCTACGAATTCCATGCGCAAAACTTCCTCGGTATGGTTCGACTCTCAGTTACAACTGTAGTACTGAGAAATCTTGACGCCCGAAAACGAGCCGTTTGGTTGGCAGAGCGACCACGGAACTACGAGGAGCGCGCTGGCCGTTGGCGTTAAACACAAAGTCCATTGTCCCTGTGCTCGTCATGCATCGGGGCGCTTCGCTTTCCGGCCGATGGGCCTTGGAGGTTGGAGACTGGATTAGATCGAATTCGCCCAGATTATATTCCGTAGTCCGGTCATGCTTCGCGTTCTGACATGGCACGCCAACTCTCGAGGGAAGCCAGTGCGCATTCCATCGTTTGAGACTCACGTACAATGTACGCAGGTGAAGATGGCCAACTCCAACCGGCGTGAATTCCTCAAGTCGGCAAGCGTGGCCGCCACCGGAGTAGCTGCCTTTCCTCAACTTCTTGCCGCGGCTGCGCGAAGCGGTTCCAGGAACTCCGTTCCCTCTTCCGAATCCACTCCCAAAATCCGAGGAGTGATGGTCGATGCCGCGCGTCTTCCCGAGCGCCTCGAATATTACCGACGCATGATCGAGTTCTGCGCTGATTGGGAACTGAACGTCCTGCAGTTCCGCCTCACCGACGATCAGGGTAGCGCGCTGCGCTTCGCCTCCGTCCCCGATCTCCTTACCCACGCCCATGCATTCACGCCCGATCAGTTGCGTGGGCTGGTCGAATACGGCCGCATTCACGGCGTTGATATCCTCCCCGAAGTTGAGGCCTTCGGCCACACTGGCTACATTACCCGCTCGCCCGCTTACGCACATCTGCTCGACAACGATCCGCACGGCCCGTCCGGGTTCACCGGCATCATTCCCGTTCACCCCGAGAGTCTTCAACTCTTTGAAAGACTCTTTCGCGAAGTCGCCGGCATCTTCCCGTCCAAATATCTCCACGGTGGCTGCGACGAAGTAAACTGGGGCGGCTCGGCACTTTCGCGCCACGCTCTGGCCACCAAGACGCGCGCGCAAATCTGGACCGAGTACCTGAACGCACTCAATCGAACTGCAGAACATCTCGGCAAACAGTTCATCGTGTGGGGCGACTTTGTCGTCCACAAGGAACCCGAAATCCTGGCCGGGCTCAACAAAAGTATCGTCATCATGGATTGGAACTACTGGGACATGAGCGCCAGCCAATTTCATGATGCGCTGGCCAAGGTTCATGCCAACGGCTTGCGCGCCATCGGGGCTCCCGGTCTTATCAGTTATCGCTGGGGTCCGCGCGCCGGCGCCAGTCAGCTTCGCAACATTGACGCATTTGCCGATGCGTATTCCGGCGCCGATCACGAGGGCTCGCTGGGTGCGATCCTCACCAACTGGGTGCCGACGCGCTACATTCAGAACTCGCTCTGGGACGGCTTCGCCTATGGCGCGGTCGCGTTCAAAGATGGTTCGGCTTCCGCGCAAACTTCCGCGCTGCGACGGTTTGTGGCGCGGCACTACGGAGCAACATGGAATGACACGTGGGGCGAGGCCTTTCAACTCCTTTACGATGCCGCGCCTGAATGGGGCAATCGCGGCGCCGGCGCCCCCATGGGCATCCGGCTCATCGTTCCCTACAGCGACGAGGAACAGCTAATAAAGGTGCTGAAGCAGCGCCAGCCGGGCCCCAATCCCTTCACGCGCATTCGTGGTCTGCTGGCCAGGGCACGGCCTTCGGTCATCAGGAATCATCTCGATTTTCAGGCTCTGGCCCTCAGCGTCGACTACCTCGATGCCATGTTCTGGCGCGAGAACATGATCGTCGCACACGCGCAAGCCGGGCGACTCGATGCAACCGCGGCGCAACAACTGATGCGGGCCATCGCCGCGCGAGACCGCACTCTAGCGGCTGCTCTCGACCGAGACTGGGACGAGGGCAGATTTCCGGACTCATCCGGCAAGACCTCGCCCATCTTCGGCTTTCGGCCTAAAGACGAGTTGCTCTTTCAATGGCGGAAGGCGGCTGCATTTACGGCCGAACTTGCCGCGCATCCTGAGCACTTCAGTCGACTGCTGAGCAGCGCAGGGCCGGCTTGATTTCGGGGCACGGGAGAATCAGTGAGATGCAATCAGCCGAATCGTTGGCGATCCACGTAGCCAGCTCGCGAACTGCCATGGGGGAGCGCGCCGCCGCCGATGTGGCAGCGGAGATCCGTGGCCGCCTCGGCGAACAGCGCGGTGTGCGCATGATCTTCGCTGCTGCTCCCAGCCAGACGGAAATCCTCGATGCTATCTGCCGTCAACAGGACATCGACTGGCGCCGCGTCACTGCATTCCACATGGATGAGTACATCGGCCTGTCCCCGGGTGCGCCACAGAGCTTCGCCGTCTGGCTTCGCCGCTACCTCTTCGACCGCCTGCCCTTCGGGGCCGTTCACTTGCTCGACCCCGGCGACGATCCCGCGCAGGCCGCCGCGGAGTACCAAACCCGGCTCGACGCCGCGCCCATCGACATCGTCTGCTGCGGAGTGGGCGTCAACGGCCACATCGCCTTCAACGATCCGCCCGCCGACTTCGACGATCCGCTCACCGTCAAGCTCATCGAACTTGATGCGCTGTGCCGGCGCCAGCAAGTGGACGACGGCTGTTTCGCCTCGCTCGACGAGGTCCCCACGCGCGCGCTCACCCTCACTGTGCCCGCGCTGGTCGCAGCTAATCGCATCTTCTGCGCCGTTCCGGGTGCCATGAAGAGAGACGCGGTCGAGCGCATGCTCACCGGGCCCATTGCTCCCCAATGCCCCGCCACCGCGCTGCGCCGCCATCCGCGCTGCACGCTCTACCTCGATCCCGATTCATCCCGCGACATCCATCTCGCGAACTACAGGTTGGTTTGAATCAACGCGGGCCTGGATGGAGAAGGCGCTGTCTACACGCTCACCGAAGAGTGAAACAGGGGGGCGCGATCAGGTATGCGGTTCTCGGTCGGCTCACGGCAGCAAGCTGGGAACTATGAACTGAAACTGTCAATGGCCTTACCTATTGCGCCGCGACCTCCAACACCATTTGCGTGCCGGAATCGAGATGGACATTCTTGCCCGCGGCTGAGAGCGTGCCGGATGGAGAGCCGGTTACATAGCCGCGCAGCATCACATCGGGAATCTCTGTGGCGTGGTTTGCGGTGGACCCCGCTTCAATCCCGGCCAACCCGCGGTCTACGGGGCCGGCAGCGGTATCGGCAACAGGGTAGGTTCCGTCCAGTGCGCCGCCGGCTGGAGCGCCAAGAGTGTCGCTGGCGGGACTGCCCGCAGACGCCACGCCGCCAACCGCTCCGCCCACCGGGCCACCACCTGCCTGGCCGACGCCCTGAACCGCACCACCGCCAGACATCGGTGCGCTGCCCCCGCCGGACGGTGTTGCGCTGGCCTCGCCAGCCATGCTGCTGTCAACGCCATCGCCGGCCGCCATCGAGCCGACGGCCATCGCGCGCGCGGGCGGCGTGATGGACTGAATCATGGCGTGGATGGGGACGCTGATCCCATTCTTCAACTCGGCACGGTCGAGGGAAAAGCTCAGCTTCGACTCCGCATGATCTTTGCTATGCGCCTGCACCGCGGTGACGTGTCCAATCAGTCGCGAACCCTTCGGGACATCGGTCCCATCGGCCAGGATCGTATCCCGGGTCGTCTTCACCACCACGGAATCACCGGGCTTGGCTGTCTTTGCGTCGAGCTTGCCCTCCAAGACTGCGCTGACCGGGCGCAGGTATCCGGCGGCCAGGGCCAGGTCGTGCCCCGCAATCCGGGATTCATCTGCGCCGGCCGCGGTTACCGGGCTGCGCCCTTGCGATCCGCTTGCTGCAGCCGGCGTGTTCGGCTGCGCGCCGGCGCCGGCCTGCTGCGCCATGAGGGGAAGGCTCGCGAAGATGAGCATTGCCACGGCGAGTCGATAAATGGGCTTCATCGCCAATCCTCCGTAACTCCAATGCGCGGGTAAGCTGATTCCGGAGCGAAAGCGCCTAATGACATTAAGATGCGCGAGTATCTGCCAGCGAATGTCGGGGCAGGCGGAATTTTGGAAAAAAGAGCCATTCCACGCAGGTAGTCGAATCTTCTGCCACGCCGTTAAAAACATTTAACGGACTCGATGCGGACAATTTCAAGAAGATTTTGGCCTCTGCCGATGATAGGGAAAGGGCTTGTCCGGTGAGGGGGAACCGGCTATGCTAGTCAACCCGATTTCATCCGGCAGTTCAGGCTCGATACCCTGCGTGAGCGCATGGGAGATGAATCCCTGTCACAGATGTTGAAGGCGGAGCTGGCGGCCAGACACGCTTCGATGTCGCGCAGACTCTCGCGCCAAGTCAGTTGCGAAAAGGCGAGAATGCGGAATAGCTCGGCCGAGGAAAGCGTTCGCGTGCCGGCGTCGCCGTGGTGCCGCGCGATGATGCGCGAGAAGGTCTTCCAGGGAACGAACTCCATCACCTGGGCGAAAAGCGTCTTGCCGGTGTTCATCCTGCCTCACTGCTGGCAGAGTAAAAGGGCGAGATGCAATTCAAATCGTGGACAGGCAAAAATCGCCGCAACTGACGCGATATGTAAAAGATGCGGGCGACCAGACTGAATTCAACCAGACACTACTGGTCAGTTAACTATATTAAAAAAGATTAAGACTAAATGGTGGACCTGGTCGGGATCGAACCGATGACCTCTTCCATGCCATAGCGCGTACAGTTATAGCAGCGGTCAGGCTGAGCATATCCAGACCGGTTCATGCAGGCGTGCCGAGGGCAGAGTAGGTCGAGCGAAATTTTTTAAGCTGCTTCAAGAATGGGAAAGCCGTGAACCGTATTACCGCACGCGGGATTTGCACTGCTTTTGTTGTTACCGTGGCTACCATTTCGTCCGGCTGCGCGCAGAGCCTGCCGGAAGCCAAGGAAAAACCTTCCATTTCCATCCAGAAGAACGGAGACTATGCCATCGCCGCTTCAAACTCCGGTCATGTTTTCCTGAGGGCGGCCGTCGCGGCTCAGATCGATCACCACTGGATCCATTCAGGCGATTATCCAGGCCATACTGTGCGGCGCGGCGTTGCACCGGGATACTTTGGGACAGCGGAGCAGTGGCAGGTCTCTTTTACCGGACTGCCGGGAAAGCCGGACCTGACTTATCGCTTGCGCGCATCGGATACGGAGCCGTTCGCGTATGTCGAAGTTACAGTCCACAATACCACTGGCAAGCCGATCGACGTCGAAAGCATTCGCGCGCTGGAAGCCACAGGCGCCGGCACAGCCGATCTGGAAGGACCTGCGGCGGAGGATCGCGTGCTCTCCGACAGTTTCAGCGAGGACCGGCCTGCGATGCGCATCCGCGATCTCGGCGATGCGGAAGGCATGATGCATCGCGCCGTGGGCAGCCAGCTGATTTACAACCGGCAGAGCCAGGAGAGCCTGTTCGTCGGAGCGCTCACATCGAATCGGTTTCTAACCATTCTGCGGCTGCACCTGGAGCACGCAGGAGCCGACCCGCGGATTGCAAATTATCAGGTAGATTCCACGGGTACGACCGAATTGGAGAATGAGAACTCGCTCCGAAACGCGCCTCTGCAGGACCGCATCGAATTGAGCCTGCCCGTGGCGCCCGGCGGGGAGCTTTCCTCCGAGACGATAGCCATCAGCACGGGAGAGGACTACCACCATCAGTTGGAAACCTACGGCAGGCTAATCCGGCAGATTCATCATGCGCGCGTTTCGGCGCCGCCACTGATGGGATGGTGGAGTTGGACGGCGTGGTATTTTGGCCTCAATGCGGGCACCGCACTTACAAATGCCGAGTGGGAAGCCCAGCACCTGAAGTCATACGGCTATGACCTTTTCCATATCGACGAAGGCTATCAGTACGCGCGCGGCGAATATGTTACGCCGAACGCTGCCTTATTCCCTGACGGGCTGGCTCCGCTCGAGTACCAGATACGCGGTTTGGGGCTGACACCCGGCATCTGGACGGCTCCATTTGAAGTCTCGTTGCGGTCCTCTGTCTACCAGCACCATCAGGACTGGCTGGTGAAGAACGATCAGGGGCAGCCCATTCACGCGGGGAGCGTGTCGGACGGCAAGGACCCATTGTACATCCTCGATACCACAAATCCAGACGCGCAGCAGTATCTGCGAGATACTTACATCAAGCTGGCCCATGACTGGGCTATTCATTACATCAAGCTGGATTTCATGGACGACAGCGCGATTGAGGGGCGCTACTACAAACCGCATACGACGGCAATGGAAGCGCAGCGCATCGGGCTCGGAATTATTCGAGACGCAGTTGGCGACAGCGTCTACCTCGACAAGGACGGCAGCGTCATGCTGAACCCGGTGGGGTATGTGGATTACGGGCGCATTTCGTTGGATACCGGCCATAGCTTCGAGGCCAGCCGCGATGCGGCAACGGGCATTGCAGCGCGTTATTATATGAATCGCAATTTCTTCGTCTCTGATCCCGATGCGTTCACGGTTTCGACGCAGCACATTACCGACCAGTCATGGCACCAGGGAAAGCAGCCGTTGACACTGCCAGAAGCCAAGGTATCGATTGCACTGGCGGCGGTCTCCGGCGGCATGCTGGAGATTGGAGACAATCTTCCGTCGCTCGAGAATTCTCCCCGACGCGTGGCTCTCATTGAGAATCCGGACCTGATCGATATGGTGCGCCTGGGTAAGGCGTCGGTTCCCATTGATCTGATGACCTATGCGTCGTCAGACCAGCAGCCGAGCATCTTTTTTCTGAGGGAGTCCGGACGGCAGAGCATCCTGACGGTATTCGACTGGACTGAACATCCCATCTCGAAGACGATCGCACTAACGGAGCTGCGATTGCCGTCCACGGGAAGCTATTCCATCAGCGATATCTTCGATGGCAAGCCAGTGAGCCTCTCGGCGGCCGGATCGCTGCAGTTGAATCTTCTGCCGCATTCCGTGCGGGTACTGAAGATCATCGACCGCTCTGTTCCGCCTGCCGCGCCGAACATCACGGTCCACTGTGCACAGGCAGGCAGTTCAGGCGAGGACCTGGATTTTTCGGCCCATGGTCAAAGCGACAACCCCGCGATTTCCTGGGAGTGGGATTTCGGAGATGGCGTGAACCTTGCCGGCTCTCAGGTGAGGCACACTTGGACTGAACCCGGTGATTACACCGTTCGAGTGACTGCCGAAGGCCTCGACGGCATGCATAGTAGCCAGAGCTGCGCCGTCCATATTTCTGGCCCCCCGTCGACCTTGTTTGCGCCGGCGCTCACCCGGCGATATGAGCCAAAAGAGGAGTGAAGAGCGCCGCCTATTCGACGCGCGGCAAACAGCGATGGCATTTCAACTCGATTCGGACGCCCCGGCGCTGCAACCAGCAAGGCTTCTAAGTCCTGCGCAGTGGGTGAAGTTGACCGAATTCGATTGAAGGACGCATACAAGCATCTGTGGTGGATGGCGGCGCCTGAAAAGCCGTATGCAGACAATCGCAAGGCCCTAAGACCATATAGCAAGTCGATGCCGAATCTGCTGTGGACGGGAAAGTACAAAGCCAGCAAAGGCCATCTGAACCTTGGGGGCGGCCGGCACCTACGATGATTGCGGGCATAGCAATC
This sequence comes from Acidobacteriaceae bacterium, assembly GCA_030037545.1. Classification (GTDB taxonomy): domain Bacteria; phylum Acidobacteriota; class Terriglobia; order Terriglobales; family Acidobacteriaceae; genus Telmatobacter. The sequence continues at coordinate 13,229 of JASHRF010000058.1, read as the reverse complement.
GGCACAAAGGCATGCAGCAGGTTGGGGTGGAGGTGACCGCTGTTGTGAAGTTACGTCAAGCACTCGACCGCTCAGATCACGATGCGATATGCTCACCTTATGGTGTGCACCAAGTCGCAGCCGACGTGATGGATGCTTTCTATGAAGCCACCGGAGCCACCACAAAGGAAACAGGCGCCAGAAGCCACCAAAGCATCAAAGAGATTCCCACAATCCTCTAAGCTGTTGTAAAGAAAGCGGAGAGGTGGCAGAGCCCGGTTGAATGCACCTGACTCGAAATCAGGCATACTCGTAAGGGTATCGGGGGTTCGAATCCCTCCCTCTCCGCCATTTCCATTCAGGGGCTGTCCAGGTATATCTGTTCCTATCTGCTTGAATTAATAAGTGGGATGCCAGCGGTCCACATCCAAAATTCACCACAAACAGGAGTCATGCAATGAACAACCGTGCGCGCGCGGTAGAAATTGCGCTTCACCAAATCTCTGCTCTTTTCCAGCACGACAAGAACCCGTGGGCAAAGCCATTCCCGGCGCCCGCTACCCGTCACCTACCTCGAACTCTGCATCCCTCCGATTCTTGGCAGATCCGCTTTATCGGATGCAGAGAAATTGCGCAGCTTCATCGGCAATACCCTGCGCAGGCTGCGCTTGAGACGCGGGTGGACGCAGTCCACGCTTGCACTGGGAACGCACCACACGCACGTATCGCGGATCGAAACGGGCCGTGTCACACCCACGCCGGTGCTCTTATTGCGAGCGGTCGCTGCTCTCGGCGTCGTGCGGATCCTGCTCTGCCTTCACGCTCAGGAGTTTAATCCGGTTCGTAGATCGTCCAATTCAGTCTTGTGACATAACCATCGCGAGTATGTGTGCCGGAGTGCACACATACCGAACAGCTTTCACCCCTCTCCGCGTCGTCACCGGTGTCAGCATGGTGATACCGGCACAAAATTCAACTGGCGGCGCGGAGCAAGGTGGTAAATGGCTAGTTCAAAGAAACACGGTCGCAGTACAAAACGTGGCTCCATGAACAAAGTCGCGCGCGATGGCGCGCAAAGGCCTGTCAAGAAACCAGCCTCTCAGCGGAAATCATCGGAAACCATATGGGCTTCGATCTTGGATGACCGGTATGCGGTCGCAGTTAGGCGGCTGGCCGATTATCGTGGGGAATTGACCATTCACGACGGCCACAAGCTCCTCCACCGCGAGGAGGGCGGTCTGGCTTATGGCGCTTTGTTCGGTCCAGATGTCGACGACGTACTCACTTGGCAGGATATTGCGGTCAAGGGTCATCGATAGGCTGCAGTCTTAGGCCGAGCCCTCTGAAGAAACTGATCCGCGGGGCGACCGGTCGGCGAATGATTAGGCCCTCATTGAAGCGGAAGACAGAATCGTCGAAGTATTGCATGCCGATTGTCAGGCTGGCTGGATTACTTAGCGTCAGTGCGGATACATGCTGACGGATGACCGAAGCTCTAACAGAGTGTTGGGGTCTTTAGTCTGGGAAAGGGCGAGGTTCGGTCGCTATCCGCTTGCTGGAAGAATGGGCTCGCCAAATTCGCTTGATTAAGAGTTAAGGTGGGGTGTGAGCAACAATATTCGCCTAAAGTCGGGAAATCCTTTTCTTATCGCTATGTACAACTCCGTGCTACTGTTGATCGGCGTCGCGATTGGGGCGCACTGTCGTTCCCCACACGTTGCAATTTGGATGGCTGCGCTTGGGACAGGCCTGATGGTAGCCCACGACATGCTGTTCTATTCCATCGTCTTTGTAGTGACTACGGCGTGGGCGTTGCGGGCAAGTCGAAAACGCGAGGTCTCGGAGATGGGTAGGCAAGAAGCTATCGCAAAATCAGAATCAATGCGGAAACCGGTAGCAGGACACAAACGCAAGCCGACCGAGAGAAATTGAAATGCAAGCGCTCATTATCTCTGACATCCATGCCAACTTGCAGGCCATCGAAGCAGTACTTTCTGCCGCGCCGCCGTATGACGTGGTCTGGAATCTTTGGCGACGTCGTCGGCTATGGCGCCAATCCCAGCGAAGTTGTTGTTCACCTGGTGCCGCGTGCCTTACAAGGTAAGGACGGCGCAGAGAAGAATACTGCGTGCCGATCTCCCGAAAATCCTTGCCACCCGTCTACAGCGAGGAGAGTGGCAACGTAATACTTCGCTAGCACGAGGTAACGCCAGATTGGCCGTTGATGGGCGGCCGAAAACTCTTGGAGGATTGAATGTATTCGATGTGCGTTTTGCGGATCACGCCAGTTTGCACGCCGTTACATCTGGCGCTGTGGCCATACCATTCTGGGATTTTCGTCGAACGAAATCCCGCTATCGAAACTAAAAAGCAAAGTGAAAGGAACACTCCATGACTCAGGAGGACTGGGACGAGATAGAGGAACTGGAGGATGCACGCGAAAACCCCAAGAAATACGGGCTGGACGAAGACGGCTGGCCCACCGCCGAAGAATTCAATGCCATGATGATGGAGGCATTGGGTGTCGGATTTGACGCAGAATAATCGCATCCATGCGGAACTGCGTTGGCGCTTGCGGAAACGGCGTCGTCCAGAACATCGCAGCGCGATTCATGAAGCGATCGAAGCTGGTGTAGCAATGTTCCTCACGCCGGAGTATGTGAAGCAGGAAATCGAGAAGTACTACGAAGCGATTGCCGCCGACACCGGCAATACCGTTGCAGAGGTACAGAAGGAGTGGACTCAATTTCAGCAGCATATAGGCTTTTACTCTCCCCAGGAGCGCCCCTCTCCCTCCGAGACCTACGCCGATATCAAGGACTTCCCCCATCTCGCCACCTGGCGGGAAGTCGACGCACGGGCTATTTACACAGCGGATCCTCACCTGGCGCGATGGGAGCTGCGGTTGCTTCGGTGTTCATTGATACGCAGCTGAGGGACTACGCAAGCAGAAGTACGGTCCAAATTGCCGTTCGAATCGGCTCCTCACTTTCCGTTTTCGTGGGCTGGGAGTTTCTCTGTGGCCTCTACGGCCTTCTCCTCCGCCTCATTCATGCCGTTCGCCGGCTGCCGCCCGAGGTCCAGGCTATTTTGGCGGCTGCCGGCACACTTGCCGTTCTGCATCCGAAAATCCGGGCAGGACTACGGAAGGGGTGGAAATCTCTCAGGAGTTCCACGGCATTCCGGATCCTTTGCGATAGTACGCCTTCATTCTGCGCCTCGTGGCGATAGTAGGCGGATTCGCATTGTTGTTTGAAGGGAAAAGTGCTGAAGGACTAGCTGCGATCATCACGAGTTTGACTGCACTTGCTGGGTCTTTTTGCATATGGGCGCTATAAACAAGCCAAAGAACGAACCGATAAATCAGACGCTCTACTGTCTCGGCGCGCTAAATAAAATAGTTCGCAGCAACGCATTCTTAGGACGCTACCTGCCCGGCCATAGCCCGTTCCCCCGCTGGTAGAATCAGAAAAGCCAAATATGGGCGGTTTGAACCGCCGCACGATGCACGACCGCCAGCGATGACCCTCCGCCTCTTCAACACCCTGACCGGACAAGTCGAGCCGCTCACGCCGTCTGACGGCCAGGCGCTGCGCATGTATTCCTGCGGACCGACCGTCTACGATTACGGGCACATCGGCAACTTTCGCACCTTTGTCCACGTGGATGTACTGCGCCGTTTCCTGCGCCTCACCGGCACGCCGGTGCGCCACGTCATGAACATCACCGATGTGGACGACAGGATCATCCGCAACGCGGCCCAGGCGGGTATGTCCATCGGCGCATACACGGCCCAATACGAGCATGCGTTTCTTGAAGATATGGCCGCGCTCCAGATCGAGCGGCCGGAAGAGATTCCCCACGCCACCGAGCACATTGCGCGCATGGTGGAGCTGGTGGAGCGGCTCGCCAGGGCCAAAGCTGCTTACAAGACCGAGGCTGGAAGCTGGTATTTTCGGCTGGCGGCGTTCCCGGAGTACGGCAAGCTGAGCAAGAAGGACCTGAGCGGGATCGAGGACGGTGCGCGCGTGGATGTGGATGAGTACGACAAGGACTCGGCGCGGGATTTTGCCGTGTGGAAGGCGGCCAAGCCCGGCGAAACGGCTTGGGAGACGGCGATCGGGCGCGGACGGCCGGGCTGGCACCTGGAGTGCTCGGCCATGTCGATGGAGTATCTGGGCGAGAGCTTCGACCTGCATGCCGGCGGCGAGGACCTGATGTTCCCGCACCACGAGAACGAGATCGCGCAGAGCGAGACGGCAACCGGTAAGCCGTTCGCGCGGCACTGGATGCACGTGCGTTTCCTACTTGTCGAAGGCCGCAAGATGGCCAAGAGCGAGGGCAACTTCTTCACTCTCCGCGACCTGTTGCTGAAGGGCTACAAAGCTTCGGCCATTCGCCTGGCGCTGATGAGCGTGCCGTACCGGCACCAGCTCAACTTCACTTTCGATGGGCTGACCGAGGCCACCAACGCCATCGACCGGCTGCGCACATTTCACCGGCGGCTGACGACGGGCGGGTACGCGCCGGGCGAAAATCCCGAAATGCAGGAGCTGGCAAGAAAGGCGCACTCCGACTATATGGAAGCGTTGGCCAGCGACCTGAATACAGCCGAAGCGCGCGCGCCCATTTTCGACCTGGTGCGAGCGGCCAATACGGCCATGGATCAGGGACAGTTCGGGGCCGGAGACCGCGATTCCATTCTGCGCGTGCTGGCCGATTTTGACGCCGTCTTCGCTGTGATCCGCGACGACGATGCGGAGCCCACGCGCCGCGCGTTGGCCTGGGCGGAACAGGCGGGACGAATGGACGATGTGGCGCCTGAACTGCGCGAACGGCTGGCGCTGAGCGATGAGGCCATTGAGGCCCTGGTGGGCGAGCGAACGTCGGCGAAGCAAGAGCGCAATTTTGCCCGCGCCGACCAGATTCGCAACGAGCTGGCCGCCAAGGGCGTGGTGATCGAGGATTCGAAGGACGGAGTACGCTGGAAGCGGAAATGATAAGCGAGGCTAAAGCCCCACGTTTTTGGGGGAACTTATTGGCACGGCTGAAGCCGTGCCCTTTCAAAACCTATTTTTGAGACACGTTCCAGGAGATCGTAAACACGCGCTAAGTAAATAGCTTTGCCCACGCCTCAACCCATCCATTGGTGAGTGCCTTCCACGGGCCCCAGAAATACAGGAGCGTGGCCACATATTCGGCTGCCAGCAGCGCCGCCGCGCTCAGCATAAACGACCGCATCAGCCGCCCCCGCCACCAGTCCCAGGCAGCCATGAGAACAATCAACAGGACGTTACCATAAACGTGTAAATGAACCAGGACAGCACATGGGGCGGCTTGGGCATCAAGGCCCCGGTAAATCGCGAGAAACCGGGATCAGGAAGTGAGATGGTGGCCAGCATCATGATTCGGCGGTGCGCGGCAGGATTCTTGCGCAGCGAAATCCCCCAACGCCAGCAGAATAAGAAAGCCGGCGATATCCACGAAAGCCGGAGTGCCGGATGCGCCTCCCGGCGTCAACCAAAATTTGCCTGACTACCGGGCAATCGGCAGCCTGGCGCGCTTGCAGGATCGTATGATGGGTTCATACCTCCAGAATTGGGATCACCTTTAGGAACGCTACCAGGGGTGCCGCATATGGAAGCCAACGAAGTTCAGGAATTGCAGGAACACGCGGAGCACGGATCGCACGAGTCGGCGATGCGGTCTGTCGCCTTTACCATGGCGGTGCTGGCAGTGCTGGTGGCCATTACCACAGTGCTCGGCCATCGCACCCACACTGAGGCGGTGCTGACGCAGAACAAGGCCACCGACCAGTGGAACTTCTACCAGGCGCACAAAATCCGTTCCAACGACACGGAGCTGACCAGCGATCTGCTGGGCGCGGTGGCGGTGAGCAATCCCGCTGCCGCTGAGAAGATCCGCAAATCCTACGCCGACCACCAGACCAAGTGGTCCGCCGAACTCACCGACGAGCAGAACAAGGCCGAGGCTCTGGAGGCTCAGGTAGACAATGCTGAGAAGCGTGCCGACCGTTTCGATCTGGCTGAAGCTCTGCTCGAGATCGGCCTGGTGATCACGTCGGTTACGCTGCTTACACGCAGCCGCGCTTACTGGTACTTTGGCATGGCCTTCGCGGTGGCGGGAATTGCTTCGGCTGTTGTGGGGCTTTTGCTGCGATAGCTGTCAGTGGCGAGTCAGGATGACCCTGCGCAGGCCGCGGACAGAGTTGGCTAAGTAGATTGCATGGGCGCTGCGAAGATCGTTTTCGTAGAGCACGCGCTGTTCGATTTCCGGGCGGATTGCGAGCAGGTAGCGACGATAAACTCCAGGCAACAATCCACATTCGATAGGCGGTGTGAGCCAGCGGCCGTCCTTCTCAATAAAAACATTGCTGATGGCGCCTTCCGTGACTTCCCTGCGCGTGTTCAGGAACAGCACGTCGTCGAATCCGTCGCGCAGGGCCTCGTCGAATGCGCGCGCGTAAAGCGGACGGTGTGTAGTTTTGTGGAATAACAGAGGGTCGGCGGGATCGGTTCGCTGAAGCGCGATGCGGGTGCGGCCAATGCGATCGGTGGATGGCTGGCCTGCAACGAGCGCGGCGCGCGGGTGCAGCACCAGCGGTTCGGCGGTGATCTGAATGGCGCGTTTGCAATCGACGAGCAGGCGGACTTTGCGCGCGTCCCGGCCCGTAAATCCGCGCGCGTATTCCTCCAGCGCGGCCTTGACTGCTTCGCGCTTGCAGGGAATACCAAAGTAATCCGCCGAATCCGCGAGCCGGTCGAGATGCAGATCAAGGAGCGGATAACCACCGTCCCACAACATGGTCTCAAGCAGCGAAATCTCTTCCGCCTGATCTAGCCGCGTCAGGAACTCCGCCTTCAGCAGGCACTCGCGGTACTCGGCTGCCGCATCGGAATCGATGACAATGCCGCTGCCCACGCCCATCGTGCCCCGCTCGCGCTCCAACTCCAGCGTGCGGATAGCGACGTTGAAGACCGTCTGATGCGGCGAGAAAAAACCAATGGCACCCGTGTAAACACCGCGCGGCTCGTCCTCAAGCTCGGCAATCAACTGCATGGCCCGAACCTTGGGCGCGCCGGTGACGGAGCCGCAGGGAAACAGGGCGCGGAAAATGGCATGGAATCCGGCATCGGCGCGCAGGTTGGCCGTAATGGTCGAGGTCATCTGCCACAGCGTGGGCAAGCGCTGGACGGCGAAGAGCTTCTCCGCCCGCACGCTGCCAAACTCCGCCACGCGGCCCAGGTCGTTGCGCACCAGGTCCACGATCATCAGGTTTTCGCTGCGATTTTTGGCGTCGTTGCGCAGCCATTCCGCGATCTCGCGGTCTTCACGCGTGGCGCGTCCCCGGCGCGCAGTACCCTTCATGGGCCGCGTGGTGATGCGGCGCTTTCGAGGGTCCCCATTGTCAGGATCGATACGGAAGAAGAGCTCCGGCGAGAATGACAAGATGCGCTGGCCCTCCTGCGCATGCAGAAAAGCTCCGTAGGCCGCGGGTTGGCGGGCACGCAGGCGCGCATAGAGATCGGCAGCGCTGCCTGGCGCGTGTATGCGAAAAGGCGCGGTAAAGTTGAGCTGGTAAACGTCGCCTGCACGGATAAGCGCGTGAATGGCGGCGATGCGGCGAGCGTAATCCGCCTCGGCGAGAGCGAATCCGGCGTCGGCACAAAGCAAATTGGGTTGCGCCGCGGAGCTTTCTCGGGGAAGATCGAGGCCCGGCGGCACTCCATCGACAAACTCTCCGCGCTGATGATCGAAGACATATCCGCGCTCGTAGATGCCGAGCCACGCCAGCAGCTGTCCGGCGCGGGCTGGGCGCATGCCGGCCTTGGGCTCAAAGGCGATGCCGCACTCGTAGGAGAAAAATCCCGCGGCGCTCAATCCGGCGGCCACGGCGCGCTCGATCTCCGCAAACAGCCGCGGAACTTCGGTTGCATGGTGCGCCACGCACACACGCAAGGGAGCCGTGAACAAGCGTGTCCACTGCCCCTCACTATTTTCGGAATGTACCGTCCCTGCGCCTTCCAGCAGCACCGCGCCGGGCGTTGCATCCACCAGCGCGTAAACCGCGGCGGGAAGGGGATGCCGGCTCACTGCACCGTCAATACCATGGTGGTGGAATTGCTGATGGCGGTTACGCCATTGTTCGATTGCGCTGTCACGGTCACTGTATAGGTGCCGGCAGGAGTGGCGGGGACGGGCGTGGGACCGTGGTTGTAATAGTAGTAGTACGGATTGCAGGCGGTCATGCCAAGCGTGGTCACCATGCCGACCAGCGCCACCAGGGCGATGCGCTGAAGCCAGCGCCTACGCCGCGCACCCCAGGCCAGTCCGCCAAGGCCCAGCACACCGGGCAACAGCAGCGCAATACCGGTGGGAGTGCCCTTGCGATCGGCCGGCGCGTGGGGGCCACCTCCTCCTTCAGCCTCCGTCGAGATCACCAGCAGGCTGGTAGGCGGGCAGGCCGAGGCGGCCGCGCCGGCAGCGCAACTGGTGGGCGTGGTTTGCTGAATCTCAACATCCTCGGGCGTAAACGAGCAGGAGGCCAGAGTGGGCAGGCCCGAACACGAGAGCGTGACGAACATGGGTGCCGTGAGGGCGGCATTATTTACGGGCGTTACCGTCACGGTGGCCGAGCCGGAGGTACCCGGGGTCAGGGTCATGGGAAAATCTGGGGGAGAAACCGCGGCCAGGCTTAGCTGAAAACCGGGGCTCGTCCCGCTGGCCTGGGTTTGCACCTCAGTGGCGTCGGACGCGGATGCCTGGTGCGCGGCATCGCCCATATACACGGCGCGCAGAACGTGCGTGCCCGCGGGCAGCGTCAGGGTTGCAGCGGCCTCGCCTGCCGCGTTCAATACCGCTTCGGCCAGTTGGCGATTGCCATCGTCGAAGTTGACTACCCCGCCGGCCGGCTGGCCGTCCGCACCGATCACGGTCACATTGGCCGTGGTCTGGGAAGCGCCCGCCAAGCCGCGCACGTCCACGCTCAGGGAAGTCTGGGTGGGAACCGCCGCGCCATCCTGAGCATGGGCGGCAGCCGCCGTGGCCAGGGGCAGCAGCAACGCGATTCCCAGACCGCACATCCATTCGAGCCGCACAACGCGGCACTTCAAACCTGTCACGAACACCTGCTCCCACTCTCCAGAAACTCACGGGGACCGGACATACCCTGCCGCCCGATACGTCTTAGCGTAGACCCTTATTGTATCCGGCGGAGCCGCGAACGGGCCAGAACAGGGGTCAGGGATTAGAGATCAGGTGTCAGGTGTGAGGGCGTCAGTTGGCGGCCAGCGGTGCTCATTGAGCAGTCGGCGATGAGAGGCAGCCAACACGAGCGTCCTGATTGCTGAAACCTGAACCCTACCCTTCCGCGCTATCCTTCTTGTTTGAGGTGAACGCCATGACTCAAGCCGCTACTCGCCCTCAACTTGCTCACCTGACCGCCATTCTCAACGACCTTCGCGCCAAGGGAACCCATTTCAAGCTGCGTGTCCTCGACGACCAGCAGGCTCCGGTCTGCCGCTATGACGGCAAACAGGTCATCAACCTGGCCAGTAACAACTATCTCGGCCTGGCCAACGATCCCCGGCTCATCGAGGCGGCTATCGCCGCCACGCAGGCCTTCGGCGTGGGCTCGGGCGCGGTGCGCACCATTGCTGGAACCATGCGCATCCACATGGAACTCGAGGAGAAGATCGCGCGTTTCAAAAATGTCGAGGCTTGCGTGGTCTTCCAGAGCGGTTTCGCGGCCAACGCCGGCACGGTGAGCGCCATCCTGGGCAAAGACGATTTCATCCTCTCCGATGAGCTGAACCACGCCAGCATCATCGACGGGGCGCGCCTCTCGCGAGCCACGATCAAGGTTTTTCGCCATAAAGACATGGTCCACTGCGAGCAGTTGCTCCATGAACTGGCCGACGCGCCCGGCCACAAGCTGGTCATCACCGACGGCGTTTTCTCGATGGACGGCGACATCGGCGCGGTGGACAAGCTCGCTGCACTGGCTGAGAAATACGGCGCCATCATGATGGTCGACGACGCCCACGCTTCGGGCGTGCTGGGCCGCAATGGGCGCGGGTCGGTGGATCATTTCGGGATGCACGGCAAGGTCGACGTGCAGGTGGGCACGCTGTCCAAAGCCATCGGCTCGCTGGGCGGCTACGTTTGCGGCTCAAAAGATTTGATTGACTATCTCTATCATCGCGCGCGGCCGTTTCTGTTTTCCACGTCACATCCGCCCAGCGTCGCGGCCACATGCATTGAGGCTTTCAACATTCTGGAGAAGGAGCCGGAGCGCATCGAGCGGCTGTGGGCCAACACGCGGTATTTCCAGGGCGAGCTGAAGAGGCTGGGATTCAACATCGGCGGAGTGAATACGCCGGCCACCGAGACGCCCATTACTCCGCTCATCGTGGGCGAAGGCCGCAAGGCGATGGACTTGTCGCGCGCTCTGTTCGATGAAGGCGTGATGGCGACCGGCATCGCGTTCCCGACGGTGCCCGAAGGCAAAGCGCGCATCCGCATGATCCTGACCAGCGAGCACACGCGCGGAGAGCTCGATCAGGCGCTGGAAACGCTGGAGCGCGTGGCCAGGCGGATGGGGATTCTGGGATAGGACGCAATGATCGCTCACCTGCGCGGCAAGCTCATCTTGAAACAGCCCGGCCAGGCCGTAGTTGAGGCTGGCGGCGTGGGATACGACGTCGCCATCTCCGTGCCTACGTTTACGGGGCTGCCCGCGTTGGGCGCCGAAGCGGCCCTCCACATTCACACCCAGGTGAGCGAGGATCAGATCGCGCTCTACGGGTTTCTGGAAGCGGAAGAAAAACGGCTCTTCGAGCGGCTCATCACGGTGAGCGCGGTGGGGCCAAAGCTGGCCATTAAGATTCTCAGCGGGTTCAATCCGGAGCGCGTGGTGCAGGCCATTCGCGGACAGGATCACGCGCAGCTCACGCGCATCCCGGGAGTGGGGAAAAAGCTGGCGGAGCGTCTGGTGGTCGAGCTCAAAGACAAGCTCGACGATTTTGCCGTGGCGCCCGTGCAGACGGCCGCGCAAGGGCCGGCCGTAGACGACGTGCTTTCCGCGCTTGTGAATCTTGGCTACCAGCGGCCGGCGGCGGAGAAGGCCATTGAGCAGGCAGTGGCGAAGGACAAGGCGCTGGCCGGGGATTTCGATGGGCTGTTCCGCGGGGCGCTGAAGGTGATCCGATAGACTTACTTCGATATGGCTCGCTCGACTAAACCCGCTCCTGTCGTGGCGCTTCCTTACCTCCGCCCGGAGGCGCTCACCTTTCTGCGCAACCTGAAGCGGCATAATGACCGCGCGTGGTTTCAGCCGCGCAAAGCTGTCTTTGAGGCGGAGCTGAAGGAGCCGATGCTGGCCATCATCCGCAAGGTGATGGACGCGATGATGGATTTTGCGCCGCAATTCGTGCGGCCGGCGGAAAAATGCCTGTTCCGCATCTACCGCGATACGCGCTTTTCCAGCGATAAGCGCCCCTACAAGACTCACGTGGCGGCGTGGTGGTCGCACTCCGGGCTCGAGAAAACTTCGGGCGCGGGCTACTACTTCCACGTCAGCGCTCAGGATGTGACCATCGCCGCCGGCTCCTACATGCCGGAGAAAGAACAGCTCGCGCAGATTCGGCACTGGCTGCTGAAGCACCACGAGGAATTCAGGAAACTGCTGAAAAAGCCGCTCGTGAAGCGAACCTTCGAGGAATTCGAAGGCAACGCGCTCACGCGTCCGCCCAAGGGCTTTCCCTGCGAGCATCCAGGCATGGACCTGATCCGCTGCCGGCAGTGGGGCTTAGCCGCCACGTTGCCCGCGACCGCCGCGCTCAAGAAGGATTTCGCAGCTACCATCATTCGCCATTTCCGCATCGCCGCGCCAGTAGTGGACGCGCTGAATACGCCCATCGCCGCGGCCCAGGTGCCGAAAAAGAGGGTGCTGTTTGGACTGCATTAGGAAGCTCGAACTGGTGCCCTCATTCTCAGCACCTGGCATATTTGGTGTGTGCGTATCAACAGAAGTTTTGCTCTTGCAGAGCGCAAAATGCGCGGTTTTGGCGGTGAAACGCAAGCTTTGGGAACTGCGATGCGCGAAAATCCGGGAAATATCGGCATTTAAGGTACAAAAACCGAAGAAAACTGTGGAAATTCGGCCTTTTCTTATTGACTTTGCCTGCCTCGAAGCCGCATGGTAAGCACGCAGGGTACTTCAAAGCGCATGAACACAGGGTTTTCGCGCTGGTGCTGTAGCGTTTTCACAATTACCGTGAACCGGAGGCGATGCTCACAAGTGGCGTTTTCCTCAAGAAGACGCCACATGGAACGACGCTGAGAAGTCTACGGAAATTGTGAAAACGCCGGAGGCCCGATCGCACTCCCTACATGCGGCACGCGAAATGCGGAAGCCCTCAAAGCACCAGCCCAGGGCTGGTCCAGAAGGAGAACATCACATGGCAGCAGGCATGACCAAGACCGCTCTTACCCGGCATATGGCCGAGAAGCTCGAACTCACCAACAAGCAAGCCGCCACGTTTCTCGATCTGCTGGCGGAGACGGCGATCAAGGAGACCAAGAAGAACGGCGTGTTCGTGATCCCCGGCATCGGCCGGCTGGTCAAGGCGGACCGCAAGGCCCGCATGGGCCGCAACCCGCAAACCGGCGAGGCCATCAAGATCAAGGCCAAGACGGTGGTCAAGTTCCGCGTGGCGAAGTCCGCCAAGGACGTCATCGCGCCCCCGAAGAAGTAGTTCCCGCAGCCATTCAACGAGCAAAAACCGAAGGGAGAGCCTTGCGCTCTCCCTTTGTGCATAAGAACTTAGTTAGAAGCTGTTTCATAACCTCTATGGACTGCCTAAAATCGTTCCCTCAGTGGCTAGAGCAACGCCATACTTGGTGTATCCCGGGCAGGGGCGAAAGCCCCGGGAATTTGGGGGACGTTTTTTCGGCCTGAGACCCGCTGCGCGGGTTCCCCGAGCCGTGCCTTGTTACAGAACTCCGAGTGGGATACAGCAACCCTCATTTTGCACTAGCAGGCTGCTGAAAAATGCAGGAGAGTCATTTGGAAAGATGTGGTGTGCGGTTTAAGGCTCTCAGCTCCTGGTCCATGAGGCGTAATCTGTAAGGGCGTCCTGATCGGCCGGGTCCGGGCGATTCACGAGCGGATCGAGCTTGTCGCACTTCTTCCGGTAGACTTCGACGTCCGGGTCCTTTTGACTACG
>JASHRF010000057.1 GCA_030037545.1 Acidobacteriaceae bacterium | reverse complement strand
CGTAGTCAAAAGGACCCGGACGTCGAAGTCTACCGGAAGAAGTGCGACAAGCTCGATCCGCTCGTGAATCGCCCGGACCCGGCCGATCAGGACGCCCTTACAGATTACGCCTCATGGACCAGGAGCTGAGAGCCTTAAACCGCACACCACATCTTTCCAAATGACTCTCCTGCATTTTTCAGCAGCCTGCTAGGGGATATTCCATCTCCGGGTGCAAAAAAACATTCACTCTTCATGTGCTCCAGGGAGCGTGACCGATGGGGATACAGATTATATCTGCGTCAACAGCCCCACGCGAGTCGGCAACGCCTCGTCCTCAGGACAATCGCATTTCAAAAAACCGGCAATCCTGTTGAAAGACTCTCTTCGCCTTGCCGTTGTCAAGACCTTGCAAAGGCCACATCGCCCGCATCGCACTCATTCGGCGGGAAATATATTTTCGCCCTTCGTTGCGGGTTAATTCTGCCGTTCCGCTACGCTGTGAAGAAACGTTCCCAAGGCACTCGTGGCCGCTCGAGAATCCGGGGCCCGGCAGGCGCAAAAAAGTGCAGGAAAGTTAAGTTTTCTTGCATGAAACTGCATGTTAATCGAACCTGAAAACGCATCCAGCCATCAGAAAACAAGGAGCTTCACGGCAGAATCCCATGCACCCCCCGGGAGGGTATGTGTGAACCTGAAATCAACCCTGCCGGTGCATCAATTCCCAAGTGCGATTGCCCTGGCCTCGTCCTACTCCGCGTGCAGCACCACTTCGAACAGCAACAGGCTCACCGTAGTGAAGATAATGTCGTAGCCCAGCAGCATCTTGATCCACAGCGACGGATCGCTGTCTCCGGTCAGGATCGATCCTGTGGCCAGCACCATGGCCAGAAGCGCGGGCATGAAGATGGGAAACAGAATCAACGGCAATAGCAACTCGCGGTTGCGGCTGCGAATAGAGAGCGCGGCAAAGAAAGTTCCATTGGCAACCAGCGCCCAGGTGCCCAGCGGCAGCACCAGCGCCAGTTGCCAGGGATTGCCCTGAATCTGCAGGTTGTAAAAGACCAGAAATACCGGCGCCAGCAATAGCTGAACAATTGACACAAACAGAAAATTGGCCAGCACTTTGGCCAGGAACATGTCCGCGCCGGGCGCGGGCGCCATGCGCTGCGCGTCCAGCACCTGGTGGCGAATCTCGCGCGCCCAAGCCTGGTTGAGCGCGCTCACCGACGCGAACATGGTGGCCACGCACAGCACGCCGCCGGCAATCTCGCGGCTGAAAGCGCCGCGCGGATCGAAAGCCAGCGAGAACAGCACCACCACCAGCAGCGCGAAGAAGAGCATGGAGTTGACGGCCTCGCGCGAGCGCCACTCGATGCGCAGGTCCTTTGCGAGATGAGCCCACAGCGCCTGCGTCATGCGTGGCCCTCCTGCGCATGCGCATCCTTGGTCAGATCGGCCGTCTGCACCGGCTCGCCCAGCGCTGTGGCCGCGCGCAGATAATCCTCCGGGCTCAGAATCAACTGCGTTCCGCGCGTTCCCGCCGACACGCTGATGCGGTCGAAGAGGATCGCCGTCTCATCGACGAATACCGGGAACGGTTTCCGGGCGCCGAAGACCGTCACCCCGCCGCGAATGTAGCCGGTGAGGGGCTGCACGTCTTTGAGCGGAACCATCTCGGTCTTGCGCAAACCGGCCGCGCGCGCCAGTTTCTTGAAGTCCAGCTCTGCGTTGCCGGGAATCACAGCAAAAACGTGCGCCCCAGGTCCGCCCATGGTCAGGAGGGTTTTGAAAACCTGCTCCGCCGGCATGCCGATCTTCTTCGCCACG
Source organism: Acidobacteriaceae bacterium (assembly GCA_030037545.1). GTDB lineage: Bacteria > Acidobacteriota > Terriglobia > Terriglobales > Acidobacteriaceae > Telmatobacter. The sequence continues at coordinate 4,692 of JASHRF010000057.1, read as the reverse complement.
CTAATGGCGGATAGATCCTCGGGATCGACTTCGTATTCGCGAAGCTCGAAAGGAATATTGAGCGACTCAAGGAACCGCGCACTGTTGGTCTTCATAGGCTCGGGCCTCCAGGCTCAAACGAAGCCACGCGTCCGGCGCGCAGCGTGAGCACGCAGTCGGCAATCGGCGCGGCCAGTTCGCGCTGGTGCGTGGTCAGCACGATGGTCCGGCTGCCGTGCCGGAAGCCGGCCAGCAGCGCCACCATCTGCCGCGCGCTCTCGATGTCCATGTTCGAAAACGGCTCGTCGAGCAGCAGCAGCTCCGGCACTGGCAGCAGCACGCGGGCCAGCGAGGTCCGCTGCCGCATGCCCTGCGAGTATTGGCCCAGAGTGCGGTCGAGCTCGGGATCCAAGCCCACCTGGCGCAGCGCGTCAGAGGGCGAAAGGCAGGCGTGGCCCGGATACAGGCCGGCGAAGTAACGCAGATTCTCCCGCGCGGTCAGCTCGTCGTAGAGCATGGGCGCGTGACTCATATATCCGATGCGCGCCCGCGCTTCCTGCGGCTCGAAACTGCCGAAGACGCGCACCGTGCCAAAGCTCGGCCTGAGCAGTCCCGCCAGAACGCGCAGCAGCGTGGACTTGCCGGCGCCGTTTTCGCCCAGCACCACGTAGCAGCGGCCGGCTTCCAGCTCCACCGAAACCTGGCGCAGCGCGGCAAAGGAGCCAAAAAGCTTGGAAACCTCGTCAACCCGGGCGCAAAGTGTTGGGTGATCGGCCTCGGGCAATTTGGCTGACATTCGTTCTGGGATTGCGATCAGTTCGCGGCGGTTTGATTGCCCGCGGGCGGTGCGGGTGCCCCGCCGGAAGCAGTTTTGGCCGGGCTGCCCACCGGTTTTGCAACCGGCTGGGCAGGCGCGTATTTACTGGCGCACTTGGCTTGCAGCACCGTGGCGTGGAATACGCCGTCGCGGCTGTAGGTGCCCTCGGCCAGCGCCTGGGCATCGTCCTTGAACGTATCCGGAGGCGGCTCGGAGCCCTTGTAGACCACCTTCAGTACCCGACCTTCAGGAGCCTTGGGCGAGTGGCTTTCATATTCATCCAACAGGAAGTTCACATGCGTGCCGTCCTGCTCAATGGAGCCCGGCTTCACGAATCCCTCCACGCGTAATTGGCTGTGATAGGCCTTGTCGCCCATGGTGCCCAGCTCGGCAATGGTCACGTAATAGCTCTTGTTGGCGCTCACGCCGGTAAAAGCCAGCCAGGCAATGGTGCCCAGGATCACAGCCACGGCAATCCCGATGCGAACCGAATTGGAGGAAACCTTCATCTCCTCTAACGATAAGGGGCGAATGGCCCGGGGTCAACCGAAAGAAGGTGATTTAGATCACTCATGTTCGGGCTGGTACGGCGGTGACGGACGGGATCGGGGCGCGAAAGCGCGCCCACCAGGGCGACCCTTAAAGACGGTCCCGATGAGACTTACTGCGTTGGGCGAAGCCAACGATCGGCGGTAAGAGGATCATGGCCACGAAGGCGAATCCGATCACAAAATCGATCATGTACGGGACCCTCCCGACAATGGGGAAATTGTCTTGTATCGCCCGGCGCTCCGCCTTCCCCGGCTCAATGCCATCCGGGCCAAGTATTGAGCCTAGCTTGCTTCCGGCCGAAGCGGAATTACACCAGCAGGGAACGCGGCACTCCCCTGCCGGTGACCGAGGCTGTTCCTAAAGTGTCAGACCAGGAGCGTTTTCACGGTTTCCGTAGGCCGCACGGAAGGGTGCGGGTTGCCAGAGCGGCAACTGCAAGGGAAAAGAGCCGGCAGGAGAGTGCTTCGACAAGCGAGGAATCTCAGGCAATCGCGAGAGAGTTAACTATCGCGGTCGCGTGAGCTGGCTCTGTGGCTGATGGCGACCAACGCCGGGACGGCCACTAAGAGAACAAACACGAGGCCAAGCAGTAAGTCCGCCATACGGGCAAGCTCCGGTGAAGAGTCTCAAATATGACAGCGATCCCTCTGAGCATAACCCACGGGTTGCGGGCGTGACGAGAAGAATGGTAACTGCCAAATTGAAATGTTCCGCGCCGATAACGCCGGAATGATCGACCCTGCTTATAGCTGCGCCTTTTTGAGGCATTGGGCGGCGTTGTCGATAGCCTGTGCCAGAACCGCCAACTGCTGCTGTGCGCGGGCAGCCTCGTGGGCATCGATGGCTTCATTGACGCCGGGGATCACCACCGCTGCGTACCCGGTGTACTCGCCGGGCGCGTAGACGGTGTGCTTGTACCAGGGGCGCTTGGGCAATCCCTCAGGGCTAAGGAAGGCAGTCTCAGTCTGGCGCAGAAAAGTGTTGAGCCGGGCCAGATCCCCTGTAGCGGCGGTTTGCGCGGCTTGCGCCTGCGCGGCGGCGGTCAGCATTCGCGCCGCGGCCGCCTGAGCCGGCGCAAAATCGAGGCTGCCGAGCCCGTTATCGGCAGCCTTGCGTTTTGCCGTCGACAGATAGGCCCCAATCTCTTGTGCGTAGGCCACGTAGTCATAGGGCAGCACGTCAGCATCGGCCATGCGCACCGTCTCCAGGCCCAGCACCCGCGCCATCTCCTGCAGGTAGACAAAATCCGGATCGGCATTCTGCTTGAACCAGGCAAAATCGTCGAATGCGGAGTGGTAAACGCCGTAAGGGCCTTCGGAACCGATATCGGTTGAAGGCACGCCCGCGTGTTGCAGGAAGGCCGTGTAGTCGGATCCGGAGCCCAGGTCGCCCATTCGGGCCTCGTTCGGCACGTTCATCCCTGGCGAATCGTGCTCGTTCTCTGGCGGATGACTGTTTTTCCATTGCTCGTAAACCGTGCTGCCCAGCGGGCTGGGTACCGATTTGGTCACGTCGCGCACAAAATCCTTCAGCGAAGGCACCGCCGAAGCTTCGAAATTCGGCCCCGAAACGGCTACATCCACGTTGAAGTACGCCACCGCGCGCTGCAACTGCTGCTCGTTCTGCTCCACCCACTCCGTGGAGCCCATCAGCCCGTATTCTTCGGCGTCCCAACTGCAGAAAACGATGGTGCGTTTGGGCCGCCAGCCGCTGCGCAGCAGCACGCCCACTCCGTGCACCGCTTCCAGCATGGCCGCTGTGCCGCTGGATGGGTCCACTGCGCCATACACCCATGCGTCGCGATGATTGCCGGTCACCACCCAGTCGTCCGGATACTGAGAGCCCGGGATTTTTCCGATCACGTCCCAGATCAAGCGCCGCTGGTAATCCTGATCGGAGTCCAGGTGCACCGTCACCCCGCCCGGTCCCACGTGATAGCGGAAGGGCAGACCACCCTGCCAGTCCTGCGGCACGCTCGGCCCTTTGAGCGCCTGCAGAATCGGCGCCGCGTCGTGATAGCTCAGCGGAATGGAAATAATGTGCGGCTGGTTCTGCGGCGTAACGCGCGCAGAATCGGGAAGGTCGGGCGTGGAGGCCACGCCCGGCGTCTCCGGGTCGCCCGAATACCTGAACAGGTACTGCACCGATCCGCGCTGCACGCCCATCTCCGGCCGCCACGGGCCAATGGGCCACGCGTCGCCCTTTACGTAGCCATCGTCCTGTGGATCGGAGTAAATCAGCACGCCTGCGGCGCCGCGCTGCTCGGCCAGGTAGACCTTGACGCCGCGGAAGTTCTGGCCGTAACGGCAGATCACGATCTTGCCGTGCAGGTCCACGTGTTGCGTGTCCAGTTCTTTGAAATCCTCCAGGCGGCCGTAGTTCGCGTACACCACTTCCCCGGTCACATTGCCTGAACCCGACGAGCCGTTAAACGGCATCACCACGCGCGGATTCTCGCCCGCCGGATCGCCCTCCACGTGCTCCGGCGTGGGCCCGCTCATCAGCACCTTCCCATCGGGCGCGTAAGCCGTCACCTGCTCCGTCTTCGGATAGTTAATCAGCACGCGGTAGGGCACAATCTGGGTCTCGAGCCCGGCGGCGCGGAACTTCTCTGCGACGTACAGCGCGGTCTTATAGTCCTCCGGCGTCGCAGCCACATGCGGCTCAACGGTGAGGATTTTGAGCTCCTCGCCGGCCATCTTTGCATTAGGAACGGCCAGGAACTGGTCCTCGACCTTAGCTTCGGCGGTAAAATCCCGATACCCCGGCACAGAGGGTGCCTGGGATTGAGCCGGCAGGAGAGCGAAAACCAGAGGCAGTGCAGCACAAAAAAATAACGTGGAAAGCGGCTTGCGCAGCGTCATCGTCAGTTGGTCCTTAGATAGATTGTGCGGCCGCGCAAGGTTCTCGCGCCGCGCTAATGCATCAGATTACACCCCCGGCGCGATCGGCGGTCAGCGGGGTCCTCTGGAATGTACTGTTAGCATGTCGTAAATGCAACTCTGAAAAGCGACGGGATAACTCGCCGAAGGTTCTAATCCGTGCCTCTGCGTGGTTCCCCGACCGACGTCACGCTCACGGTCTCTCCTGACGGCAAGTGGTTAGCCGTCATTTATACCGTAGCCAACAACGCGTATGTGGGAGCCTTTGCCGTCGACGATCATCTGCGTGTTGCGCATCAGCTGCCGGCGTGCACCAAGCGGGAGCTCCCGTATCGTCGAACCAGGATTATCTTGGTATCAGGGTTTACGTCGCTCGCCACATTCCTGATGGTCAATATTCGAGTGGCGTCGATGACGCCCCAGTTCCCGATTGACCCCAAAGAGCAGTGCTGGCATCCGGCG
>JASHRF010000056.1 GCA_030037545.1 Acidobacteriaceae bacterium | reverse complement strand
AATCCGCATCCATCCAACGCCGCATCTGCTGATAGACCACGTACCACGGCGGCAGATCGTTGGGCATCATGCGCCACGCAACGCCGCTGCGCACTACATAACGCACCGCGTTGAAGACCGTTCGCAGTGGATAATCCCGTTGCGTGGCGTCTTCTTTGCACAACGTCAGGTAGGGCGCCACAAACGCCCCTTCCTCGTCGCTCACATCACTGGGATAACCGCTTCGTCGTCGCTTCTCCATGCTGCCAGCATGGATTCACTGGCCGCGATCCTTCATCCAAAAGAAAACAAACGAACAAAGTTAATAACAGGCTTTAGGCGCATCCCGAAGCCCTTCCAGCCCCAGGGCGGCAAAACCGCGACGCCATTTGCTGACTGTAACTTCAGGCATCCGCAACTCACCGGCGATTTCCTGATTGGTGCTGCCTGCAGCGGCCAAAACGATCCGGCCGCGCTGCACTAGGCCTTGCGGTGTGGAAGGCGACCGCACACCGCGTATTTCTGTTGGGAATCGATACCTGCGTCACACCCAGCCCATGGGCACCGTCTTCATTGGTCTGCGAGTTAATAACCAGCGTCGGCCGCGATCAATCGAGGGGCACGGCCGAACTTGCGTTGATGCGCTTCCAACGCCGGCAGTAATAGATGCTGGTCGCTCGTGCCTCCGGTCATATACCTCGTAATGGGCGATGATCTGGTTCTCCTCTTCCTGCACCTGCATCAATATGTCGAACTCGTTGGGCTTTCCGGCCTTGCCTTTGCGAATAATCTCTGTGCGCGGCTCGAACAGACTGACCAGCTTTTCCGGTAACTGAGTAATCCCGTCAAACACACGCCCGGGTCTGCCGTACTATCTGCCGTACCCCATCGGACATCGATTTCAATTGTTCGCACAGCTCCTGGTGCGGCTCGCCCTGCTCTTCATAGACCGCATCCAGCAGCTCATCGTCCTCCCATAGCTCATCGACGACTCGCATCCACGGTGCCCACAGATCGGCTACTTCGGCCGCGAATAAATCCTCCCAAAGGCTGCGTTGCTCGTGCCGCAACTTGAACACTCCACCCCCTTGCGCCGCTGAACTTATCAACTGCTAAAGCAACGTTGTAGCACCAAACTCACTGCCTGCATCCGCTTTATGGCTGCCGATTGTTGTTCACTTTTGCACCGGAAAGTAGCTAGCACCAGGGGGGAATCGAGAGCCGCTGACTCCCCAAAAACAGACCGAGTAATAGACAACGGGAATTCAGAGTTTGTTCAAATTCCTGTGGTGCGACCACATGAGTCTGTGTCATACTGATGTGGCCACCGCACAGGAAGGATGCTATGACCGATTCAAAACTGGACTTGCTGCAAGGTACCCTGGACCTCATGGTACTGCAGACGCTGGCAGCCATGGGTGCGCAACACGGATACGGGATCGCGCGGCGCATCGAGCAGGCTAGTGGAAATGAAGTGCTGCTGAATCAGGGAACAATTTACGCGGGGCTGGTGCGGCTGCAGCACCGTGGCTGGATCGAAGCGGAATGGGGCACCTCGGACAACAACCGGCGGGCAAAGTTCTACTCGATTACCCGACGCGGACGCAAACAACTGGCGAAGGATGCGGCTTATTGGCAACGCCTATCGGCGGTGATGGGGCGGGTGCTCGCTATAGAGCCGGAAGGCAGTGAGCGATGACCGGCATCGATGCGCTGTGGCGGACATGGAACCGAGTGCGGGCCTTCCTGCAAAGGGAGCCGCTCGACTGCGAGCTGGATGCGGAGATGGCTTCGCATCTGGAAATTGCGATTGACGAGAATGTGCGGCGCGGGATGGTGCCGGAAGAGGCGCGGCGGCAGGCGCTGGTGGAGTTTGGCGGGGTGCAGCAGGCGCGGGAGAAGCAGCGCGTAGCGCGCGGACTGCCGTTTCTCGATGTGCTGGGGCAGGATTTTCGCTACACGCTGCGTACCCTGCGGCGGAATCGAGGATTTGCGACGGTTGCAGTGCTGATTCTTGGTCTGGGAATCGGAGCCAACGTGGCGGTGTTCAGCGTGGTGAATACGCTCTTGCTGCGGCCGCTGCCGTTTTCTCATTCGCAGCGGCTGGTGTGGATACAGGGGCCGCCGCAAAGCTGCGGATTGTCGTGCGTGACGTATTCGGCGGACGCGGTTGAGGACTATCAGCATCGCAACCAAACCATGGAGAGCGTAACGGCGTACATGCCGTTCTACGGGCCCGCGGATTACAAGCTGACGGGGCGGGGCGAGCCGGTGCCGGTATCCGGTGTGCCGGTGGTGGGGAATTTCTTTGAGACGCTGGGCGTGCAGCCGTTTCTGGGGCGGCTGTTTCGGCCCGATGAGACAGTAAAAAATGGTCGGCCGGCCGTGCTGCTCAGCTTTTTCTTCTGGAAGCGGGGGTTTCATGGAGACCGCGGTATTGTTGGGCAGGCGATTGAACTGAACAATAAGCTGACCGTCGTGGCGGGGGTGTTGCCGCCGAGCTTCGATTTTGAATCGGTGTTTGCGCCGGGGACGAAGATGGACATCTTTGTGCCGGCGATCCTGGACGATATGCGGAACTGGGGCAATACGCTGCTCATCGTGGGCCGGATGAAGCCGGGCGTGACTGCGGCGCAGGCGCAGGCCGAGGCCAAGGTGCTGTTTCCGGATTTCTATTTCAACAAGAGCCATCCGAATTGGGGTAAGGGGTACGAAGCCTGGCTGCAGCCGCTACAGGAGCACGTGAGCGGGAAGTTGCGACGATCGCTGGAAGTGCTGTGGTGTGCGGTGGGGCTGATTCTGCTCATCGTGTGCGTGAACCTTTCCAATCTGCTGCTGGCGCGCTCGGCGGCGCGTACCAAGGAATTTGCGATGCGCAACGCGCTGGGTGCGGGGCGCGGAAGGATTGTGCGGCAACTGCTCACGGAGAGCCTGATGCTGTCCTGCGCGGGAGCGGTGCTGGGACTGGGGATTGCATGGGCAGTGACGGCGTACCTGGAACATGCGGGGGAGATCGCGCTGCCGCTGCTCCAGAACGTGCGCGTGGATGGCGCGGCGCTGGGATGGACGGCTCTTGTGGCCGTGATAACGGCGGCACTATTTGGAATTGCTCCGGCGTTCCGTATGTCGGGAAAGAATATCCAGGAGTCGCTGAAGGATTCCGGACACGGCGCGACAGCGGGGAGGAAGCACGAGAGTGTGCGCGCGGCGCTGGTAGTTTCAGAGATTGCGCTGGCGTGCGTGCTTCTGGTGGGCGCTGGATTGCTGCTGCGCAGCTTTCTAAAAGTACTGGACATCGATCTGGGTTTCCAGCCGGATCGCGCGGCTGCGATCACGGTGAATTACGACGACCAGGGGAGCAATGGTCAGAGGAGCGCAGCGAAGCGCGGCGCGACTCTCGAGGAGATCGTGCGCAAGGTGAAAGCCATTCCGGGCATCGAGGAAGCGGGAGTTACCGACATGCTGCCGCTGGATCGGAATCGGAGCTGGAATCTCGCGGCGGAGGGTATGGACTGCATCAAGCAGAAATGTCCAGATGCGCTGGTGCAGATTGTGACGCCGGGATATTTGGCGGCCATGGGCATGAAGCTGCGCGAGGGACGGGATTTTTCGTGGTCGGACGGTGCAGCCAGCCCTTGCGTGGTAATCCTGAACGAAGCGGCCGTGAAGCAGTTGTGGCCGGGGCAGGACCCGCTGGGACGTGTGGCGAACATTGGGCCGTGCAGCAAACCGCCCCGCGTGATCGGAGTGGTGGGCGATGTACGGGACACCAGTGTGGAAGGCGACTCGGATGGCCCGGAGGCGTATTTGCCTGCGACGCAGGCGCAACCCGAGGGCGCAGAGCTGGTGGTGCGCACCCAGTTGCCGCCGGATGTGCTGGCGGCCAGCGTCATGCGGACGCTGCGGACCATCAATCCGGGGCAGTCGGCGGCGGAGTTTCGTACCATCCGGCAACTGGTCGACCATGCGGTTTCGCCGCGGCGGTTCTTTGTGCTGCTGGTGGGAATTTTTGCGGCCATGGGGCTGACGCTGGCAGCGCTGGGAATTTACGGCGTGATTGCGTATGCGGTGACGCGGCAGACGCAGGAGATCGGGATTCGAATGGCGCTGGGCGCAAGCCGGGCGCGCGTGCAACTGCGCGTGATGGGCAGAACGCTACGGCTGGTGGGGCTGGGTCTGGCGGTGGGGACAGTGGCTTCGCTGATGACAGGGCGGCTGATCGGTTCCTTATTGTTCGGGACGCAGCAAACAGATGCAGCCACGTATACGGGAATGGTGGTGTTGCTGATGCTGGTGGCGCTGGTGGCGGGATATTTGCCGGCGCGACGGGCATCCCGCATTGATCCGATGGCGGCGCTGCGCAGCAACTGAGAGAGAGGCTTTTATTCTTCAACTGGCCGGCTATGGCGCTTTCACAATTGGCGGCCGCCGAAAGACAGCACTGATCTGTCACTGGCTGGACGAGACGCTATAGGGTTGACGGCTCGCTGGAGCCCAGCAGAGTCACTGGCGCCTCGCGCGAAATGCGCTCAGCGCATCGTGCAGCCGAGAGAAGATTCGCGACGCCGGAATCGATTCCGCCAGATGGTGCCGGTGAAAATCCGCCAGGGTATCCTGCGGCATCCTGGCGAATCCCAGCGCCACACCGCCTTTGCTCAATTCTTGGTTGAGTTGCGCAATCACGCGCGATGCCGAGTAGTCTATCTGGGTGATGGCTTCTGCATCAACCACGATCCATCGAACCGGCGAGGGCCGCGGGCCGGCCAGGCGGAGCACCTCCTCGGCAAAGCGGTTGGCATTGGCGTAGAACAGCGAGGCACCGAATCGATACAGCACCAGCCCTGGCTCGCTGACCGTTCCAGGAGCAACGGGAACGACCGTCCAGGCATTGCCGTTATTGAATTGAATGACACCCGTATGCGGCCGGTAACTGTGACGCACGATCCGCACCAGAGACAGGGCCATCGCCAGCAGGATGCCGGCTTCCACACCGACGGCCACCACGGTAATCGCCGTGATGAGGGCCACAACAAACTCGCCCGGACTTTCCCGCCGCATAGCCAGCAATCCGCGCACGTCGATCAGGTGAATCGCAACCAGCAGCACCAGCACGCCCAGCACGCACTGAGGCAGATACTCGAGCGGATGCGTGAGAAACAGCAGGACGCACACCACCACGGTTGCCGTTGCCAGTTGCGCCTTCTGGCTTGTGCCGCCTGCGGTTTCCACCATCGCCGTCTGCGTGGGACTGCCGTTCACCACAAATGTGCCTGTCAGCGCCGCCGCCAGGTTGGCCGCGGAAAGCCCCACCAGGTCACGATTTTCGTCGAGTTTCTGGCCATGGCGCAGCGCGTAGACGCGAGCCGTGGCTGCGCTCTGCGTCACGATCATGATGGCGCACGACCCGGCCACCGGAACCAGTGCAAGAATCTGTCGCCACGCCAGTAGCTGCAGGCCCGGATGCGGCAGCCCGCCGGCGGCTGCGCCTATAGTCGCAATTCCATGCGCGGAGAATTGCCACAGCGAGCTCGCCGCTGTCACGCTCACCACCGCGATCAACGGACCGGGCATCTTGGGCGCCAAATAGCGCAGGGCCAGCACCAGGACCAGCACCGCTCCCGAGACGAGCAGTACGGGAAGATGGAGCGCCGGCAGTTCGCGCGCAATTTCGATCAATTGTCCGATGGTTCGCCGCGATTGAACCGGCAGCCCCATCGTCTCGCCCAGCACTGCAATGCCCACCTGAAAGCCGACTCCGGTGAGGAAACCAACGAGCACCGTCTGCGAGAGGAAATCGGCGATGAATCCCAGACGCAAGAGTCGACCCAATACGAGAAAAGCCCCGGTAAGCAGCGCCACATAGCCAGCCAGCGTGACCCAGGCGGGGCTCGCCATGGGAGCCATGCCCGACAGTCCGCCGGCCAGGATCGCCGCCGTCGCCGAATCTGCCGCCACTACCAGGTATCGCGACGATCCGAACGCGGCGAATGCCGCTAAAGGAGCTAGCAGTGTGTACAGTCCGGTCACCACAGGCATGCCCGCGATCCGCGTGTATCCCAGGACTTGAGGAATGTTCATCGCGGCCAGGGTAATGCCTGCACGCGCATCGCGCAGAGCGTCCCTCCACCGAAATGGCCGGAGACTGTCGAACAAACCCATCGGCCTCGCACTGCGTTCTGTCCGGCGCGCGGCTTCCGTTGCGTCAAGGGGCAAAGCGAAATTCGCACTCTGCTAAACGGACGACTGTCGCGACTGATTTTATAGGATCACGGCGGCAGATCGGTTTGGCAACTCTCGTTTCGGTAGACCCTCTGAAACGGGCTTCGGGCTGATTGTTGCCCCAACCAGTGAATTCTCGGCTTACTACGCGCCTCGCACGAAACCGCTGGTTTTCCGCGTCTTTCTTACGTCGTCAGAATCTTTCTCTTGCGTCCCACGAAACCAGGCAAGAATCACCATACCCTGTACACCTGCGCCGTGGGCCGCACCATGGGCTGGCCCTGTTTGCAGCCGAATGCATGCGCAAATTCCGGCATATTGACGACCACGCCGTTGATGCGGAGGTTGGCCGGCGAGTGCGGATCAGTAGCGGCGCGCACACGCAAGTCGTCCGGCTCATCCTGCATGTGTACGTTAAACGGCTGCTGCCCCGCGTCGGGGTCCGATTTCAGCGGCTATCTTCGCATATCTCCATACAGGATTCCGCGCCCGTTTGTCCCCAGGTACACACGGCCGAAGATGCGCGGATCGCCAATCACCACCCAGTCGAAGGAGCCAAACCGGTGCCCATCGTCGTCGATGCGGACCCAGGATGCGCCGCGATCGTCGGAGCGGTACAGACCTTCAATGCCATCGATCTTTCCACCGAGAAAGATGGCGGGATACTCCGCTTCCGGCGCGGCTTTTCCAAACCCCACCGCGTAGCCCTGCTGAACGCTCGGAATCCTCGTGAAGGTTGCGCCCGCGTCGCTGGAATGGAACAAGCCCGCGCCCGTGGCAAACCACAAGTCGCCCTTCGCTCCGGGGACGGCACGGAGTTGCGCCCGCATCGGGGCCATGTTGCTCGCCGCCTCCACAAAGCTCGCCGCAGCGTCGGTGCTCACATACACGCAGTCGCGGCCGATAGCGTAGAACAATAAAGGATCGACGCGATCGGCAATGACGCGTGCCCCGGCGGGCAGCCCCTCCGCCTGGTTCCAGCTCTTTCCTGAGTCCCGGGAGCGAAACGCCGCGCCGCCGGGAGATCTCCAGGTGCCGGGGAAGCTCCAGACAATGGTTTCTCCGGTTGCCGATACCGCGATGGCGCCGCCGTCCTTCGCTCCTGGCGGAGTGTGGGCGAAAGGCGTCCAGGTGCTTCCACCATCGGTGGAATATGCGCCTTTGGCCTTCTCGGATGGAGACCATCCGAGCACCCCGACGCGCACCACCAACTGCGGCCGTAGCTCCGCAAAGTCGATCCCCGTGCCGTTGGAAAAGAACGGCGGGTGCATGGCCTCGGCAGGCGGACGGGAAAGGTCGTCGTGACGGAATCCGCCGATGTCATCTAACGCGCTCAATAAATGCGCGCCTGCGGGAGGACTGATCAAGCCCGTAACCACCGTTTCCTCGATTCCTTCAGCGCCCACCGCCCAGTGCGTCTTTTTGCCTTTATCCACCGCGTTCGCGTCTCTTGAAACCCAGATTCCTCCTCCTGTGGTGTAAAGAACTTGCTTGGAATTGAAAGGATCGATCGCGATGTCGCCAATCCAGCTTCCGAATCCCGAAGTGGATTTGCCGTATTTCACCCAGGGCGCGGCGGACACATCCTGCACGGCGGTCGCGGCCATCGGCTTCCAGTGCGCGCCGGCATCGACGGAGCGGTAGATATCGTCGTGCAGCCACCACCGATCGATGGTTGACACCATAACCGTATCCGGATGTTTGCGGTCGACCGCCAGCGCGGCGTAGCCGAATTTTGTGACGCCGCTCGTGCCCGGGGCCAACGGCGTAATGTTGGCCCACTTCCCGTTTCGCGTGTCGTACTTGTAAACCGCGCCGTCGGTGATGCCATTCGGTCCCGGATGGTCGCTATAGGTAAGGTAGAGAACGCCGCGCCGTGTGAGAACGCCGTGGACGGGCATCATGCCGATGGGCGCATCGGGCACAGTCTGCCAGGTAGCACCGGCGTCGGAGCTCCAATAGAGGCTGGCTTTGGCAGTGGAGACGCCCACATAAATGACAGGCGTGGCCTTCCCTTTCGACGCGTGCACCCGGCTGAAAAGCTCAAAGACCACACCTGCGCCATCGGTGGGGCCAGTGACGGGGAAGCTCGCGACCGGGTTCCATGTGACACCGTAGTCCGCGCTTCTCCATAACCCGTTCAGGCGAGAGCCGAAGTAAAGAATGCTGCCGCGGTTGGGATCGACGGCCAGGCGCTCACCGGCAAAGCGCCCGTCTTCATTACCTCCCATTTTGAACGGCACATTGGTGCGCTCGAAGGTGCGCCCCTGGTCAGAGGAACGCAGCATGACGCCGTTGCCCATCCATGGCTGGGTGTACATGCCGCAGGCCAGATAGAGGCGTTCGGGATCGGACGCATCGATGCCGATACTCTCGACTCCATAAAGAAAGTAGTCGGATTTTCCCAAGAAATCGGTGAGCGGAATCCACCGCTTTGCCGACGGATCCCACCGGTAAGACCCGCCCACATCGGTGCGCGCATACATCAGGTTCTTCTCAGCCGGATGCATGACGATGCCGGGGACAAATCCGCCGCCGACAATCTCCACATTTTTCCAGGTGTAGGGCTCCCGCGAAGGCGCTTCTTGCGCTGGCGTCCGCGCCCAGAACCCGGCGCTGAACGAGAGCAGCAGAGCAGGAATGAGCCGATGAGGCATGTCTATCCGCAATCAATCGCTGGTTGGGCGCTCAGTTCTAGTTTAACAAAGCGTGGCGCCTGGTGCGTTCTAAAGTTGCTCGATCCCCGATCCGATAAACATAGGCAGGGGTGTGCATGGCGCTGTTCGATTTTGATCCAGAAGATCGTAGTGCGGCGCGCTTTGCTGCGCGGCTGCCCATTCTCTCAACGGATGAGCACGTGTGGGGCTACAAGCTGCTGTTCCGCAGCGACGTGAAGAACTACTTCCCCTCCGTTGATGGCGACCGCGCCAGCCGGGGCGTGATCGATATATCGAGCCTGATGGGCCTGAATACTCTATGCAATGGCCGTCCTGCGTTTATCGTGACCACGCACGACACTTTATTGGGCGAATATCTGGCCTTGCTTCCGCTCCAGAAGGTGGTTGCGGAGATTCCCGATTCGGTCGCGATGGACGCCGAGGTGGTCGAGACTTGCCGGCGGTTGAAGTCGGCCGGAGGCAGGATTGCGCTCAGCAACTTCAGAGCCGGCGATCCGCAGCGAGACCCTGAAATCGCGGATTTTCTCACCGTCGACATAAAACACAGCCCTTTGGGCGAGGTGTTCGAGCTGGCACAGCGCTATCGCACCTGCGGCCCCCGCCTCATCGCCGAAAAGGTGGAGACCCGGGAGGACTTCGAGTTCGCGAAAAATCTCGGGTTCACCCTCTTTGAGGGATACTTCTTCCGCAAACCGGAGTTGATGCGCGCGCGCGGCGCAAAATCCAATCGCAATGTGTTACTGCGGCTGCTGGCTGCCGTATTCCGCCCCGACCTCGATTGGAAAGAGCTGGAGGAAATTTTCAAGTCGGATCCCATGCTCTATGTTCGCCTTCTGCGCTACCTGAACTCCGCGCTGTTCGGTCTGAGGGGCGAAGTCAAGACTTTCAGCCAGGCCCTGACCATTCTCGGCGAAAACGAGATTCGACGCTGGTGCCGGCTGAGCGGCATGCTGGAACTCTCAAAAAACAAGCCTTCAGACCTGGCGCTCTCGGCCTTGGTGCGCGCTCGTTTCGCCGAGCTGATCGGCGTCCGCGTCGAGCACGGAAATTCAGACCTGTTTCAAGTGGGATTGTTGTCGTTGACGGACGCCATTCTGGAAATTTCCATGCGCGAAGTGCTGGAGGGGCTTCCCGTGGACGACGCGGTGAGGACCGTCCTGCTTGAAAATGGAGGCCCTCTCTCTCCTATTTACGAGCTGATCCTGGCGGTCGAGGCAGGCGTCTGGCCCAAGGTTGAGGCATTGGCGTTCCATCTCAAGCTTAACCAGGATTTCATCGCGCAGTCGCAGTGGACCGCCATGGAGTGGGCCCATTCCGTTGTGACTGCGGCTTGAGCTGGCTTCTGCGGGCAAGGCAGGAACAGCGTCGGATTCAACTTGTGCGGTGCAGCTTGCGCCGATCTTAGCCCTTCCGGTACTGCTCGTCCGTCACCGGCTCCATCCAGTAGACGGACTTGCCGTTGAGCCGCTCCTGGATCGCGATGTGGGTCATGGCCGTGGCGGACGTGGCGCCGTGCCAGTGCTTTTCGTCGGGCGCAAACCAGATTACATCGCCGGGACGGATCTCCTCGACCGGCCCGCCTTCGCGCTGCGCCCAGCCGCAGCCGGCCGTGACGATCAGCGTCTGGCCGAGCGGGTGCGTATGCCAGGCGGTGCGCGCGCCCGGCTCGAAGTTGACGCTGGCCCCCTGCACCCGCGCCGGATCGGGAGCCTGAAACAACGGATCGATGCGCACCGTACCGGTGAACCAGTCGGACTGGCCCTTGGCGTAGGGTTGCGTGCCGGCTCGCTTGACTTCCATGGCTGTCTCCTCGCTCGAACATCATAGCTATTATTGGCTCAATGCCCTGCGGCAGGTGGGTTTTCCCCATCAAATCCAATTTTTCCTTGAGCCGACGGCGGCACATCGCCGGAACGTATGAATGTAATTGCAGGAGCTTGCCGGCTGGCTGCATCGGTACCACCCGTAGGCTAGCGCGATGAACGCGCCGGCCCGACACCTTCACGCGGGCATGCTTATTTGGAGATACAAGAATGACACCCCATTAATGGGCATTTCAGTGCGTGGGCGCACGCTCCACGGCGAGGATCAAAGTTTTCTTAGTCCCTGGTTCCTGCATTATTGTCCGGTATCGCCCAGCTTGTACATGTACTTGATGGCGGATTTGTAGATGAGAGTTTTGCCGCGGCCGCGCACCTTTATGGAGTTACGGTCGTACCACTCGATGTAGCCTTCCACATGTTCGCCGTCTTCCAGAACCACCACCATGGGAGTCTGGGACTGAATCTGTTTCTGCAGATAGAACAGCTCGGCGTGACGCTTGGGCGCGTCCACGTCGGTCTGCTCTGCTGAAAATCTCAAAGGCATAGGTGCGGGGAAACTTCTCCTTAGCCGGTCGAGCGGCCGGATAAAATCGACGATGCTTTCGCGATGTCCTGCGGGCAGGATAGATGAAATGCTCATGGGAACACAACCCTTCTTGGGAAAAAAGTCAGCCACAGCGCGCTTTTCCCCGCTTGCAAGCGCAAAAACCGCTCCATTCGTCCGCGGTAGTTCGTCAAAATCCCGCCCGCGGACGAAGAGCTGAAACCGTGATGTAACAGAAATCCTCACCCCGGAAGATGTGGAACGGTGCTGGCGGGAAGAACCCTCGCGTCCCGGGTACTATGGAAACTTCAATCTGACAGATGCCCAGAGGGTTGCGATGGTTGCACGGTCCGCCCGCCAGCCTGTGGAAAGAGAGTCCGCTTAGCCCAGACCGCAGGCTTCAAGGCGGCGGATTTAAGGCCTCGGTTGGCCCATTTTCTGACACCTGAACCCTACACCTGAACCCCGGTCTAGAGCTAATACTGTTCACTTAAGTATCCGGATGGCTTTGCTGATGTCGAGGCGGGGCAAGGGTTTGCCGTGTCGCGGACGCAGGGGAAAGTTGCTCATCTTGCGTTTGACGCCACGGGGATTGCGCCGGCTGCGGCTGGAGACCACACGTTCTTCGAGAATCTCGTCGAGAACGGCGTCATGAAAGGCTCTCTTGTTCCGA
>JASHRF010000055.1 GCA_030037545.1 Acidobacteriaceae bacterium | reverse complement strand
TCCGGCGGCGGCTCTGCCCTCTTCGACTTTCCGCTCGATCCGCAGATCACGCTGGAAGACACCCGCGCGTTCCACCAGCTCCTGCTTGGCTCCGGCGCGCCCATCAACGAGATCAACACCCTGCGCAAACATTTTTCCGCTGTGAAGGGCGGACGCCTGGCTCTCGCCGCACCCGATGCGCAGAAGATCAGCCTGCTTCTGCCCGACGTTCCCTTGCGCACCCTCGATGCGCTTTCGTCCGGCCCTACTTCGCCCGACCATTCCACGGTGGCCGAGGTCCGCGATCTTCTTTTGCGATACAATCTCTCCCCGCGTCTGCCCGTTTCCGTGCGAAACTTTTTTGAGCGCGCCGACCTTCCCGAGTCGCCCGGCAACAAAAGTCGGCGTCCCTCTTTTCTTCCCAACCTTCCCAACCTGCCTAAGATGCCGTGGGCCGATACACCGCTGCCGCGACGCATGACCGCCGCTGCCAGCATGACAGGAGAAGAACCGGCCTTCCGCGACTCCGTCTTTGAGATTCTGCTCTCCAGCCACGACTTGGTTGAAAACGTTCGCACGCTGGCCCGTAAGGCCGGCTACTTTGTTGTGGTCGACAACAGTTGCGACGACTGGGACTACGCCAAAGCAGCACAATACCTGCTCGAGCGCTTCCACTCGCTTCGCGCCGCGCATCCGCGTCTTTGCCTGGAGAGCGTGGGTGAGGTCACCGTCACGCTCAATCGTACGCCCGGCGCCGGCGGTCGCAATCAGCAGTTCGCCCTGGCCTGCGCGCTCGACCTCGCCAAGCATCCCGGGGAACGGCTTACCGTGCTCAGCGCCGGCTCTGACGGCATCGATGGCAACACCCAATCCGCCGGCGCCCTTGCCGACCCCACCACGGTGGCCCGCGCCCGCGCCTTCGGCTTCGATCCCGAGCGCTCGCTGCGCGAATTCAACGCCTGCCCCCTGTTTACTGCGCTCGGCGACTCGGTGGTCACCGGTCCCACCGGCCACAATCTTCGCGACCTCCGCCTGCTCATCGCCGACCAGGCGTGAAGTGGCAAGGATTCGCCGTCACCCCCGTGTCTGCGGCCGCTAACTGGCTATTCCGCGCAGCGGGACTAACTCGCTTCGCGTCCCTAGAACCCCCGCGCCCAACTCTAGTAGACTCAACGGCAGCATGTGTGCATTTCGCCGCACAACTTCCCTTCTTCGTCCGTTTCCCGGCATGGTTGCGTCACTCGCCCTCAGCGCACTGGCTGCACTCGCCATCTCCCAGTTTTCCCAGGCGCAGGGCACCCACCTCTGGACACAGTCGCAAATGGACGACTTCGAAAAAGGCACGCCCCAGGGTGTGGCCATCACCAGCGACGGCCATCTGCGCGAGGGCCCCGGCCTCACCGATCTGCTCACCACGCCCTCGACCTTTGTCTGGTCGGTGGCAGTGGATAAGAACGGCGTGGCTTATGCCGCCACCGGCTCTCCAGCCACAGTGCTGCGCGTGGGCATGCAAAAAGACGAGAAACCTTTCACGCTCTTCAAAACCAAAGACCTCACCGTACAGGTGGTGCGCTTTGGTCCCGACGGCTCTCTGTATGCCGCCACGCTGCCCAGCGGCAAGGTCTACAAACTCAATCCCGGCGCCACAACCACGCAGGACGATTCCAGCGCAGCGGTCGTCTTTGACGCCGAGAAGCTGAGCGCAACGCAAGCGGCCAAAGCCGATCCCGCAACCAAGCCCGAAGAAAAATCCTCCAAGCCACACTACATCTGGGATCTCGCGTTCGACAAATCCGGCCGCCTCTATATCGCCGCCGGCGATCCCGGCGCCATCTACCGTGTCGATCCCTCCAAACCCGGCGCACAGCCCGAAACCTTCTTCAAAACCGACGAAGCCCACATCCGCACTCTCGCCTGGGACCCCAACGGTAATCTGATCGCCGGCTCTGACGGATCGGGTCTTGTTTATCGCATCAGCCCTGAAGGCAAAGGCTACGTGCTCTTCGATTCACCCCTCCGCGAGGTCACTTCGGTCGCCGTCGCCGCGGACGGCACCATCTACGCGGCCTGCGTGGGCGACAAGGGCCACAACCCGTTGCCGCCGCTCCCTGTGCAGGGCATGGCCACCATCACCATCACCGTGGTGCAGCCCGGCTCCCTGCAGGCGGCCAATACCAGCACCTCCATTCCCGCGGGCTCAGAAATCTACGCGCTCACTGAGAACCAGGCTCCGCGCCAGGTCTGGGCCGATAAAGACGACATCGTCTATGCGCTCGCTGCGCGCCCCGACGGTCTGATCGCCATCACCGGCAATCGCGGCCACATCTTCCGCATCGCTCAGGACGGCTCCTACGCCGATATCGGCCATCTGAGCGCGCAGCAGGGCCTTAGCCTGGCCCTTGAACCCGATTCCGAGAACATTCTCATCGGCACCGGCAATACCGGCAAGCTGGCTCGACTGGGCAAGTCGGCAACGCACGAGTACGCCAGCGACGTTCTCGATACCGGCGCCTTCGCGCAATTCGGCCGCATCGAAGTCGAGCCCGGCTCCAGCGGCTACAAGATTTTGACCCGCACCGGCAACATTGACCAGCCGGCGCGCGGCTGGACCGACTGGCAACCGCTCAACGAAGGCCAGGTGGCTTCGCCGTCCGGTCGCTTCCTGCAATGGAAGGTTGAGTTGCAGCCCGGCGCTTCCATGGGCACCGTGGGCGTCAATTATTTGCCCGTGAACACAGCCCCGGTTGTCGACGACCTGGTCGTGGTTCCCGGCGCGCGCCTTAACCCGCAGCCTCAAATACCCAGCCAGCAAACTGTCAACATCTCGTTCCCGTCGTCCGGCCAGGATGGCATCGTCTTCGACGCCGGCTCCAGCAGCAATCCGATCCAGGCCCTGAAGGACCGTACTGCCATCACCGTGCGCTGGGCCGCGCACGACGACAACGGCGACAAGCTTATCTATTCGCTCTACCTGCGCGGCGACGGCGAAACCGTTTGGCGTCTGCTCAAAGATAAAATCCACGACGAAGCCTATAGCTTCGACGCCACGCGCGTACCCGACGGCGGTTACCGGATCAAGGTCGTCGCCTCCAGCTCGCCCTCCGAGCCGCCAGGCAATGCGCTCACCGGCGAAAAAATCAGTGATCGCTTTGTCGTCGACACCACTCCGCCGGTCGTCTCCGCGTTCAAGGCCATCGGCGGGCCCGTGAACTGCGAAGGATCGCATTGCCCCAGGCCCTTCGAAATCACTTTCGATGCCGAGGACGCAACTTCTCCCATCGCCAGTGCCGAGTACTCGCTCGATGCCGGTCCCTGGCAGTACATCGATCCGGTGGGCAAGATTTCCGACTCCAGGCGCGAGCACTACGAATTCAAAATCAATCTCGACGTTGAATCCGGCCAGACCAGCGAACATCTGATCACCGTGCGCGTTTACGACCGTTACGACAACGTGGGCCTGGCCAAAACCGTCATTCCCGCCGGAGAGAAGTAGGCAAAGGGAACCGAAATTGATGCGGCTGCCCATGCGCTTTGAGCTCTACATCGCCGCGCGTTATCTTAGAGCCAAGCGGCGGCAGGCCGTGGTGGGCGTGGTCACCGCCATTTCCGTGGCCGGCGTAGCGGCGGGCGTGGCCGCGCTCATCATCGCGCTGGCCATTACCACCGGTATGAGGCGCGACTTGCAGGACAAGCTGCTGGGCGCAACTTCGGCCGTGGACCTGATGCGTGTCCAAGCCGACGGCATTCACAACTGGCGTCCGCTGCTGGCCCGTCTCAGCACGCTGCCGCACGTGGTGGCCGCGGCGCCCGGCATCTACGGCCAGGTGCTGGTCTCGCGCGGACCCCGCGCTGGCTTCGCGCTCATCAAGGGCATTGTCCCCGCCGACGAGCACCGTGTCAGCACCATTCTCGACACCATCACGTCAGGTTCGGCAAAGGATCTGACCCCCGGCACGGCCAATGAGACCTCGGAGCCGGTTCCCGGGGAAAGCTCAACCAATGCGCCTGAGCCCCCCATCGTGCTGGGCAGCGATCTGGCCGACCAGATCGGCGCCACCGTCGGCGACAGCGTGCTCATCACCAGCCCCCAGGGCGAGCTCACCCCGCTGGGCCTGGCGCCCAAGTACGAGCGCTTTAGTGTAGTCGGCATCTACCACTCCGGCTTTTACCAGTACGACGCCGCCATGGGATTCATGCGCCTCTCCGACGCCCAGCAGCTCTTCAGCGAGCCCGATCTGCTCTCCGTCATCAGCTTCAAGATCGACGATCTTGACCGCGCTCCGCGGGTCGCGCACGAGATCGAGCAGGCTGCTGGCCCCGGCTTCATGACCACCAACTGGATGGAGCAGAACCGTGCCCTCTTCACCGCCCTCAAGGAAGAGCAAGTGGTCACGTTTATTATCATCGCGCTCATAGTCATCGTGGCCGCGCTCAACATCCTCATCGCCCTCACCATGATGGTGATGGAGAAGACGCGCGACATCGCGGTCATGATGAGCTTCGGTGTCGAGCCGGCGCAGGTGCGGCGCATTTTCATGCTCCAGGGACTGCTGATCAGCGTGATCGGCACCGTGCTGGGCCTGGTGCTGGGCTACGTGGCGTCCTGGGCCGGCGGGCATTACCACTTCATCCGTCTATCCGCCGAGGTCTACTCCATCGACACGTTGCCTTTCGCGCCACGCGTAATCGACGGGGTCATTGTCTCCGCCGTCTCCATTGGAATTTCGCTGCTGGCCACTCTCTATCCGTCCACTTCGGCTGCGCGCGTGCTGCCGGCTGAAGCCCTGCGCTATGAGTGAGGGCCGTCGGATGCCGTGGCTGAAGGCCGGAACGACGATTTTATCGCGCTCACGTAACCGTGTCGCCGCCTGAATGGTGCCCGATCCTTCAATAATTGAGGGGCCGCTGATGGCTCGTCGACGCCAGAATCCAGCCCATAGTTCTTTATGGGAAGGGAATCACCGCGGCGTAATAATCCCGCCCAGCGCGTGCCGCCGTGGCAGCACAATTCCGCGGTGATCGACTTCAGCGGGCGCGTCTTTTGCCGCCGTATCCGGCAGTTCCGTCTGCTCCAACAGCGCTCCTCCGCAAGCCGGGCACCAGTCGCCCTTCGTCTGCTGCGCCAGCACCGCGTGGCATTGACTGCAAATCTGTTCCATAGAGCAAAGCTTACCGCACACCTCCTTTTCCCTCTTCCCTGTTCCCCTTGGTGCCTTGGTCCCTTGGTCCCACGTTCCCTTGTTCCCTGCCTCTCGTACACTGGCTCTATGCACCCTCCCGTCCGCCTGGCCGCGATCGATATGGACGGCACGCTCCTGCCCACCCTGAGCACCGCCATGAGCAGCCGCAACGCGCGAGCCTTGCGGTCGGCTCAAGAGGCGGGCATCACCGTGGCCATCGCCACCGGCCGCCGCGTAACCTACACCATGCCACTTCTCGAAGGCGTCGGCCTGCGAGCGGATACGCCCCTGATTACGTCGAATGGTGCAGTGGTCCGCACGCTGGCCGGCGGAGTGCTCGACTGCTGTCAAATGGAATCGCGCATCGCTCGAGGCATCTGCGGCCTGCTCAAGCCCTTTGGGGCCATGGTGTTCACATTCGACCGGGTCGGCCGCGGCGAGCTGGTGGTCGAAGATCTGGAGCAGGCGCAGGACCGCATCAGGATGTGGGTCGATGCCAACCGCAACTCCATCCAGGTGGTAAAGCCACTGGAGAATGCGTTGCTGGACGGCGAAGATCCGATTCAGGGCATGGTGGCAGGCAGGATCGCAAAAATGCGGAAGGCCGAGCAGGCGCTCAAGGCCAGCCACTGGGGCAGCCAGTGCGAAAGCACGCGAACCGAATACCCGGCCCGCGATCTTTCCATTCTCGACCTGCTCCCCAAGGGCGTTTCGAAAGGATGGGCGCTGGAACGGCTGGCCGCGCGCCTGGGCGTGGACCGGAATGAAACCATGGCCATCGGCGATAACTGGAACGACCTGGGTATGATGGAGTGGGCCGGGCAAGCTGTGGTCATGGGCAATGCGGCCGCCGAACTGCGCGCGCAGGCCAAATTGAACGGATGGATGCAGGCGCCCGCGAACGACGAGGACGGTGTAGCCGTGGTGTTGGAGCGGGCCCTGGCAAAGCTACCTGCCTCACGAGTATAAAGGTTCGGGAATCTCTGGCCCGGTCGACGGCCAGGTTGGATTTGAAGGGTACGGGCTTTAGCCCGTGCATTGAGTCAACCAAAAAGAGAGACGGGGCTTCAGCCCTTTAGGGAAAATTCGGTTCGACCATCGTTCAGTCAGAAAATCGCGATCGAAGATGCTCGCAAGAACCCACATCCCGGCCATAGCTTTGACGGCCCTGCTCGCTCTCGCGCCCGCCGCGCGCGCCGCCGAGCGTGTCACCCTGACCAACGGATTTGTCGAGCGCTGCGATCACCATGCGCAAATCGATGGACGCATACGCCTCTACCTGAGCGCCGGCGAGGACAACTACATCGAACTTCCGCCCAACCAGATCGCCTCCGTCGAATCTGTTGCCGAACCGCCTGCTCCTGCGGCTCCGGCTCCCGCGCTGGGCAAAACCAGCGCCAAACTCAGCGCCACTGATCTGCGCGAGATGCTAGCCCGCGCCAGCCAGCAGCACAATCTCGACATTGACCTGCTGGCCAGCGTGGTGAAGGCCGAGAGCAACGGCAACGCCCGCGCCGTGAGCCGCGCCGGAGCCCAGGGCCTGATGCAGCTCATGCCCGGCACCGCAACCAGCCTGGGCGTGAACGACAGCTTTGAGCCGAACCAGAATGTCCAGGGCGGCTCAGCCTATCTCGATGCGCTGCTCGCCCGCTATCACGACAA
>JASHRF010000054.1 GCA_030037545.1 Acidobacteriaceae bacterium | reverse complement strand
ACGCTGACCGACGATTACCCGGTCTTTCACCTCACCTGCATCACGCACCGCAAGAACCCCATCTACGCGACCACCATCGTAGGCAAGCCGCCCATGGAAGACGCATGGATGGGCAAGGCCGTGGAGCGGATATTTCTGCCCGCGATGAAGATGACGATTCCGGAGCTGGTGGACATCAACCTGCCGATCGAAGCCGTCTTCCACAACCTGATGATCGTTTCAATCAAAAAGAGTTATGCGGGGCAGGCGCGCAAGGTGATGAGCGCTATCTGGTCGCTGGGGCAGGCAATGTTTACGAAGTGTATCGTGGTGGTGGACGAGGATTGCGACGTGCAGGATATCGGCGAGGTGGTGTTGCGCGTGGCGAACAATATCGATCCGGAGCGCGATATTCAGTTCACGCTGGGGCCGGTGGATTCTCTCGACCACTCGTCGCGGCTGCCCAACTACGGGTCGAAGATGGGAATCGATGCCACGCGCAAATGGAAGGCTGAAGGCTTTGAGCGCCCGTGGCCGGCGATGATCGAGATGGACCGCGCGACCAGAGCCAAGGTGGATGCGCTGTGGGCGAAGCTGGGCCTCTAGGAGAACAAGCGCATGCAAATCCCGCGTTTACGGCGTTTCCCCGATGCGTTTTGCGCGGCACTGCTGGCACTGCTCATCGGCTTCGGCCTTGCGGCTGTTGCGCAGCAGCCCAATGCTCCTCCCCGCAAAGTGATTCACGACCAGGCGGAGTACAACGCTTACATGAGCGCCGTCAATACCAAGGACGCGGCGGCGCGCGCGGCTTCTCTGGAGGCGTTCGCGCAGCAGTATCCGCACAGCGTGGTTTACAGCGACGCGCTGGAGCAGGAGATGGAGGCGTGGCAGGAGGCGGGCGATCAGGAAAAGATAAAGGAAGCGGCGAAGAAATTGCTGGCTGCGGATGAAGGCAATGTACGCGCGCTGGCTATTGTGGTAGCGCTCGACCGCTACAGCGCGGAGCGCGGCGACCAGACTTCACTCGACGAGGCCTGCCTCGATTCGACCGCCGGGATGCGCGAGGTTCCGATGTGGCAGAAACCGGCCGGCATGATCGACGCCGATTTCGGTGCGCTGCAAAAACAGATGGCCTCGATCTTCAACGGCGCGGAGGGATACTGTGCGTGGGAGGAGAAGAATTACTCGCAGGCGCAGGAGTGGCTTACTCGCGCGTTCCTCCTGGATGGAACCGATATGCAGGACGCGTACCAACTGGCCGTAGTCGATCTGGAGATGAATCCGGTGGATGCGGACGGTTTCTGGTACTGCGCGCGGGCCATTCATCTGGCCACGAGCACGAACAAGGGCGACGTCGCGAGCGCTATGACGGCTTCCTGCAGGGGCAGTTACGTGAAATACCACGGCAGCTGGGATGGCTGGGACGCGCTGCTCGCGGCCGCCGCGACGCAGGATGCGCTGCCGCCGAATTTCGCGGCGGGCGTCAAGCCTGCTCCCGTTCAGCCAGCGCCATCCGCCGCCCCGGCCCCGAAATGATGGCTACGCCAGGCGCGATGCACTGCCGGCGTCGCCACGCGTGATCGAAGGCGGAAAAACGCGCAATCGCTCCACGCGGTGATCGGTGGCCGCAACTACCTCGATGCGCAGCCCCGCCGTCTCCAGTGCCAGCACCTCGCCGGGCACGGGAATGCGGCCCTCGATCTCGCTCACCAGGCCGCCCAGGGTCGCGGCTTCGTAGTCGTCGTCGAGTTCGACGGGCTCGCCCACTAGATCGCCAAGCTGATCGGAAGGAAAGCTGCCGGGCACCAGCCACGATCCCGACGGTTCGCGCTGCGGGTCCTCAGAGGGAACATCGGGCTCGTGCTCGTCGCGAATGTCGCCGACGATTTCTTCGAGCAGGTTTTCGATGGTCACGAGGCCGGCCACGCTGCCGTATTCGTCCACCACTATGCACATGTGCTGCTTGTCGCGCTGCATCTCACGCAGCAGCTCATAGCCGCGCTTGGTTTCGGGCACAAAAACGGCGGGGCGCTGGATGCTGGCCACGGTGCGGGTGCGCGCCTGCTCGTCGGAAATCTGCAGCAGGTCGTGCGCAAAGGCGATTCCGGTAACGTTGTCGAGCGTGCCGGCGTAGACAGGCACGCGCGAGTAGTTGTACTCGCCCAGCAGCTCCAGAAATTTCTCTAGCGTGATTTCGGCGGGCACGGCGAACACCTCGGGGCGCGGCGTCATCAGCTCGCGCACCAGCTTGTCGCCGAATTCGACGGCCGAACGCACCAGGTCGCGGTCGCTCTTTTCGAGAATGCCTTCTTCCTCGCCTGCCTCGATCAGCGCCTCGACATCGGGCGCAGGCTCTTCTTCCGTGCCCGCGGGATGCTCAGCGAGAGCGGCCACGGAGAAGAAGAAGCGGACGAATGCGGTAACCGGAGTGACGATCCAGAGAAGAAACCGGATAGGCCAGAGGATGCGCACCGCCCAGACGCCGCTGGTGCGATTGAAGAGCAGAGATGGGATGAGCTGATTGCAGACGACGACAACCAGGACGAGCGCCAACACCGCTTCGGCGATGGCTTCAGGCCGGGCGCGCGGGGCGACGAAGACGAGCGCGCCGAAGAGCAAGGCAATGAATCCGAGCGCAAGCTGCTGCAGCAAGGCCGCGCACAGGGCGGCGTGGTCGCGGGTGAGGCCGAGGTGCGGCTCAATACGCTCCTCCCAGGCGTCGAGGTTTTCCTGCACCTCGCGGCTGAGGATTTTGCCGAACTCCGAGTAAATGCGGCTGATGTAGGCCGCCAGCATCGCGACCAGGGCTAGCAGGAAGATGGCGAGCGCGATCATGAGCGCGATCTCCGCGACCGGCGGATTGAGGTTCGCGCCTTCCCACCTTTTCGTCTTATTTCTGGCGAGAGAGTGGGAACGCCTGCCCTTTCAATGAGCCCGACCGGCAGTCCAAGGCGGGCGCGGAGCCGCCGCTCGCGCTGCGCCATCTCGCCCGTGTCTGTTTCGTGGTCGTATCCGGCTAAATGCAACAGGCCGTGGAGGATCAATACTTTCAATTCTGTCCCCAGAGGGTGGTCGTGCGCCGTTGCCTGGCGGAGCGCGGTGGGAACACTGATGGCCAGGTCGCCGGCTAGTTCTTTCCGGATCAACGCTTCGGCCGGAAAGGACAGCACATCCGTCGCCGTGTTCTTGCCCCGAAACTGCCGATTGAGTTTCCGGATTGCTTCATTAGAGGTCAGCAGCACCGAGACCTGGCCGCGCAGGCGGAGGGCCGCTTGGGCGTCGCTAAGAAAACGCGTCAGCGCGCGGACGGAGGGGATTCGGTTTGCGCTTCGGGCGGAGGTTCGTTCGGCCGCGGACCGACGCGGCATGGGGTCCGGGTCGAAAGGCGGCCCGAGGTCTGGATCGAGAAGGATCATCGTGCGCGGGGCTGCGACGGGCGCAGCTCCGGGTCTAGTTCGATGATACGCGAAGTAGCTGTTCCCAAGGCCTCACTGCGGCTTGGGCGGGTGCAGGGGCTGGTCGCCGATGGCCGGCACGCCCACTTCGATGTTGCCTTCGAGCGGCAACTCCTGCTGCTGCGGCTTGGTGCTCTCGTAGGCGCGCACGATGCGCTGGACGAGCGCGTGGCGGACGACGTCGCACTCCTCGAAATGGCAGAAGCGGATGCCTTCGACGCCGTCGAGAATGTTGATCGCGTCGACCAGTCCGGACTTGCGCGGGTTAGGCAGATCGATCTGCGTGATGTCGCCGGTGATGACCGACTTGGAGTTGTTGCCCATGCGGGTGAGGAACATCTTCATCTGCTCGACGGTGGTGTTCTGCGCCTCGTCCATGATGATGAACGCGTCGTTCAGGGTGCGTCCGCGCATGAAGGCCAGCGGCGCCACCTCGATCACGTTTTTTTCGAGCATCTTGTCCACTTTCTCGGGATCGAGCAGGTCGTAGAGCGCGTCATACAGCGGGCGCAGGTA
Source organism: Acidobacteriaceae bacterium (assembly GCA_030037545.1). Classification (GTDB taxonomy): domain Bacteria; phylum Acidobacteriota; class Terriglobia; order Terriglobales; family Acidobacteriaceae; genus Telmatobacter. The sequence goes on along the minus strand of JASHRF010000054.1, from coordinate 13,333 downwards.
GGGGTCGACTTTTTCCTGCAGCGTGCCGGGCAAAAAGCCCAGCCGCTCGCCGGCTTCGACGGCGGGACGCACCAGCACGATGCGGCTCACGCGCTTCGCCACAATGGCCGCAACCGCCATGGCGACGGCCAGATAGGTTTTGCCGGTTCCGGCCGGACCCACGCCGAAAACCATGTCGTGCTGCTCGATGGCCTCCACGTAGCGGCGCTGGTTGACAGAGCGCGGCTGGATAGTGCGCTTGATGCCCACCGAGCGCTGCTTGCCGGCGTCAGCAAGCGAGCGCAGCGTGGTGGCGGGATCGGCGACCACCAGACGCAGCATCCCGTTCAACTCGCCATTGTGTGGATTGACGCCCTGGCGGCGCAGCGCTTCGAAGTCCTGAAAGATGCGCCGGACGCGCGCCACGCCTTCATCGGGTCCCTCGACATGGACGGCGTCGGAGCGCAAATCGATGCGTACGCCGAGCGAGTCTTCCACGAGCCTTAGGTTTTCATCGCGAGTCCCGAAGAGGGGCTCGAGGTTGGGCGTGATCTCCAGAGCGATCTTCAAAGGGTTTTATGTCCTCCCAGACGGGTTTTGAGAGTTGAAGTTGGCCGGAAGCGGCTGGAAACAACCGCCAGGGGCAGGACGGTAGATTTATCGGCATCTGGCGCTAAGACCGCGAGGGTTGCGAGTTTATTTTCTGTGCGGCGCGCTGGGACGCAATGGCGCGCAGCCATACGGCGGCAGCTTGGGCGGCAGCAAACCATTGATTTGGCGAAGTTTCCGGCCGCGCGTGGAAAAGCTCGGCGTTGATCCGGGGCGGCCTTGCAGGGGAGCGGGTTGGTGATGGCGACCAAATGTGGTATCTGCGCTAGAGAGTAGCGCGAGCCGCGATGCCCGTCAATCACCCGGCTCACTAAATTTGATTCACCCCCTGCCTTTGTGGATTCCTCCTCCCGATTTCGACGCTTGCGCCGGCGGAAAACGGACTTCATCGGCTGTGGATGTGCCGGAGCCAGGCCGGAAATAAGGGAAAGAGAATATTCTTTGAGGGACCAGGAAAACGGAGGAGACGATGACCAAACCTGATGCCAGGATCACGCGCCGCCAGGCGCTGAAAATGGGAGCGGCGGCTACCGCGTGCCTGGGCGCCGGCCGGGCGCTGCCGGCCTTTGCAAGCGGGGGCAAACGGCCTTCGTTCCAGCCTACGCTGTTTTATGAATTCGATTACGCCGATGTCGATCTGGGCGAGGGCCCGATGCAGCGGCAGTTCGAGCAGAATCATGAACTACTTTTGAACCTGAACGAGGACAGCCTACTGCGGCCGTTCCGCGTGCGCGAGGGCCTGCCCGCGCCGGGCGTGCCGATGGGCGGCTGGTACAACGCCGATGGCTTTGCGCCCGCCTGCACGTTCGGGCAATGGATCTCGGCGCTGGCCCGCATGTACGCCGTGACGCGCGACCAGGCTACCTACGGCAAAATTGATCGCATGATCCGTGGCTACGCCGCGACCGTCGAACCGAGCGGCAAGTTCTACCAGCACAATCGCTTTCCCGCTTATTTTTACGACAAGATGGTGCGCGGGCTGAGCGACGCTGCGCTCTACGCAGACCACCCCACGGCTCTGACAGTGCTGGCCCGCACCACCGACGCCGTTCTGCCCTATCTGCCGCCGCATGCGATGCCGCACCAGGAGACGCCGCTGGTGGGCCACGAAGATTTCACGCGCCACGTGTGGGACGAGAGCTACACCATGCCGGAGAACCTGTTCATCGCCTGGCAACGCACCGGGATCGAGCGCTATCACGAGCTGGCGCAGCGGTTTATTTTTCATGAATATTTCGATCCGCTGGCGCGCTGCGAAAACGATTTGCCCGGACGCCACGCTTACAGCCACATGAACGCGCTGGGCTCGGCCGCGACTTCGTACCTGGCGCTGGGCGAGCGGAAATACCTCGACGCGGCGCGGTATGGATTCAGATTCGTCCAGGAGCAAAGCTTCGCCACCGGCGGCTGGGGTCCCAGCGAAGCGTTCGTCAAGCCCGGCAGCGGCGCGCTGGGCGAGAGCCTGAAAAGCGACCACGCCAGCTTCGAAACTCCCTGCGGGTCGTACGCTCACCTCAAGCTGACGCGCGCCCTGATGCGCATTACCGGCGACTGCCGCTACGGCGACAGCATGGAACGGGTCATGTACAACACGGTGCTGGGCGCGCGGCCCATCCAGCCCGACGGCCACGCCTTCTACTACTCCGATTACACCTACGATGCGACGAAGTTCTTCCACAAAGACGCTTGGCCGTGCTGCTCGGGAACGCTGCCGATGGATGCGGCCGACTATCGCATCTGCGCGTACTTTCACGGTACCCGTGGCGTGTACGTGAATCTCTACGTGCCGTCAACGCTGCGTTGGAAGAGCGGCGGGGCAAGTTGCATATTTCGGCAGACTACGGCGTACCCGTATGACAGTCATATTCGCATCGACGTGAGTCCCTCGTCGCCGGCCGAGTTTTCTGTGTACTTACGGATTCCGGCCTGGGCGCACGGGGCCTCGCTCACGGTGAACGGACTCCGTAATTCGCGCAAGGTTGAGCCGGGCGCATTCGCCGAGGTGAGGCGGACCTGGAAATCCGGCGACCGCATTGAGCTGGATCTGGCCTTGACCACCCGGCTCGAGGCCGTCGACGCGCAGCATCTCGATACTGTGGCCGTGGTTTCCGGGCCTCTGGTGCTGATGGCGCTGCGCGGCGGAATGGATCAGAATCCCGCGCAGCAGAAGTGGCCTCGGGCGATGCTGCTGGCGGCGGAGCAGAATGGCTGGGGAGCGCACGCGTGGACGGCCGGTTCCGGCGCGCAGAAATTGGCGCTGCGGCCCTTCATGGACATTCACGAAGAGACGTACACGACTTATTTGCAGGCGCAAGGCAGTTAGCTCGTTACCTTGACCCAGCGGCGCCATTTTGCGTATGCTGCCAGCGGTTCTAGGGTTGAGCAGTCCGCACCAGTCCGGGCCGAATCGGCGACGAAACCGCAACGCTGTTTACAATTTCTCACCTATCCGATTTGAGGAGTGCAATGACCTCCGTTTCTGTTTCAGCCCCCAATACGTGTCTCGATGCAGACCACGAGGCGCGCGGCAACGCACATGCCGACACGCGAGGCGCGCAACCGCTGCTGGTGCGCAGCGCCGCCGTGCTGGGCGCGGGCACCATGGGCTCGCGCATCGCCGCTCACCTGGCCAACGCCGGCATTCCGTCTCTCCTCTTGGATCTCGGGCCGAAGCCCGGGTCGGCCGACGCGCGGCCTTTGGCCCAGATTGCCCACGAGGCGCTTGCCAAGGCCAAGCCTGCTGCGTTGTTCGAGCCATCGCGCGCCGCGTTGATTACGCCGGGAACATTCGACGACGACCTGCACAAAATCGCCGGCTGCGACTGGGTGATCGAAGCGGTGGCCGAGAATCTGGAGATCAAGACGGCGCTGCTGGCCCGCGTGGTTCCGCACCTGGCGCCACACGCGCTGCTTACTTCGAACACCTCAGGCCTGCCCATCGGCCGCATTGCCGAGTCGCTGCCCACGGGGCGCGAGCGCTTCTTCGGCACGCACTTCTTTAACCCGCCGCGCTACATGCGCCTGCTGGAGCTGATTCCCACACCGGAGGCCGATCCTGCCGCTGTGGCTGCGTTTGCCGCTTTTGCCGGGCGCATCCTAGGCAAGCAGGTGGTCTACGCCAACGACACGCCCAACTTCATCGCCAACCGCATCGGCATCAACGTAACCTTCACGGCCGCCAACCTGATGCTGGACCGCGGCTACACCATTGAGGAAGTGGACGCGCTGACCGGGCCGGTGCTGGGTTTTCCGCGCACGGGGACTTTCCGGCTAGCCGATCTGATTGGCCTGGATGTGCTTGCGCACGTGGCGCGCAATTTTCCCGAAGAAGCCACGCAGGGCAGCTTCTCCGCGCTGCTGGACGAGATGCTGAAGCGCGGCTGGCTGGGCGACAAGGCGGGGCAGGGATTTTATAAAAAGAATCGGGGCGCGGGAGGAAAAGAGGAGCGGCTGGTGCTCGATCCGGCGACGTTCGAGTACCGGTCCACGCAGAAGCCGGCGCTGCCGCAACTGGAGATGGCGAAGAACGCCGACACGATCACAGCGCGGCTGCAGATGCTGCTGGGCGGTGACCCCAAGCGTGAGCGGGCAGCGGGATTCCTGTGGCCGCTACTCGGGACGCTGTGGAACTATTCGGCCGATCGCATCGGCGAAGTGGCTGCCGACGCGCCATCCATCGATGCCGCGCTGAAGGCCGGCTTCAACTGGGAAATGGGACCGTTCGAGCTGTGGGATGCGGCCGGCGTGCCGCCGGCGGTGGAGCGGATGAAGGCGCTCGGAATCGCCGTGAGCGCCAATGTTGAAGCGCTGCTGGCTGCGGGCTACACGTCCTGGTATGCGGACGGGGGACGCGCATGTTTCAATCCGAGCACGCGCGCCATGGAGCCGATAGCGCGGATTCCTGGCCAGGCGCGGGTTGGCGATTTTCGCCGCGAGGGCAGGGTGGTGCGCTCGAACTCGGGCTGCTCGCTGGTCGATCTGGGTGACGGCATCGCTTGCATTGAGATGCATTCGCTCAAGAACGCGATCGGCGGCGACGTGCTGAGCTTCATCAACTCGAATCTCGATCCGGCGTCGGATGCGGTGCGGGATTTTGCCGGCTTCGTGATCTGCGGCGACCGCGATAACTTTTCAGTGGGCGCCAACCTGATGCAGCTTTTGCTGGCGGCGCAGGAGGGCGAGTTCGACGAAGTGGCGGCCATGATCGGGCTCTTCCAGAAAATGACTTCGTCGGTCAAGTTTTGCCCGCGGCCCGTAGTGGCTGCGCCGTTCGGGCTCACGCTGGGCGGCGGAGCGGAGATTGTGCTTCATGCCACGCGGCGCCAGGTTTTTGGCGAAACTTACATGGGATTGGTGGAGGCAGGGGTGGGGCTGATCCCAGCCGGCGGGGGAACGAAGGAGATGCTGTTCGGGGCGATCGATGCGACCACGGCGCTGGCGCCGCCCGATCCCGCCTCTGCGCAAAAAGACCCGCCGTCGCGGTTCGCGCAATCGGCCGAGCTGTTGACGGCGCTCAAGAACCGACTGGAGCTGGTGGCGATGGCGAAGGTTTCGACTTCGGCTTTGGAGGCACGGGCCATGGGCCTGCTTACGCCCGCCGACCGCATCAGCATGAACCGCGACCGGCTGCTGCTGGACGCCAAGGCGCAGGCTGCAGCGCTGGCTGAGGCCGGCTACACGCCGCCGCAGCCACGCGCCGGCATTCCCGCACCGGGCACGGCCGCTTTGGGCACCATGGAAGCGGGCATCTTCCTGATGGGCGAGGCCGGTTATGCGAGCGAACACGACCAGAAGGTGGCGCGGTGGATCGCGTACATCCTGGCCGGCGGGCGGGTGACGCCCGGGACGCTGGTGAGCGAACAGTACCTGCTGGATTTGGAGCTGGAGGCCTTTCTGTCGCTGTGCGGCGAGCGGAAGACGCAGGAGCGGATCGCGTACACGCTGAAGACGGGCAAGCCACTGCGGAATTGAGGCGACCCGCAGGTGCTAGACTGACGCGGGACTTCAATGCGATTGGCGTGGACGATTTTGCCGGCTGCTCTTCTCTTGTTCGGAGCTTTTCGTGCGGCCGGCGCGCAGAGCCCAGCGTCTTCCGCGGCGGCGTCCGGAGTTCCGCAGCTCAACATCTCCAGCCAGGTCACGATCCGCGGACGGGCAACGCCCTACCTCATCCGGCATCTGCCGGTGAATTCGTTTCCGCAACTGCCCGCCGAGGTACAGGACGAGCTTAGCCGGCGGGGATGCCTGATACCGCAGACCTACGAGGCGCACCATCCGGAAAATGTGACTAAGGGCAGCTTTGAAAGGCCGGGCTCGACGGATTGGGCGGTACTTTGCTCGGCCGGCGGCGAGGTTTCGCTACTGGTATTCTTGGCCAGCCGCGCGGACGAGGAGCCGATGGTGCTGGCCACGGCGCCCGAGACGGAACGCCTGCAACCGCACCCGCCCGACACGGTGCTGGGTTTTAACTGGGGCATCGACGCGGCCACGCCCGAGCAGGTGCACGAAGCGCAGGCCGGGCTTGTCCCGCGCCCGCCCCGGGTGAATCATGATGCGCTGGCCGATTCGACTGTGGACCACCGCACGATCTACCATTTCTACGCGAAGGGCGCGTGGACGCTGCTGGATATGCCGGAGCAGTGAGGCAGTTCGCAGTTCATAGTTCACAGTTTTCAGTTGTCAGTTTGTAAGACCGCTCAGATTGGTTTTTGAGGGTCGGAAGCCAGCATAACTGCATCCAAACCGTGGCTGATACTGATCCCTGACCCTTGATCTCTGTTCTTGGAGTTTCCGATGCCCGAAGCTGTTCTCGTCAGCGCCGTACGCACGCCCGTTGGCCGCGCCCCTAAAGGCACGCTTTCCACCACTCGCCCCGACGACCTGGCCGCAACTGCGTTGAGCGGGGCTTTGGAGAGGGTTCCCGGCCTGGAAAAAAGCGAAATCGACGACGTGATCCTGGGCTGCGCGCAACCCGAAGCCGAGCAGGGTCTGGACTTAGCGCGCTGGGCGATTTTGCGCGCGGGGCTGCCGGTGGAAATCCCCGGCGTCACGGTGAACCGGCTCTGTTCGTCGGGCCTGGAGGCCATTGCACAGGCCGATCAGCGTATTCGCGCCGGCGGCTGCCGGGTGGTGGTGGCCGGGGGCGCGGAATCCATGAGCCTGATTCCCATGGGCGGCAATAAGCCTAGTCCCAACCCGTGGCTGGCGGAGCATTACCCGGCTTCGCTGCTCACCATGGGACTGACCGCCGAGCGCGTGGCGCGGCATTACGCGGTGTCCCGCGAAGATCAAGATGCTTTTGCGCTTGCCAGCCACCAGAAGGCGCTGGCTGCGCAGGCTGCGGGGCGGTTCGACGAGGAGCTGATTCCCGTTCCGGTCATGATCGCCAGCCCCGATGGCGCGCCGGGAAAGCTTCACATCGAGGAGCGGAAATTCCGCGCCGACGAGGGGCCGCGCGCCGATACCTCAGCCGAAGCGCTGGCGAAGCTCAAGCCGGTGTTCCACGCGCAGGGGTCGGTGACGGCCGGCAACTCGTCGCAGACATCGGACGGAGCCGCAGCGGCAGTGCTGATGGAGAGCGGGCGCGCACACGAGCTGGGGCTGCAGCCGCTGGCGCGGCTGGTGGCCTTCGCTGCAACGGGGTGCCTGCCCGAGGAAATGGGCATGGGGCCGATTTCCGCGGTTCCGAAGGCGCTGCAGCGCGCCGGGCTGAAGCTCGACGATATTGGCCTGATCGAGCTGAACGAGGCTTTTGCGGCGCAGGCGCTGGCGGTGATGCGCACGCTGGGCCTCGATCCGGCCAAGGTGAATGTGAACGGCGGGGCCATTGCGCTCGGGCATCCGCTGGGCTGCACCGGCGCCAAGCTCACGGCTACGCTGCTCGCCGAGATGCGGCGCCGGCAGGTGCGCTACGGGATGGTGACGATGTGCGTGGGCGGCGGCATGGGTGCGGCGGGGATCTTTGAACGGCTGAACTGAGTGAAATGGGGACTAAGGGCGAGGGACCAAGGAAGCTGGCCAGTGCTATCGCAGCCTCTGGCGCGAGCCTGAGGCCGTTTCGCAAGTTGCTGAGGTTGAACCGTTTTGGCACAACCGTTCAAATCAAGGTTCCTGCGGGGCTGTCCGCGCTTGAGTGCACTGCCTGGGTCCGCTATCCTAAAGGAGACGACCAGCTCGTCGGCTCCCTGAATTTTTCCGCTTAGGAGGATATCCGAATGGCAGAGACCGTCAAGAAGTCCGCCACTGCAACCAAAACCCGCAAGGCCCCAGCCAAACAGGCCAATGGCTCCGTGGAGTCCATTACGAAGGCGAAACACGGCAGCCCTTCGCACGAGCAGATTTCCGAGCTGGCCCGCAAATATTGGGCCGAGCGCGGCTACAAGGACGGGCATCAGGAGGAAGACTGGCTCCGCGCCGAGCAGGAGCTGCGCGGCAAGGCCTCCTGAAGGCCGGCCCCTTTACTTTTCAAATGGAACCGGCGGCTCCTGGCCCCCGTGACCGAGCTCCGGGTCCGGCATGAAGTTGCGCGTCCGGGAAAGAATCCGCCTTCATCCTTTTCTGAATAGAACGACAGCAAAAAACACGTTCAGCCGGGAGGGTTCCCGGCTGACGATGGTGCGGACAAATGGCTGCCGCTTAAGCCGTTGCGAAAAATTGCGGGCTACGAACGGCTATGCCTTGGCGGACGCCAGGGCCTTCAGGCGCGCGTTCAGGCGACTCTTGTAACGGGAAACGGTGTTGGCGTGGAGCACACCCTTCTGCACGCTCTTATCGAGGGCGGAGACCGTGGCGCGGTACTGCTCGCTGGCGGCCTTCACTTCGCCCTTGGCCAGCGATTCGCGCAGGGTGCGCAGGCTGGTGCGGACGCGGCTGCGGTTGGCGCGGTTCACTTCAGTACGTGTCTCTGTCTGGCGGGCGCGCTTGAGCGCCGATACATGGTTGGCCATGGTTCTTCCTGTCGAATAACCCTGATTTCAGGGAGGATGGTGGGGCAGGAATGCCGCTTTCGCCGCATCCTTCGCAATTTCTTAGTCTACGGGATGGGGATTCAGGGGTCAAATCCGGAGAAAGCGAAAGATGGGTACCCAGCTACGGGGTGGACTTTTTTGGGGGGGAGGGGGCGGTCATGTTTTTGCTCCTTTCCGGGCGTAGAGGGTGGATGCAGCGGGCTCAGCATAAAGGAGTTGCGAAGCCTGAGGACCCTCGAAGACCGCTAGAAAAATGCCGTGCGCGATGCACACAAACGCCGATTTTGTGGCGGCAAGGCTGTCCATTTTGGGCGAATGGCCTCGGAGCTTACCGGCAGGGTCTTTTCCGTGGTGGAGAGTGGGTTCATTTCAAGGTCATGATAGGGTAAACCGAGTAAATTCCCGGCAAAATGCCGACGGGAAAAAGGCGTTTCAATTCAGTGGGTTATAAGAAAAGTTGGGAGGCGGGGTCTTGACTTTTTGGCGGGGTACACCCCCTCGGGTGAGACGGCTTGTCATTTGACAGTTCTCGGTTTTCGCCCCGGGGCCGCGGCGCGGCCTCTCATGCGTACTCCCAGCGGCGCGCAATGTGGCGCGACACCAGAAACAGCACGAGGGCTACGGCCAGCAGCACTGAGACTTGCGGCCACAGCGAGGCCAGCGGCAGGTTGCGCCAGAAGACCTTGGTGAACCCGTCGATGGCCCAGGCATTGATGGTGAATAGGGCGGCTTTCTGCACCGCCGGCGTCATCAGGTAGCGGGGAAACATGCTGCCGCCGATGGCCGACATCATCAAGATCAGGAGCGTGGACACCGCGCCCAGCTGCGCGCGCGTATGGCACATGGAGGCCAACAGAATGCCGAAAGCCGCCACGGCTACCGAGGCGCAGAGGCCCATGACCACGAAGCCGGGAATGTGGGAGAAGAAGTCGACCTTGAAGACGGCCCAGCCCCACAGAAACATGACCAGAAGCTGCACAAAGGCGAGGAGTGTATTGAAGACGAGCTTGCCGGCCAGCAGCGTGCCCATGGTCACGCGCGAGCTGAGCACGCGATCGAGCGCGCCGCTTTCGGCCTCGTCGAGCAGCGAGCCGGACGAGCCCGACGCCGTAAAGAGCAGAAACATGACGCCGATGGCCGCGGCATAGTACGAGATCATGTTGCTGTTCTGAGTCTGGCCCACCACGGAGCGCTTGTCGACTCGGATGATGCCGGCAAAGCCGTTGTCATCGGAAGCCTGTGCCGTGGAGGGATCGGGCTTTTCCGTCTGCAATTTCTGGCGGAGCGCGGCCAGACTGTCTTCCATGCGCTTCTTCTGCTCGGGCGTAAAGAAGCCGACGTATTTTTGCGTATAGTCCATGCCCTGCTCGGCCATGGTCAGAGGCATGGAGGTCATGGCCACCTTCTGCAGCAGGCCGGTAACCACCTGGGGCGCGATCGTGTCGCTCGCATCGTTGAGCATCTGGATGGCGGTGCCGGGTTGCCGTGGCCCGAAGGAGATGGGATGGGCGCCAAAACCCTTGGGAATGATGAGCGCGATGGGCGCGTCGCCGACCTGCACGGCGGCCTGCGCGGACGCGGCGGAGTAGGGCTCCTCCGCGTTGCCTTGGGTCGCGTGGCCGGTGAGGATTTTCAGGGAGGTTTCCCGTTGGAGCGCCCCGACGAGCTGCCTAGAGGCGGCGCTCCGGTCCTGATCGACAACGATGGCGGTGATGCGCGGCGTGGTATCGTGCATGCCCCCGAAGATGACGGCGAAGATGGTGAAGAAGGCCACCGGCAGTAAAAAGGAGAGCGCCAGCGAAGCGCGATCGCGGCGCAGAGCGACGAGGGCGGTGCGGACAATGGAGAGAATCAATCGCGCAGCTCCCTTCCGGTGAGGTGCAGAAAGACCGATTCGAGATTGGGCCGGCGCAGGGAAAGATCGACCAGATCGAGGCCGGTGGCGGCGGCGGAGTCGAGCAGCGCGGCAATCTGCGTGGGGCTCTCCACGGTGAATTCGGCGGTGCTGGAGATGGATTCGGGGCCGGTGTGGGCGAGATGGTCGGCAAGCCGGCCGCCGCGGCTCTTGACCCAGGCGGCAACGGCCTGCGGCGATCCGCTCACGCGCGCCGTCACCTGGCTGCGCGGTCCAAATGCGTTCCCAACCAGCCCTTCGCGCGTATCGAGCGCGATGATTCGGCCGTGATCGACGATGGCCACGCGGTCGCAGAGCCGCTCCGCTTCTTCCATGTAATGCGTGGTGTAGATGAGGGTGGTTCCGGTGGCGCGCAAGGCTTCGATCATCTCAAAGATGCGGTTGCGCGATTGCGGATCGACGCCCACGGTGGGCTCGTCCATGAGCACCAGGCTGGGGCGGTGAATCATGCCGGCAGCCATATTGAGCCGACGCTTCATACCCCCGGAGAGATTGCGGGTCAAGGCGCCGGCGCGGTCCTCGAGCGCGGCCCAGTTGAGGCACCAGGCGATGGCGTCGCGGAGCTGGGCGCCCTTGAGGCCGGCATAGCGGCCGAAGGAGTGGAGGTTTTCGCGGGCGGTGAGGCGCGGATAGAGGGCCAGCTCCTGCGGCACCCATCCCAGCGACCGGCGGGCTTCAGGCGAGGCAGCGGGATGGGCGAAGACCGAGACAGCGCCGGAGTCGGGAATGACGCGGCCCACGATGGCGCGAATGAGCGTGGTTTTGCCGGCGCCATTGGGGCCGACCAGGCCGAGGCACTCGCCGGCACGAAGCTCAAGGCTGATGCCGTCCACGGCGGTGATCGAGCCGAAGCGCTTGACGAGCGCGTCGACTTTCAGCGGGGCGACCGGCGCGGACGGGTTTGCAGCACGAAGTGCCGTGGCCGGAGCGGCAGGGGAAGGCATGGAGCGAACTCCTGGTATGGCTTACGGCTATGGTACAGCGTGGGTTCCCGGTTTCATCGTGAATTTCTGATGGCTCCGGCGCCGTCCCTGACGGGACTCCGGTCTCAATCTGGGATGGCCGACCCCACGCTGAAGCGCGGGGCTAAAAACCGCTGCACCTACGGCGCGAGATGAAGCTGCGACCTCAGTGCTCGTCTTTCCCCGGCCGGAGCATGAGGGCACGGATCGCCTCGCGGGGGTCCTTGCCTTCGTTGAGGATCAGCTCCATCTGCTCGGTGATGGGCATCTCGATGCCGTGTTTGCGGGCCAGTCCGAGCGCGGCGCGGGTGGTGCGCACGCCTTCAGCCACCTTGCCGCCCAGGGACTCGAGAATCTCGGGCAGCTTACGGCCTTCGCCTAACGCTTGTCCCACCGTCCGGTTGCGGCTGAGCGAGCCGGTGCAGGTGAGCACCAGGTCGCCGAGTCCGGAGAGCCCCGACAGCGTCTCCCGCCGCGCGCCGCACGCTACGGCCAGGCGCGTGATCTCCGCAATGCCGCGAGTGATCAGGCCTGCGGACGAGTTGTGTCCCAGTCCCACGCCCGCGGCCACGCCCGCCGCGATCGCAATCACGTTCTTGAGCGCGCCGCCCAGCTCGACGCCGACCACGTCTGACGATGTGTACAGGCGCAGCGTTTCCGACGAGACCTCGCGCTGCACCAGCGCCGCCACCGCGTGATCGAGGAACGCCACGGTGACCACGGTCGGCTGTCCTTCCGCCACTTCCTTGGCGAAGCTGGGCCCGCTCAGCGCCCCGATGGGAACATTGCCGAGCCCGGTCTCGGCCAGCGCGTTGGCAATCACTTGCGTCATGCGCAGGTTGGTGCCTGTCTCCAGGCCCTTGGTGGCGCTTACGAGGATCTGGCCGGCGTGCATCTGGCTGCGCAGCCGAACGATGGTGGCGTGCAGGAACTCCGAGGGGATGACGGAGAAGAGGATGTCGGCGTGGGCCACCACGGCGTCGTCGCCTGTGACCGAAATCTGTTCCGGCAAGGAGAACCCGGGCAGGAACTGTACGTTCTCGCGGGCGCCGTCGATGGTTTTGGCCAGCTCCGGAGTGAAAGCCCACAGAGTCACCTGGCGGCCACTGCGAGCCAGCGAAAGCGCCAGCGCCGTTCCCCAGGCGCCGGCGCCCAGCACCACGATGCGAGGGCTGATGGGTATGACTGTCATGCCGTTTTGGCCGCTCCAAACCGGTGTTCGGTGCCGGTCAGGAGCCGGCGAATGTTGGGATGATGCTTGACGATAATCAACAGCGCCACTGCGATCTGTACGGCGAGGAAGAACGCCGGCTTCTGCCCGCGCACCGTGAGCCAGGCAAAGACAGGAAAGCTGGCTGCGCCAAGGATCGAGCCCAGCGAAACATAGCGCGTGAGCCAGGTGACCGCGGCGAACAGGGCGATGGACGCCAGCGCGGCCCACGGCGCGGCCACCAGGAACACGCCGAATCCCGTAGCCACGCCTCGGCCGCCTTTGAATCGCAGCCACACCGTGAAGACGTGCCCGATGACCGCGCAGAGCGCCGCCAGCGCCTCCACGTTGCGCTGCGGCCAGGCGGGCAGCATGGGCGCGAACACGTATGCGCCCAGCAGGACCGCGGCCGCGCCCTTGCCGGCATCGAGGACGAACGTGGTCACGCCCAGTATTTTGCTGCCGGAGCGAATCACGTTGGTGGTGCCGATGTTCCCGCTGCCCACGGTGCGGATGTCCTGCTTGCGGAAGGCGCGCACCAGCAGGTACCCCGTGGGGATCGACCCAAGAAAATACGAAATGACTCCAACCCACACACTTGCAAGGGACATCACGGTTGAGAGTGTAGCAGGTGGCTGAGCACTAATCGATGACAGCTTCGCCGGGCAGGATGGGACGGGTGCGCGGGAGC